>CACXCB010000255.1 GCA_902766005.1 uncultured Erysipelotrichaceae bacterium | reverse complement strand
GTCTAATACAATACTCTTAGAAAAAAAACCGCTGTATCCCCATAGCTAAAGCAAGGGGTATTAGCGGCGACAATTTCGATAAATGTAAAAAACACGCCTATGTAAAAATGAATATAAACCATTTTGGAATAACTTCTGTATTGTATTTTATCATGGATTACTTCTGTAATGATGATCTGTCTGATTTAGTTGTATTATTTCTTACCGACGTTAGCCTTTCAATCATCACATCAATAGACCGATTTGGATATTTTCAAAAGTATTCTCTGCACAATACAAAAAAATTAGGCCTATCTTAAGTTAATTAACATACAAAATAAAAAGCTTCCTGGAATTATGTCTCCCTGAGAAGCTTTTACATCATTTTGCATTGCAATATGGATTCACTTTCTTTCCTGCAAAGACAGTCTGCTTATTGGAAATTGTCAGATTTCTTTTCACCAAGAATTTCCTTGACTTCATCTACACTAATCTTTAAAGAAGCAGCAATAATATTGTCTGACAGTGCTAAACTGTGCATGCTATTTGCAGTCTCGATTTTCTGCAGGTTTCTTCCTTGTTCACTGCCTTGTTCCTTTCCTTTTTCCAGAGCCCTTCTCTCTATTCCTTCTCCCAGGCCTCCCATGTTCTCCATCTTTCCTCTTCCCTCTCCATCCTGGCGAACTCGGGGACGCACCATTTGCGTATCCTTGCCAGTATGTCCCTGTTGGCGACAAGGTATTTGGCATTCGTGTCAAGTTTTGCCTTTTCTTCCGATGCATCAAGCGCAAGGGATAAAGTATTCGGATAATTCTTTTCTGCCATTTAAATTTCCTCCTACTTTATTTATTCTCTGAAAATTTCATTTTTTTCGAGAATTTCTTCAAAATAAGAGAAATTTTTTATAAACGGGCATATTCCCTGGTGCTTCATCCCCACTATAGCATCATTCCCGAAGGGGTTCAATGGCTTTCGGTTTATGTTTCTTATATAACGATCGCTATAAAAAATTCATTACTTCAAATCAACATTTTCATGATTGCCATAATCAGAAAAATAACAGAAATGATCATACCTGCAAATCCTCCCCAAACAGCTCCTAATGCCCTCATGCCGTCAAATCCATGGGAATGATCCGCATAAAACTCTCCTAAGAAAAGAAACAAAGCACATACCACAAGCATGATCAGGCTGATCACAATCCTGTTAGATCCGTTTTCAAAATACTTCTTGATCAGATAAATCATCGGTAATAACGGACTGAGTATGAAATAAAACAGTATAACACCCAACATTGATAAGACCCCCTTTTGTAAAGCAATGATCATATGGACGATTATTTTCCTGACATTCTCTTCATCATCTCTTCATCAATCTTTTCTTCCGGAACAAGATCAAGAAGAAAATCAAACATATCGATTACCTGTTCTGCAGATGGAATATCAAAATGAAATTCATTTAAGAAATATTCCTTGATCTTCACCCATTCAATCGCAGCATCTTCAATCTCTTCCTGATCCTGTGATTCCACATCAACACGAAATGTACCTTCTTCATCCAATTTTGTGTAAGTAATTTCCATAAGTTGTGTCCTCCTTTACTATGTAAACGGAAAAAAATGCGAATTATTCTTCTTTGATCATTCGTAAAAGATCAATGAGTCTTCCATGCACTGCAGAAGTAAAATGGCTCCTCTGTAAATCAAAGCTCTTTTGTACAAGTTCTTTCTGTGATGATGCATCATCATACAGCAAGCTCTCATGATACACATCAAGCTGATCCAATCGTTCATCCATGGTATGTGCCTGTTTTACATAGGTTCCTGTATTTCCGTCTGCGATGATGCATGGCGGAAAAGAGGAATTGATATAATCAAGCACTTTGTATGGCATGAAAGAAAGATCCAATGTGTTGTAATACATGCGATATTGTTGGCAAGCAATATAATCTGTCAGAATCAACCCTGTCTCTTTAGCTTTGGAAGGATCGTATAATGCCGATACCAATACAACTGCCTGAATATCATTTAGGCATGGATGCAGATCCAAAAGATCTGCATAATCTTTGTTTGTTACAGCTGCAGTATAATTTAAAGCTATATCTGCACCGCTTCCTGTTCCGCATAAACAGATATTTACCATATTCAGATGCAGTTCTTCCTGATGATCCAGCAGATACCGGAACAAAGCATCCAACTGTACTATAGGAACAGGAAAACGATAATCCGTCATATAAGCATAGTCCATGGAAACTACCAGGAATCCTTCCTTTACAGCGTTTTTCATCAGGTTCCTGCTTTGGTTATCATCATCTTTATGACCGGTTAAATAATTCCCTCCATGAATCCATATGAATACCCCTTCTTCACAATGCTTTGGATCATAAATCAAATCAAAGGCACTGTTGGGATAAGCCTCATCATAAACACGATTCGTCTGTATTGTTGTTGAAGCATCATATTCAAGTATTTCGGAAGAAGGATATGTAAAACGATTCTCTTCCTTTTCTGCAAATTGTTCTACAAATTTGTTTGGGCAGAAATCATAATACATCAGCAATGAAAATACAACCGTTCCAAATACACTAAGCAGAACAGAAACTGCATATTTTATCTTTTCATCAAGAAACGGCCTCTTCCATACTTCTTTTGTATCCTTGTATTTGATGATTCTTTCACCAATGCCCAAAAGAAAACAGAAACACGTAAAAAGAATCTGCAGGATAAATTGTTCTTTCAAAAAGTATAGGAAACTGCATAATAATGAAACAACACCGATGAGCAGCCTATACTTTTTGTATCTTTTTTCTTTGACTTTCAAAACAAAAAGAAGATATAAAGCCACAAGAAGCATGCAGATCATACTGCATTGTTTCTGATAAGCAACAAGATATTCCGTAATGATGGAAACATAAAAGATAAAACAGGCAATAATATGTATCCAATCGGTTTTCTTTTTCATGATTTTATCCTATCACAATATATTATAAAGAGAAATCAAATTCCCTTTATTGCCTAAAAAACAAACAAGTTATATAATCGTTGTGTTTAATAAAGGAGACAGAAACATGATTGAAGAGAAAATGAATCCGGAAGTAGACGAAGAGAATGAAAATCGTAACTTCATCTACAATTTTATCAAACAGGATATCGCTGAAGGCGGCCAGTTTGAAGGACTGACAGTTCATACACGTTTCCCTCCTGAGCCAAACGGATATCTCCATATAGGTCACTGCAAAGCTTTATGCATCGACTTTGGCATGGCTGAAAAGTTCAACGGTATCTGTAATCTGCGTATGGATGACACAAATCCTGCAAAAGAAGATACCGAATATGTGGATGCCATTCAGCAGGACATTCATTGGCTTGGTTTTGACTGGGGCGACAGATTCTTCTATGGATCAGACTATTTTGAACAGGACTACGAATATGCGATTGAACTGATTAAAAAGGGCTTGGCTTATGTATGTGAGCTGACACCGGAACAGTTCAAGGAATACCGCGGTGATACAACAACACCTGCCAAATCTCCGTATCGTGACAGACCGATTGAAGAGAATCTGGCTTTGTTTGAAAAGATGAAGAACGGTGAAATCGAAGAAGGCAAAATGACACTTCGTGCCAAAATCGATCTTGCCAGCGGCAACTTCAATATGCGTGACCCGGTACTCTACCGCATCAGATATATCAACCATCACCGTCAGGGAACAAAATGGTGCATCTTCCCGATGTATGACTTTGCCCATCCGATCCAGGACGCTCTTGAAGGCATTACCCATTCCCTTTGTTCTCTGGAATATGAAGACCACCGTCCACTCTACAACTGGGTTGTGGAAAATGTTTCCATTCCTTACCATAAGCCAAGACAGATTGAGTTTGCACGCTTAGGCATCGATCACACTGTCATGAGCAAGAGAAAGCTCAGACAGCTTGTTGAAGAAAACTATGTGTCCGGTTGGGATGATCCGAGAATGCCTACCCTTTGCGGCTTAAGAAGAAGAGGTTATACAGCTGCTTCCATCCGCAACTTCTGTGATTCCATCGGTGTTGCCAAGAGTTCCAACATCATCGAATTCTCCGTTTTGGAAAGATGCCTGCGTGATGATCTCAACAAGACAGCAGAAAGAACCATGGCGGTTATTCACCCTGTCAAGCTGACAATCACGAACTATCCGGAAGGACAGTCTGAAACATTCGAAGTGGAAAACAACCCGACAGATCCTTCCCAGGGAACACATACCATCACCTTCTCCAAGCATCTCTGGATTGAAGAAGATGACTTCATGGAAACACCTATTCCGAAATACAAGAGACTTTATCCGGGATTTGAAGTCCGTCTGAAAGGTGCATATCTTGTCAAGTGCACCGGATGCATCAAAGATGAAAACGGCAAAGTTGTTGAAGTATTATGTGAATACGATCCTGATTCACAGGGTGGCAATCCAAAAGACGGCAGAAAGGTCAAGGGTGCTACAATTCACTGGGTAGACAGTGAAAACTGCCTTGATGCGGAAGTCCGTCTCTATGATAATCTGTTCATGGATGAAATGCCCGATGCGCCAGGCAAGAACTTCTTAGAAGCTCTGAATCCGGAAAGCCTTACCGTTCTTCATGGATGCAAGGTTGAAAAATCCATGCAGGATGTCGCAAAGGAATTTGACGAACGTGAAAACAGAACCGGCACAAATGCACCAACCTTCCAGTTTATGAGAATCGGCTTCTTCTGTCTCGACAACAAGGACAGCAGTGCAGACCATCTCGTATTCAATCGCAGCGTATCACTACGTGACGGGTTCAAGAAATAAAAGAAATCGGTATATCTGATATACCGATTTTATTTTTTCTTGAGTTCATGCCAGCCATCCGGAACAAAATCATCATAGTAGTTGTGCGTTCCGAAATGTTGTGTGGAATCCAGATTGTTTTCAAATACACGATCTGACATAGTTGAATATTCCACCGTTGTACCATCATCTCTGTCGTATGTATCTACACCCATCATGGATTCATGACGCATTCTCTGGATTTTATCATCCAGTGATTCCCCACCAGCATATTGAGGTCCTGTATGAATACGGGCATCATTCTGCTGCATTTGTGCAAAGAGATTGTTATGGAAACTGTCGAGATCTTGGTGAATGGATTGTGTCAGTCTGTCCATGGCAGCGAACTGCTGCTGTTGCTGGGCAAAAGCCATATTCCACATCTGCTGATTCTGCATCGCTTCCATCTGTGCTTTCTGCAGCTGGTACTGGCTTACTTTCTCTTTCAGCTGTTCAATCTCCTTCTTACATTGCGGAACCATTTTCATGCTTTCAACAAATTCCATGAAGATTGTTATATCATCTTTATTGTCAGAAACAAATGTGTAAATAAACGGTATATCCCACATACAGGTGGATGCAACGATATAGGGATTGTCACTCGCTCTGCCAAAGGGTTCACCTGTGATATTTTCATAGACACCCTGCATCTGCATGACATCTACTTCCAATCCGTTACGGCCGATACATACGGCTATTGCTTTTCCATCTGCTTCATATACACCCATTCCGCCTTCAAACAGATAGTTTCTGATATTTGAACCTACCGGAACAGCTTGAAATGAACCAAGAATCTGTGTCTGATTGACAAAAAGACTGACCGATTTCTGAAAGTCTGAACGCATCTCATTGAGTACTCTATCCGGCAGATTGAAATAGCTCAATGCTGTGACACTCTTTTGGGCAACAGAAGAAGCAATGTGATCAAGATCTTCATATAAGGAAGTCAGATTTGTATACCATACACCGTCAGGGTCCTGTGTGCCTAACGGATGTGGTTGTGAAATTTTAAACGGACTCTGGAAGATCTTTTTCTCATACATGTAGGATTCACCTGTCTGATAGGTAATCCGGCACTGATTTTTTCTGGCTATGATTTCCAGATGAATTTTCTGGTTGTTAGGATAACTTTTTATGGATTTGGATGCCCTGATTTGAAAATCCTCAGGAAGATTGCATTCGAACAGCTTCTGTCCTGTTCTTGATTCCGTTATATACATACGTAAACCTTTCTTTTTGATTTGAACAACAAACTATAACCATTATAACTTGAAAAGAGACGGTGATAAACCGTCTCTTTCATCATCGTGCCGGTTTTATTCTGTGATTACAGAACCAACGGAATCAGCATTACCTTCTCATTAGGAAAGGTTTCCAGGATTTTATTCATGTCAGAAGGTGCCTCAGGCTCATTGTCCGCAAGAAAATCTCTCATCTACTAAGGAACTGCCTTCAGTAGCCTTGATATAAATAAATGCAATATTCTGTTCCTTTAGCTCATTCATGTTGATAACCGCCTGATATGAGGAAACATCTGCACCGATTGTGCTCTTGTTTTCATCGACAAACCATGTATTGATAAAGATCTTCTTTTGTTTTGCCAAAACAAACACAACCAGAAAAGCAATTACAAGTATTATCAAAAGCACAGAAAATATAGTTTTCAATCTTTTCCTGCCTTGCATAAAACCGGAGATTCAGTATCTTTTTTACTTTGCAGATCATCCCGGCCTCCGTAAATTGTTTCTTTATATTTTAATCAGGGGCTTTTACATCATCTCCGGTATAAAGATATCTCAAATGAAAACCGGCTGAAGGATCTTTAATATCAGAGAATGCAATGCTTACACCATAGGCTTCTGATACATCCAATGCCTTGTCGCCTATGCCATAAACATAGTGAAAATGGGGATGAGAATCCTCGATCACTCTTGGTTTTCTGTTTAAGACCCATTCTGCATCCTGCATAAAGTAAGCTCTTCCCTCAATCCGTTGGATCGTGCTTCCTGCAGGCATTTCCTGAATGGTTTTCTTTTTTCCCTTACCTTTGATTTTATGATCAACCCATATACCATCCTCCAGCTTTCCGATATATGTTTCTTTGACAGATTGATCTTTCATAATGATAAACCAGTAGGTATTTCCTTTGCCTCCGATGATCCAGTCTTCTTCCTCACGAAAAGCCTGATAGAATTCGAAGCCCTTTTCTTTTTCCACAAGCTCTGTAAAATGATAGTTTTCCATTATTATGCACCTCCATTTATTTAAGATGTCTCTACCCAAATTTTAATCCTCTATCTTATGATAAAAGCATTCTGTTTTAGTATCCCTTTTTACATAAGCACAGAATCGGTCACCATCACTGATGACTGCCAGATCTGTATCCGGTTCAATCATGAAATAATTGACAAAGGAGCAATATCCAAACATTTCCTCTTTGCCATCCAGTATCCATCCACCTTCCGCTTTTTCAACAGTAACCCATAAAATATGTGCAATTCTGCATGTAAGATCCTTTGGCAACAACAGCTTCAATTGTTTGGCATAATGTTCTTCTCGTGCCTTCTTAAAAGCACGATCATCCATTACCAGATACAGGATCGGTATAGCTCCGCTGGCAACGATTAAAGCAACACATCCAGTTCCTGCAAATATCATTGGATGCGCATTGATAAAATCCGGGAAAAGAAACCCCCACAGAAAAAAGAGCAATGCGGTAAATGCGGGTAAAATCAGTGCTTTTCCCAAGGAACAGTGATGTGTCTTAAGAGAACTGTAAGGATTGAACATGACCAGCTCCGGGTTATTTAATAAAATATTTCTTTCTTCAGGTGTTATTTTTCTAGACATGATAATTCCTGCTCTACTTATTTATACATATCAATCAGATTGCTGATATTCTTCTCTATTGCTTTTTCATTCTGCTAAGAAGATGACCGATTTCATCATATCCCTGAGTTTTCGGCTCTCATTTGCAAACTTTTTATGCTGATCTAGTATATCCGGAATTTGTGAAAGTACAACTAATGAATAATGATAGAAACTGTAGAATAATTCATCTGAAACAGCTTCAGGATTTTCAAAGATATCCAGAAGATCTTCTTCCGTATAATCTTTCGGAAGAAGATTCTGATCATCAAGAAGATCCGAAAAATGTTCCAGCTGCCGGGCATGTGCCATATGTTCAGCATCGATACATATATCGGTGTAATATGTAAACTGATCGATCATCTTTTCAACGATATCATCTGCTTTTTCTTCCAGCTTTTTCTCTAATATCCGGATGAGAAAGATTAAGACAAAAGGAGCCGGAGGAAACATGGTGCTTTGATGTTCAAAATCTGAGATTTTGAAAAAAAACTTCTTCCATTCATCAACATCAGTTATCTGTTCAAGATCAGACAATAATTCCGTATAATGTCCGGCAGTACCATATGCAGTGAACATTCTGTTCCAGGGAATATTTCCTGCCTCAAGACTTTCGATATACTTCTTTGTTTCAGCATCCATAACCATACCTCATTATCAAGAAAAATACCTGTCCAAACATATACTGTTTTGTTTCATCAATATTATACAGTCCCAGCTGAAATAATCGCGATATATGTTCAGAAAATTAACTTATTCCTTTAATCATTTTTAGGTGAATCCCATCTGAAGACAGTATTCTGTTTTGTACCGATCCAGATCTCACATTCAAAAGTCCATGGTGTATGGTTTTCCCATATCCAGCATCTGTACAGAACTTCCTGATATCCATCATAGCGATAAGCAAATTCCAGTTCCCATTCACCCTTGTTGATCTTTTCAATGCATTCAGTCAGCATATATTCCTGACGGATGGTTTGTCCTTCTGATTCTTTAAACAGATAAACCGTTACACCTCTCAAATGATCTATTGTAAATTCAACTTCTGCTTTACCGGTATTCGGCCAGTCATCCGAATAATTCGCAAAGAATATTCCATCCGGAAAGAAGAATATCAGCTTATTGTTTATCAGTTCAGCCTTTACAGCACGACAATCGTGAAGACTGAAACTGTCTTTATCTGTGCTTGTGTATTCATATTTCATTGTTTATCTCCGTAAATTCTGAATGATCTGATTCCATTATAGCTGAATTTTATATTTTCCCTGCATAATTCTTCTTTGACCATCTAATAAAAAACCAGGCATATATGCCTGGTGGCTTACTGTTCACGAAAATGATATTTTTTCAATCTGTTTCCCGTCAGAATACACAACAGACTTCCTGTTATTCCCAGAATCAGCAACATGAGCGCAGCTCCGGATCCCTTTCCGCTTCCAAAGAGTGTTGTCAGAATCTGTGAGGAACTATGGCTTTTCATAAAAGGCTCGCACACCTGATCTACCATCCATCCACCCAGGAACAAGCCAATCGGTATGGTAAAAAACTGCAAAGAGTTTCGACACGCATATACTCTTCCCTGCAGTTCCACAGGAATCATACTACGTAATATCACTTCCAGATTTGTACTCATGACCGGAATGAGAATCCAGCCCATGATCTGTGCAATCATCCAGATAACCGGTTCTCTTGAAAATGCCAGAATGAAATTCTCGCTTCCTAAAGAGATCAGCATTGTCACAAATACGACTCTTACTCTGTCTTTAGGTTTCGGCAGAAATGATACAAATATGCTTCCCAAAACCATTGCTGCTCCTGAAACAGAAGTCATAATGCCGTATATTGCAGTTCCCCCTTTCGGATTTGAAATCACATAGGCAGGAAGCGTTGCGTTAAAAGCAGAAGAAATCAGATTGACACCGGACATAAACAGAATCAGAGTTAATATCATCGGTGTCCTTCTTAAGAATGAAAGACCTTCCTTCACCATTTCCCATGTATTCTGATTGTCTGTTCTTTGTGTTTCCGGAATCCTGATCAGCAAAGCCAGTGCTGCAAATGCGATGACAAAGCTGCTGAGATCTGCAGCAATAACGATCTCTAATCCGGCAAATGCATACAATGCAGATGCGATTAATGGATTCAGTACGGAAATCAGGGACCTGGACAGATTTTTCAAACCGCTGATTTTCTGATAGTGTTCTTTGGGAACAATCAATGTCAAGGCAACTTCGGATGCAGGCTGCTGGACCGTATTCATAAGACCCGAAAGGACATTCACCGCATACAGATGCCATATTGCAAGAATATCCGCTTTATATAGCATAAACACAGTTAATGTGCATAACGCAGCCAGAAAGTCACAAACAAGCATTGTTTTTTTCTTGCTCAGCTTATCTGTCAATGCCCCTGCAAAAATACTCATCAGAACATATGGGGCATAGGTGCAGATTGTTAAGGCAGCCGTGCTTAATGCTGATCCTGTCTTTTCATACAGCCACAATGTCAAGGCAAATGCAGTCATGCTGCTGCCGAGTTGTGATAATGCCTGTGTACTCCAAAAGATATAAAAATACCGTAAACTGTTTTCTTTCATTTCTTTGCTCCTTTTTTTAGGTTTTATTTCAAGAAGCAAAGTCTGAGGATATGCGGATGAATTTCTACATCCGTTCCTCCATGCAGTCTCCTCAGACTCTGCATGGAGATGTTACAATGCAACGTCTCATTTTATCTTACCTCAGGTGCAAATATGTTTTCTTATATGACCGGGATTTAACAATCTGCCCGCCATAAGACATAATAATCATCAATACATTTCAGTTAACATCACGAATCATTGTAAGCAAATCCAGATAAAAAAGCCGGATATCCTTTTTATGAATCAGACCGCCCTGCAATGATATATGGTCTCCGTTATATACAGGAAATACATTCCATATGCCGGGTTTAAGTTCATTACGCTTCAGCTTTCTGATTGGTGCCCCGAAAGGAGAAATTTCAGAAACGGTACTGACCATGCCGTCATTTTCTTTCCATTTCTGATTAATACTTGTTCCGTGGATAAATACATATTTCAGTTTCATGTTCCCTCCTTCTTACATACCAATTAGCTGATAAACAGGCTAAAATTCTATTGTCAGGAATGATTTACGGCTAATCGCTGCAGAAGATCTTTTGCCTCCTTAACGACTTTCTCATCCTCGTTGTATTTTACTAGGGTTTCCAGCATTTTCTCCAGTTCACCCAAGTATACAGGTCCAACCTCATTATCTACTTCAGTATCTTCAATAATTCCTCCGTTACGCCATGGTGCCATGCCGGGGACAGCTCTGTCTGTAAGTGATTGAAAATGATCATTCATACAGGCAAGCAATCTTAGTTTCTGAATATCGTCTTCTGAATCAAAAACCTCTTCCATCATATCGGTTCCCCATTCCAGGCATTTTCTTTCCAAAAGGCCGTACTTTTCAGAATAATGACCAAAGGGACCGCTCACATCTTCCAGGCTTATGACACTTGCAATGTCATTATCAAAAAACAGAATCGGAACCATATGCAAAGCTTCCTGCTCACGTCCGTATTCATGAAAACAGTATTCTTTGTTATCGTAAGTAACAACACCTTCAAATACCTCTCCAAAGGTAGTGATAATTCTTACACATTTACCGTCAAAAAATGCAAGATCCATATTCGTCTCCGTTTTATATGCTTCTTATGAATTATCGAAATCAAATCAATTTGATAGTCAGTGATGCACTTTCTCATTTAATAAAGTGAGAAAACGCTTTGGGCTGAAGATAATAAATTTATAGGTTTCCCCATCATCCATATTAATTGAAAATACCGGAAAATAAAATACCCGTTTTTCAGAAAAACTCCGGATATCCCTGTACTTCATCTCAAGATTTCTGTATTTAAGTGAAACAGTCACTTTTCCTGTTTTATATGTTAAGCCTTCATCATCCGCAACGATACCTCCTCCGAGAATACCTCCCATACAAAGGCTAGCGATAAAATATTGTTTCATATAAATCTCCCTGATCTGTATCTTTATTTTCAGTGATTGTATTTCAAGCCTGCTGTTATCAGCATTGCTCCTCCTATTACCAGCCCTGCTGTCATTGGAAGAAAAACAAGAAAAGACCGTATAAAGACTATACCTATTCCGGATAACAGAAACCCGGCTCCCATAATCAGAAGTCCGATTCCGCTAAGCGTACAGTATGCCTGTTTGTTTTCTTCGCTTACTTTGTCACAATGATAACTGATGATGAAATCCATTCTCTGTCTTTTCCAAATCTTCAAACCAAGTCTGATAAACAGAAACCCCAGCAAAACAAATAACAGACAAGTCATAATAAACCAGATGGAATCATGCATAATAAAACCCCGAATACATATCATTCCTGCAAACATTTTGCATAAAGGATTTCCTCTGTACCTAAAGCAGTCTTTGAAATATCCGTGAGTATGAACCCTTTTGCTTCATAGAAGGCTCTGGCACGGATGTTTTCTTTAAATACCCACAAAACCACTTCCGGAAACCCTGCCTCTTTCATATCCTTTAAAACATGATCCATCATCATGCTGCCATACCCTTTATGCCGATTGTCCGGCAAACTATGAATGCAGATTAACTCCGCCTTTCCATAAAACTGTGGATCTCGGGCATTGTCCCAATAAGCAATGCAATGATCCTTTCCTTCAACAGAAAGGATATAACCGTTACCTGTATGTTCAGAGAGAAGCCGATGATACATCGCTGTTGCTTTATCAATATTTGTATACTTCCCTAATGTTTCTGTATCAAGAATACCCGCAAAAGCTGTTTTCCAGCTTTCTGTCTGAATATATGCAAGGCTGTTTTCATCACCCATTTGTACTTTCCGGATCAGTACTGTCATTTTTCATACCTTTCATGCATATGCTGCATACACTTCAGAATCTGTGGTCATAACAGGATGTACCTTGTTTAATGAAGCGGCGGAAGACTGTGTATATCATAGTTGTCATAATAGATTGCAAATGCTGTTTCAACATCGCCAAACAGTTCGATCAAAGCCCCTGCCTGAAACATGGCAGAAAGAGAACCAGATGGTGCTTTCCATGCGGCATTAGAAATCACTTCCAGTTTTTCGTTTCCCGATGCATTTGCCCGAAGAATTGATTCTGCTTTAAATAACAGTTCTCCAGTCGCAATATGATAGTCACTGGAAACAATGGCAAGCTTCTTCACCGATGGATAAAGAGATGTCAGAATATCATAGGTAAATATAGCATTCTGCGCAGTGGTAATGGAATGATCTTCCACGATGACCCGTGTCTGATCTATTCCGTTTTCTACCAGCCATTTAGCCATTTCACCTGCTTCAGAAGCATCTTCGTTGTCAGCTGCAGTTCCTCCTCCTGTACAGACAATATAAGCATTGGAATACTTTCTGGCACTGTTTAAGGCAACTGTCAGCCTTTCAATCAGTTCCTCTTTCATTGTCCCGTCAGGATTGAGCTGAAAACCTAAGACAACGATACAAAGCTCATCCGTATCAGGCAAACCATCCGGCAGTATATCCATATTCATCGGGTTACCAAGTTCTTCAGACATCCAGAGATCCATGATTGTATTCCATCGTTTTCCTGCACTTTTATCCAAAGATGATAATTCTTCGAGCAGTACTTTAATCCTGTCCCTGGCTTGCAAACCATACGTGCCGTAATCGACAACGATCTCCTCGACAATCTTTTCTACAGCTTTCGGATCATCCGAAGAATGATTATTACTGCTTTGACAGCCGGTAATTGACAAGATGATGCCCGATATCCATATCATTGTAATGATCCGGATGAAAAATATTCTTTTCATAAGTCCCCTTTGCAAATGATGTCATCACATAATACATCTGTTCTCATTATAACTGAATCATCAGGCAAGTACTATAAACATTTATCTTTTATGAGTAAGATGATAATGCTGTAAGACAGGAAAGGTCTAAATGTAAATGACATGAATCATCCACTTATCAAATCAAATACAATATAACCTGTATAAGAGAAAACCTATACTAACAGTATAAAAATAAATATATTATCAGTATTAGCGTTATCTTCTGTTTGTCTTTAAAACTCAGTATAATGATATTGGATACAGATAAAGGAGGTCGTCTGAATGAAAATATCCCTTTCTGAAAACATACGCATGTTCCGAAAACAGCGAAAGATGACACAGGAAAAGCTTGCTGAAGCACTGGGTGTGACGGTAGGTGCTGTCTACAAATGGGAATCCGGACAATCCTTTCCGGAGTTAAATCTCATCGTTGAAATGGCTGATTTCTTTGATACTTCGATTGACGTACTTCTCGGATATCATATGAAGGATAACCGTCTGGATTCTGCACTGGAGCGGATCAATGCATATTGTAAAACGCTGGATCAAACAGCTCTGACAGAAGCTGAAAAAATCCTTGGCAAATATCCTCATTCCTTCAAAGCCGTATATGGCTGTGCTGAAGTTTATCTTGTCTTTGGTGTCAGCAATCATGATACAAACCACCTTAAAAGAGCGCTTGAACTATTTGAACAATCCAGAATACTGCTTTCACAGAATGAGGATCACCGCATCAGCGAAATCACAATCTGCAGGAATATGTCCTGTGCATTATTTTTGCTGGGAGACAAAGAAAAAAGTATTGAACTTTTAAAACAAAACAATGCCGCTGGCATTCTCAGTGATTCTATCGGTGTCATTCTTTCTGTGTTTATGAATGCACCGGAGAAAGCCATTCCATTTTTATCGGAAGCTTACGTAAAAGGAATATTCATACTTCTCGATGTAATCCTTGGTTTCTTCTTTGTCTTTCGCTCCAGGAGCGATTGGCGTTCAGCTATGGACATAGTGACCTTTGGTCTGGATTTGCTGAGAGGTATCAAGACAGATGTAGAACATGATGCTCTTGAAAAGGCACATGCAAAGTTGTTGGTGTTGCTGGCATATGTTCAGACAAAATCCGGTATGCAGGAAGAATCTGTTGCTTCCCTGCAAAAGGCAAAAAATATTGCAATTCATTTTGATTCATTGCCGGATTATACTTTAAAAAACATGCGATTTGCAGAACATCAGGAACAATCCATGGTATTCGATATTTTCGGTGCTGGTGCTTCAGAAAGTATCACGGAATTGATCACATTGCTGGATGATCAGCAATTTGCCGGTCAATGGAGGGAGATTTCAGATAATGAGTAATGCAGTTCAAAAGAAAGACAACGTATTTCTTAACCGTAACTTTCGCCTTGTTTTTCTCGGAGCATTGGTATCAGAGCTCGGTGCGACCCTGTACAGTTTTGCGGTCAGTTTCTATATCCTTGAGATTAGTAACAATAATGCTTTCCTGCAGGGACTGTATCTTGCATTATGCGGTATTGCCATGTTGATTTTCACAATGATTGGAGGCGTACTGGGTGATCGCATGAGCAAGGTTAAGATCATGTACATCTGCGACTATCTCAAAGGCAGCATGATCCTGTCAGCAACGATGCTGATGCTGATGTTTCCTTCAGCAAATACACAGCTCATGATTCTTTTTATACTCGGTATCCTTGGCAATATGGTAAGCGGTGTATTCAATCCTGCAGCCGGTTCACTATTTCCCCATATCGTACGTGAAGATCAGTTGCAACAAGCCAATGCGTATTTTTCGATGAAAAATGCATTGGAAAACATCATTGGCATCATTCTTGCCGGTGTTCTTTACGCAATGCTTCCAATCCATACGCTTTTCATTCTGGTCGGTTTGTGTTATATCGCCTCAGGCATTTCTGAAATGATGATCCGATATGAATTCCATCCATCCAAAGAGCGTTTAACGTTGAAACTTGCCTTCCGCGATGTAGCTGACGGTGTGTCCTATCTTAAGACAAAACAAGCGATCCTTGCGATGATTATAGCCATTTTATTTATCAACTTTTTCTTTGTACCCGTAACTGCTAACTTCCTGCCGTTTTTTATCAAGACGGACATGTCTGAAGTGCCATCCTATTTACTGAAAAATATTCTGACACCTGAACTATGGTTATCTGTGATCGAAGTGTGTTTTGGAATCAGCTCACTCATAGGTGCAGCAATCCTGAGCAGCCGTCCGCAAGCAGATAAATGTGGTAAAAAGATTGCCGTGCATCTTTGTATGATAGCCGTTGTGTTTATCGGCATCACTGTCTGCTATCTGTTATTTGTGGAGCTTAACACTCAAATTAACACTTTTCTGATCTTTCTCTGTCTTGCATTTCTGGTAACCGGATTTCTGCTTTCAGGTGTCAACATTCCTGCTAACACTGTTCTCATGCGTATTGTAGACAAAGACAAACTGAGTAAAGTTAACAGTCTTACCAGTATCGGTTCACAGGGCATGATTCCTATTGCCTCAGTACTCGCCGGCAGTATTTTAAAAACTTTTGGCAGTACAGCTTTATTGGTCTTCTGTTCTTTAGGTTTTACAATTACAGCAATATCAATGTTATTCAATAAACAAATCAATAAATTATAAAAAATAATGCATCGCAGGAGTTGACCTGTGATGCATTTTTTGTTTCACACTTCTTTAGTGATCATTCTGTTTGTTTCGCTCTTCCCTCTTTTTCCGTCTCTGTTCACGATTGTTCTTTTCGGATTCAAATATCTCAACTGCAGCATCAGTCAGCTCATCCGGCCATACCTTCCCGCTTTGTTTGACACTTGCCCAAGGGCATAGTTTTTCAAAATCATGGTCAAAAATTACGGTGTATGGCGGACCACATCGATCATTGACATCCATATAGAGATCCCTTCCATCTTTTATCAAATGGTAGGAATCCCAATCGTTCATGCCGTCCTCCAGCGCTTCAAAAATCTCCTTTGTGATCTCGTACAGATTATAATAACCCGGTCCGCTGCGCTCTGCTGTATATATTCCTTGTTCTTCATCATAGCAGGCCTTCCATCCATCACCTTTTTTAAACTGCATTTGTATTTACCTCCGCATTTCCGAATTGAATAATATATTGATCAAACGCATTAGAGCAGAAATACCGATACCAAGGAGATATCTTTTTTACTTCCTGCTTTCCGGTATCTGTATGTATGGATACAGTGCTTTTTCCTGTCTTAGAACATTATAGTTGATTTTGTTATCCCGAAGCTGTTTGACAAAAAGAGAAAAGTATTCCAGCTCAGGAAAATACTGTATAAAGTTCAGTACAATCGTACCATTCATGGAGACCATCTCTATTGTCAATGGAGTATGCATGGATGGCAGTGCAGTAGAAGGAAGCGGATCAAACTCCTGCAGATAAAACTCCATTGGTCCCATGTTAACCCTGCCAATGTAACTTACTGTCGCCGTAACACATTTTGAAAGTTCTTCCATACGGCGGACACAGGTTTCATGACGTTCTTCGAACGAGTCCATCGCATTCAGTTCCCGCATCAGCTCCTGATAATCTCTTATCTCATCCAGAACCATATCACGGTCTGACTGGAGGGCAACCATTCCCCTGAAGCAGGTCGCCTG
>CACXCB010000254.1 GCA_902766005.1 uncultured Erysipelotrichaceae bacterium | reverse complement strand
GGAAACGGGGAGCACCTTCTTTTACCTGGGGGACGAGTTCTATTTCCTGGCCGGAAGGGAACTCCCTTCCGAGGAGGAGTACGATGGCTTTCCGCAGCTGGACAACGGGATTGGCCTGACACGGAATTTCCTCTGTGAATGGGAGAAGGAAGGGCTGGGAAAAGACAGGAGCCGGCAGCAGCCTGTCCGTCTGGATGTCATCAGCGGGACCTCTGTGGCACCTGTTCTGGAAAGACTGGCAGGCAAGGCAATGGAGCAGCAGGAAGACCTCCATGTTCGGGTCATTCCTGTCCCCAATCGTTATTTTGGGGAGACGGTGAATGTGTCAGGGCTTCTCACGGGCAGGGATATCCTGCTTACTTTGAAGGAGATAAAGGGAGAACGGGATGGCATCCTCATTCCCGAATCGGCTCTTCGGGCCGGAGAGGATGTGTTCCTGGACGATTATTCCCTGAAGGAGCTTTGCGAGGCCTTTCCAAAGACGAGGATCGAGCCGGTGAAGAGCGGAAGGGACTATTACCGTGCGCTGCATGACTGGGAGAACTACCGCAAGGAACGCAGCGGGGAAACGGATTACATGTGGCAGAGCAATGCCGGATATACGAAATACTGAGAGGGGTGGGTGTATATTTTGCCTTTGGCAAAAGTTGAATCCCCTTCGGGGCGTCGCAATGCGTTATGAAAGGACTACGCCTGTCGAAACGCCAATAGGAATGTTTTGCTGCTGGCAAAACTTGAACAATTGCGTTATAATAGAAGCAGGGGATGATGGGCGTGAACATTTCCAAAGAATATTTAGACGCATTGATTACCTCTCAAAAACAATTCAAGACTTTTCCAAGAAGGGAAATGGCATCGGAAAGACAATTTATGCGAAATGAATTTGAGGCATATGCTCCGATTTTGGATGAATCGTTCCATGTTTTTATGAGACAAAGCATTGTTTTTCTCGAAAATTATTCGATTGGACTGGTATGGAATCGGAAAAATGATAAACCTGTCATCTTATTTCGTTGCAATGGGCCTCATGGTGGAAATGAAAATTCATCACATCGCTTCGTTACGCATATACATAGATTAAATTTGGAAGAGGCAGCGGTAAATAGGTTTGTGGAAACAGACACGAAAGAAACAGAAGAATATACGACATTTGAAGATGCGGCATGGTTTTTTCTTTCTTATTGTGGCTTTCGTATTGAGGAGATAGAGAAATATTTCCCATTTCTTCGCAGGATGAATTTGTTTGGTAAATAATGTAGGCAAGGGGGTGCGGAATATGTTGGAAAATGATATTAAAAATCTTTTGGCGAAATCATTTCATGATAAATTTTCTCTAGTGAAACGAAGAGAAAATTTATATCAGTTAATGGTGCCGTTGTATCATGAAGATGGAGATATGATAGATATTTTTATCAAACTATCTGGATCGTCGATTTTTGTCTGCGATTGTGGAATGACATTGATGCACCTTTCTTATGCTTTTGATATTAACACAAAAAGCAGAGAAAAGATATTGCTTGAAATCATTGAGGATAATGGTGCTCAATATGAGGATGGAAATATCTTGATTCCTACAGAGCCCGATATGTTATTTAACAACGTTATGCAGTTTTCTCAAGTAATAGCAAAAGTTTCTTCTATGAGAATGCTTCGGAAAAGCAATATCTCTAGCATATTTTACGAAAATGTCAATGAATTCATTTTTTCCTCTTTATCGAAATACAATCCTCAAAAAAAATATGTTCCTATTGCAGGACAGGACGAGCATGTGGTGGATTATTTTCTTACTGTAAATGGGAGACCGGTGTATTTGTTTGCAATCATGGGAGAAGAAAAAGCACTTATTTCTACCATTGCGGCTATGACATTTCAACGGGAAAAACTACCGTTTATGGGAATTGCAATATCGGATAGTTTTGAAAAACTGACAACAAAAACCAAAAAACGAGTAATTTGTGCTATGGATAAACTCTTCTATGATTATGAAGATTTTGAAAAGCAGGGAATGGCATACTTTGAGCGGTTGGCAAGCTGATGTATGAGTTTTGCATTGGGGCTCAGGGGCGGTAGTGACCTGAGCTTTTCCTTTGTCGAGGAGAGAAGGGACATATGAGGAGGTACAAGAGGGAATGAGCAAGCCGATTGTGGCGATTGTGGGGCGCCCGAATGTGGGGAAATCGACGCTGTTCAACAAGAT
>CACXCB010000253.1 GCA_902766005.1 uncultured Erysipelotrichaceae bacterium | reverse complement strand
TATTTCTGAATTTCTGTGTATTTTTGCCTTAATGCTGAATAGCTTTTCATGAAATCAATCTCTGAATTTCTTCTGCATTATTTTTCGTAAAGTCTGAAATTGAATAAGAACGAATACGTTCTTTTACGATTTTAGGTATTACAAATCCGTTTTTCACAAGATTTGCAAGCCTGTTGATGATGGTTTTATTTGTTACGCCGAGTTTTCTACTGACCTCTATCGGTGTAAACTCTCCTTTATATTCCCGAATCAATAATACCAATAATTCTTTTTCACTATTTTTCAAATAGGATAAGCTCTCTTCCAATTCCTCGTACATAGAACCAGCTGATAATTCTCGTACTTTCTTTGAATAGAGTAAAACCATTCTCAAAAAATAAGTAATCCAAATTTCCGGATGAGGTGGATTATCTCTTCCTGAATAATATAATACGGGCAAACCCATCTGGATAGAGTTATAATACTCCTCAATATCATATGCAAAATATTCTTCTAATGAACCGATTCCATAAAATCCATATCCGTTAATATCAAGTATGTAGCCCGATAACAATCTGGCTGTTCTTCCATTACCGTCTTCAAAGGGATGGATTGTTACAAGTTGATAATGAACAATAGCAGCAATAATCAAAGGGTGATCATCTGTAGTGTTGACATAGTTCACCAGTTCATTGATCAGGTCAGGAATATCAATATATTCAGGAGGGATATAATCAGGATTTCCACTTTGTGAATCATATACCGCAAACAATACACCAGGCGGCATTTGCTTGCGAAAACCGATTTTCTCTTTTGATGCTCCCTTTTCAACCAGTTTTTGTACATCTAAAATCATTTTTCTTGTAAGCTTTTCTTTATTCTTCGCCTTTTCCTCCAGATAATTTAAAGCAAGAAAATAATTCCGAACTTCCTGTTCCGGTCTTAAAAAATGATTATGTTCATCATTATCAATTGCCTCTTCAGCCTGTTTTTCAGATAGCGGACTTCCTTCGATTTTGAGAGATGCATAAGAGCTTTTCTTTTTTGAAATCTTTCGAAGTTTATTAAAAACAGTTTCAGATAGTTTAACAGCAGAAACATCATATCTATTTTTATCTATAGCTGTAATATATTTCAATATTTCATTATTTAAAACTGCCTTAATCATAGAACCGCCTTTCCATCATAAATATTGTATTTAAGAAACCTATAATATTCCACTAAAATTACACTATTTTTTCACTATTTTTCATTATTGACATCTCATCGATACAAAAAGTTTTTCGAGTCTGCGGTCAAAGGCATACATGGTAATCCACCGGATCAGAACCTTTTGCGATATATCAATTGAATAACTACTTTCTCCGATACCCACAGAAAGAAAAAAAACACAGATTCCCTTTACCCGGGTTCGGTTAGGAAGTCTGTGTCTTTTGTAAAGTGCAAACTGTCATACTTTTGTCGCTTGATATCGGAAGAGGTTTAGCAGACATTTATTTAGATGCTTCTTATTCCTCAGCTCTTTGTATGGAAGCACGTGATTTCCATGCACCTGAATACAGATAGACACTGCCGATAAAGAACGGTACTGTACCTGCAAATGCATTTCCATACCAGAATCCGAAGATGCCCATATTGAATACCACTCCCAGCAATAAAGCTAAACCGATACGGCAGATAATGCCATCTAACAAAGCCACGGTTAAGTTGAGTTTGGAATTACCCGAACCATTGATCAATGCAAAGTTTGCCGGTCTTAGACATGCGCCGGTATATTGTACCATCGCTACAGGTATATAGCTGACAGCCATACCGAGAACAGCAGGATCGGATGAGAATAAACCAAACAGCCACTCCGGTTTAAAAGCAGTAATTAATGCAAAGACAACAGTCGGAATTGCAACGATCCACAAAGCATTGTAAACAATCTGCGGTACACGTTTGATCTTTCCGGCGCCAAGTGCCTGGGCAACCATTGCACCTCCGGCAGAAGAAATAGCTTGTGATACCACACCGATCATGCTTTCAAGCTTACGGGCAACACCGGTTACTGCTACTGCAGTTGTTCCATACGTATTAATATAAGAATTAACAAACAGCATCGAGAAAGTAACTGCTGCAGACTGGATGACCATCGGAATGCCTAAAGAAAGCAATGGCTTTATAACTTCAGGATAAATTCTGAAATGAGAAGGCTTGAAGTCGAAATGGATCTGTTCACGATTGTGATATAACAGTCTTAACGCAAAGATGAAGCTGACTGCCTGTCCGATAACGGTTGCAAGAGCTGCACCCATCGGTCCCATTTTCAATGGTCCGACAAACAGAAGGTCAAGAACCATGTTGATGACAGATGCAATGGCGATAAACTGGAATGGATGTTTGGAATCTCCCATACCACGCAATACGGCAGAGACAAGGTTATAACCGTAAATAAAGATAATGCCATAGACACAGGTGATACTGTATTGTCTTGTATATTCATAGATTTCTGCAGGTGTATTCAGCCAGTTGATGATTCCTTTATAGGTAAGCAGGAAAACAATCATGATAATTACAGCCAGGCTCATTAATAAAGTAAACAAAGTACCTACCATTTCCCCGACTTTATCTCTTCTGTTTTCACCGACATATCTTGAAATCATGATCTGTCCCGCATTGGAAAAACCCATTGCCACAAAGGTGATTAACTGTAACACTTCACCGCCGATGGAAACCGCTGATAATCCTTCCGTACCGACAAAGCGTCCCACAACAATCATATCGACCATGTTGTAGACCATCTGTAATAATCCCGATAACAAAAGCGGTAATGCAAAACGAATCAGTGTTTTAGGAACACTGCCTGTCGTTAAATCTCTGATCAGTTCTTTTTCTTTAGCCATAACGAATTCTCCCGTAAAATTGTATCACATAATATGATAAAAAATCTTTTCCGGCAAATAAAAGTTGTTTATAAAAGCAGTCATTTCATGACTGCTTCATCAAAATTAGGCAAGGAGACTCCGTCCTCTATAGGGCGGGGAGGAATTGCCATCCTCCTCTTTTCTTCTTTATGCGCACGTCCGTGATTTTAACAGACCTGCCTGTCTCCAGAATCACTCTTGTGCCGTTGCAGTGAACTCCTTTTGCACTGGTGATTCCTCCTCTGTATATTAACATGTCCCCGGGCTGGATGCAGTAGCGTTTTTTTCTTACTGATATGCGGCCCTTCGAGACCCTGTTGCCCCTGAACATCCGCTCATTCTGCGGATTGTTTCTAGGAATGCTACGTTTCGTCCTGCCGCACCCGAGCTGTGAGCCGGACTTCTTTTTCCCGTCGCGGATGTCAATGTACTTTGCATCGTAGAACTTCTCCAGGCAGCGGCTGTTGCGGTGTGCCTTC
>CACXCB010000252.1 GCA_902766005.1 uncultured Erysipelotrichaceae bacterium | reverse complement strand
GCTTTATAAAGAAAAAAAACCAAGAGATAAGCAGTGATGCTTATTCTCGGCTTGGAATCCCATCTCTTTAGAGGTGGGAGGTTTCAAGAAGTATGGCCTTCGTTTGAAAGTGCTGCTTATATGGAAAAGAAACTGACAGAGATCCATTTTCCATATAATCATAAACATATAGCTTATGAACATATCAGTCATGCCTTATTAACAAGACTTCCTTTGATTTATAGGTATGCATTTAAATCGGAACGTCAGCATCCGAAAGAATGCGCAAAAGACAGAGAAGCATTGAAGAAAGAATTGTTAAGCTGGGTGGAAAACAATATGTAAGAATTCAGTGATTGCCATAAAAAAATAGTGATTTAATATATCCCAAACAAAAAAGCCTTTATTTACAAGGCTTTTTTATCAATCGGGATGACAAGATTTGAACTTGCGACCCCTTCGTCCCGAACGAAGTGCTCTACCAAGCTGAGCCACATCCCGTTGTTGCCAAACAATTATATATCAGAGTTTGAAAAAAATCTATCCTTTTTCTTCTTTCTCTAAAATAATACACACTTTTTGGATCATTAAAGCACGTAAAGCCATGTCTACGTTGGTGTCAAACACTGTTCCGTCATGGTTTAAAACCAATTTGGCATGAGAAAATGCGTCAGATCTGGATAAAGACATCATGACGAAGAAATCATGCCTGGAGACTTCAAGATCAGGTCTCTCCTTCATGAATCTGATTTGTGCTTTTTTTATGTTTTCAACATTGATAATCGTTCTTCTGCTGTTATGAGAATAGGCATTTTCCGGTGTGTATTGTAAGAAAAGATCATGTGCAACAATATAAAATCTTAACTTTCGGATTTCATTTTCATCATAACCAAGCTGTTCAAGGATGGGAATAGAAATCTCTTCTGACTTCTCAGCGTGATTATGGAAAATGGTCCTTGTTTCACCATATTGGTTTACCTTGTCTTTTGCAACAGAAGGTTTGCCGATATCATGGAAGAAGCCGGCAGTTTTTAATAATCTAAATTCTTCATCTGTCAGATTGGATGGATCAATTCCATCTACGGTTTTACAGGTATGTACCAACAGGTCATAACAATGGTATGGGTGATTTTGAGGATAATCTTTCATGATTGCAATATGAGGACTTAAAGAAGATAAAAATTCCCAGTTTTCCTGTTCAAGAATGCGATCACAAAGATCGTGAGACATCAAATCTTCAAACTTATTTTTTAATTCATTCATTTCTAAAGCCTGCCTATGATATTATTATGCCATATGAAACATGGTTGTGTCATAAAAAGTCCTATAGGAAATTTGAAAATTGAAGAGGAAGACAACTATATTGTGGAAGTGTCTTTTACTGAGGAAAAGGAAACACAGGTCAGCAGTGATTTACTTCGAAGATGTGTAACGGAAATCGAAGAATATTTCCGAGGAAATCGCAAAGAATTTGATCTTCCTTTATTATTGAAAGGGACAGATTTTCAAAAGAGAGTCTGGCATGCCCTGGAAAAGATTCCTTATGGTCAAACAAGATCATATCAGGATATCGCAATGATGATCAAAAATCCAAAAGCATCCAGAGCAGTAGGGATGGCAAATCATGTGAATCCGATTGTGATTCTTGTACCCTGCCACAGGGTGATAGGGAAAAACGGAAAGCTGACCGGTTATGGCGGCGGCTTGGATAAAAAGAAATATTTGCTGGAATTGGAAGGAGAACATCATGGAATTTTTGACATTAGCGAAGAATAGATATTCCTGCAGAAAATGGAAGGATACACCTGTAGAAAAGGAAAAGCTGGATCAGATTATTCAGGCTGCTGTTCTTGCACCTACCGGATGCAATTATCAGCCATGGAAAATCTGGATTGTTCGGGATGAGCATAGAGAAGAATTCAGGGAAACCGCAAAGATTCGTTTTGAAGCACCTGTATATATGCTGGTGGGTGCAAAAAAAGATGAGGCATGGACACGTGAATATGATGATTGGAATATTGCAGATATTGATGCTGCAATTGTCGCAACACATATGATACTGGAGATTGAAGAGCTGGGTCTTGGAACCGTATGGACAGGACATTTTGATGCACCTGCTTTAAAAGAAAAATATGAAGTATTAAAAGATTACAGTCTGATCGGTATATTCCCGATCGGTTATCCGGATAAGGGGCCTTCTCATTTGCATGATAAGACAAAAGAGGTTGCAGATCTGGTATCCGATTTATGAGAATCACAATATTAACAATCTTTCCGGAAATCATGGAAAGCTATTGGCATTCTCCGGTGATTCAAAGATGCATTGATAAAGAATTATTGTCTTTGAAAACAGTTGATATCAAAGAATATGCAAAAGGCAGTTTCCGGCACATTGATGATTCGCCATACGGAGGCGGAGCAGGCATGATCTTAAAATGTCAGCCGGTGATCGATGCATTAAGAGAAAATCAACATGATAATTCTCACGTGATCGGACTTGTACCGATCGGAAAACCTTTCACCCAAAAGAAAGCACATGAATTATCCGGAAAAGAAGATCTGATTTTGATCAGCGGACATTATGAAGGCATGGATGCAAGAATCTATGATGAATGCGATGAATTGATCTCTGTCGGTGATTATATTCTGACCGGAGGAGAAATTCCTGCAATGATCCTGGTGGATTCTGTTGCAAGATTGCTGGAAGGGGCTTTGCGAAAAGAAAGCACGGAAGAAGAATCCTTTGAAGACGGACTGCTGGAATATCCCCAATACACAAAGCCAAGAGAATTTGAAGGCAAAAAGGTACCGGAAGTTTTGCTTACGGGAGATCATGAAAAAATCCGCAAATGGCGATTGAAACAATCTCTTTTAATAACGAAGAATAACCGTCCTGATTTATTTGCCAAAAGGAAACTGAAAAAGGAAGAGGAAGAACTGATCAATGATAAATGATTTAAAAACAATCCATGATCATGCAAGAGAGGATAATATTCCGATCATGAAGGATGACGGAATGGCTTTTCTTCTGGATTATATCCGCAATCATGAAAACATCAGGGATATCCTGGAATGCGGAACAGCTGTCGGCTATTCCTCGATCAACATGGCAAATATCCGCTGGGATATGCAGATTGATACAATTGAAGTAGACCCTGAAATGTATAAGCAGGCACTCTTAAACATTGAAAGCCAGAACTTACAAGGCAGAATTCATTGTCATCTTTGTGATGCAGCTGAATTTGAAACAGATAAAAGATATGATCTGATTTTTATTGATGCAGCAAAATCACAATACCGCAGATATCTGGAACACTTTTTAAGGAATGCATTACCCGGGACAGTCTTTGTGTTTGATAATCTGCAATTTCATGGCATTGTGGACGATCCGCAATTATCTCATAACCGCAGTACCTTGCAGATGACAAGAAAAATCAAATCCTTCAGGGATAAGCTGTTGAAAGATGAACGTTTTGAGACAACATATTATCCCGATATCGGGGATGGTATTGCGGTGGCAATAGTGAAATAAAGAAAAACATCGATAGTCAATCAAACTGTTTGGTGGATTGAAAATCGATGTTTTTTCAAGACAAGCTTAATGTTTGTGTGTATTTGAATTGAATAATATCATTCGGCTTGGTGTTTTTATAGGCATCTTCCTGATGCATTGTTTCTACTATATCAGCTTTGGAAGCCTTACCGAAATGTTGAATAACTGTATCAAGGATGCTTATGTCTTCCGGTGTCAGATGAGGATACGTCTTATCATCAGTGGGTAGAAATTTATATCCTATACCGTCACTAATTTCAACAACTTTATAATTTATAGTACTTATATCAATGATAGTTTCATAGGCGATGGGAACTGCTCCCATAGGTAAAGCACAGTACACAAGACCGGAGATGGAATGACCATATCGTTTATAAGATAATGCATCCGCATACCATAACATTTTCATAAGTTTTACAAGAAATAAATTTGTTACATTCAAAGAATTAGAATAGTAACGAATCATATCCGTGACTACATCAATTGAAATGGATTTTTTTCCTGTCGCTTCCGGTTTGTCAAAAAATCCTATGTATTTTGAAAGAATTGCACTCCTTAGATACATATCATGATCCTGTTCGAAAAGGGTTGTTGCCGTTTTCAAATACTTTTTGTAGGCTGAATCGGAGAGAAAACGTTTTCCGGCATGAAGCAATTGCAGAAACCATTCCGGATCCGAATTGACTTTTCTCAGGATAGTATCATGAGCCATATCCTGTACTTGGTGTCCTTCATAGCGTGTAATCGTTTTTCCACCCCAACCTAATAAAAGACATAAATCGGTCTGACTGATACCATACTTAGAACGAATCTCTATGATCTGATCAGCAGTTAGTAAACCTGTCTTTTTTCGATACGCATCTTTCATGGCTAAATCATTCAAGGAAACTTGTTTTTCATCAGCATAAAATTCATCAGTCTGATCACAATAGAAGTATTCAGCCTGATAATCAACAGGAACTGTCTTGAATGTGTTTTGCTCTGTAACGGAGACGGTTTTCACAAAATGTTCTTCCATACAACATGGACATAATATTTTTTCGGTTCTCAGAATTTTCATTGATTATTGCCTCCTCATGCATTACGGTAGGGGAACATATCCTGGATAAAAGGGATTTCTGCATAGTGAAATGACATCACAAAAATGGTATGGTTACCATATTCAGATAACAGTTCTACACGGATCTTGATATATACATCTCCTTTTCTGGCATAAACTTTTCCAAACTCACGCATTTCGCTTCGGTTGGGAAATCGTAAGTCTTTCACTGTCTGCATGTAGTCTTCAACCGATAGCTTTTTTATTTCTCTCTTTATTACTGTAACCGGATTCTCATTTGGAAATAGATCTGCCACAGTATACCGGTTGGTATATCGCTGATTTCTTTGTCTGTCAACAAATCGCTCTATTTGAAATGTGATTTTCGCGTTATGTTCCAATGCATATCGTAGATTTTGTAAATAAGAAAGTATTTCTGTTTTTGTCTCAATTCTTGTTCTGGTTTCAGTCAATGCTATCGCCTCCAAAAGGCGGTATCAATTGATACTATATTACTGCACGGTACCGGATATGTCAATAGACAGACAGATGACCTTTTTACATGAAGAAAGGCTGTTGTATTTCTGCAGAATCCAAACAGCCTTTTTTGTATTTGTAAAATGTGATGATCGGATTAATCCATAGAGTGAGCAAGTCAGAAAGATCGGTCCTGAAACATACAGGTTTTCCGTGATATCAGTTATCATATGTTTTCAGATTGTCACAGGCATCCGGATTGTTTTGCAGAATCATGCCCGGCTTCTCGCATATTTCGCAATTCAATCTGCAATAAGCAATATATCAATGTTTGGAAAGGATCATAACGATCCTGTAACTGATTGCAGCCAATGCTGTAGCTATGAATATCAGTATCAGTGTCAGAAGACTGTGGTTCATGCGTGTACCGAGATAGACAGCCAATACAACTAATCCCATTGCCGCAAACATATTCGGAAACATATAAATGACTACTGCAGATCCCTGCTTGATCACCTCTACTTCATTTTCCCAGTTCAGACGCATATATCTGATACCGCATACACATCCCCATGCAGTGGAAAAGGCACAAAGTACTAATCCAAGAAGCAGATACAACATTGTATTTAAAACAGATACTTTTGCGGAAATACAAAGGCATAATGTTGTAAAAACCATAAACGGTACAGTTAATTCCATGTTGAACAGCATCTTTCCCTGATAAAGGGTCTTTTTTTCAATCGGCAGACTTTGTACTATCCAGTAGTTTTTTCCTTCCAGTGAAGGAGAACATGTGGTAGTGGACATCATGCCAATGAGAAAGTAGACGATAAAGGGAATTGCAGGATGAAGGATGGAGGCATCGATCGGTGCGCCTTGTGTAATGGTTGAAACAATCTTGTCAAATCCGATCAAAAGAGTGGCTAAGCCGAGAATGACTGCCAGCAGTTCACCTGTCGCTCCGTTTACAAGGTAAGTAGGGGAACCGGTCATTCGCTTAAATTCTTTAAATGCAATAGCCTGAATGACACTATGCTGTTTTGGGACAGTCATTTTGTAGTTTTTGGATGCAGCATGGGATTTTAATGCAGAGTTGATGCTGCGGTAGGAATTGCCGATGATATAAAACACCATTGAAAACAGCAATATGCTGACTCCGATCAGCAGAAGTGCATCAGACAGTCTGCCTGAAACGATTGCTTCTGCAAACCATCCTGCAGGCGGATACATTTTTCCTGCCTGATCCGATAAACCGGAGATCTCTTCCAGTACAATCTGTACCTTCTGATTTCGAAATACATCTTCCAGAATGAAACGAAGGGAAAAACTGAAGAGTATAAGGATAAATGTGAGTATTGTCTGTATGATGTTTGTTTTGCGAAAACCGGAGCTGATTTTTGCGATCAGAAAACCGAGAAAAGAAGCGATCAGCATAGGAATAACGGGAAGGAAGAAAGACAATACGAGCCATGCTGGATATACAAGGATGACAGGATGTGCATAAATGCCATATCCGATCATCATGGCAATAGATATGCTGAGATACCACGGAAGGCTTTGAATGTACATGTACAGAAACTTGCATCCGGCAACAGTTCTGGCTTCAAAAGGAAGCGACATCAGCATGTCATATTCTTTAAAGTTAAACAGATATCCGTTTGACTTGAAAAGGGTAAGCACAAAAGCCAGAGCACTGATTGTCAAAGCGCATATTACCGGTATGACAGCAGTCAGACCGATTGTTCCGTATCCGGCACAAAGAAGAACACAGTAAGTCATCAGAAGCAGATAAAGGATGACAGTGCCAATGGCATTTCCGATTACTCTGCTTCGCTTCTTTGTGTCTTTGGAATATTTGTAAACATTGATACTGCTTGTGGATAAAAGCAGTGTTTTTAAAAGAATCAGATTATCATTCATTGTTGTCGGCCTCCAGAAATGCTTCTTCCAGAGAGTGTTTTTCTGTCAATTCTTTCATGGTTCCGGAAACGATGATCTTTCCATGCTTGATGATGGAAACTTTATTGCACAGTTTTTCGGCAACATCCAGAACATGTGTAGAGAAGAAGATCGCTGTCCCTTCATTGCACATTTCATGCATGACTTCCTTCAATGTGAATGTTGCTTTTGGATCCAGACCGACAAATGGTTCATCCAGCACCATCAATCTTGGTTTATGAATCAGAGCGGAAATGATTGCGACCTTCTGTTTCATGCCATGGGAATAGGAACCGATCAGATCACCCAGCGCATCTGTTATTTCAAAGAGATCTGCATATTTGCGAATGCTTTGTTCGCGTTCTGTATCACCGATGCCGAAAACATCGGCAATAAAGTTCAAATACTGGATACCGGTCAGATTATCATATAAATCAGGATTGTCCGGGATATATGCAGTGACCTTTTTACATGCAATCGGTTCGTCTTTTACAGAATGGCCGTCAATGATGATCTCCCCATCCGTAAAATCAAGAACACCGACTACCGCACGAATGGTAGTTGATTTTCCTGCACCGTTATGTCCGATAAAACCGTAAATATCACCACCCATAACATTGATTGATACATCATCAACAGCTTTGGTATCTGCTTTATATGATTTTGAAAAATACCTGATTTCAAGAACGGAATTGGTACTCATATGAAATACTCCTTACATTTGATATCAAAATGATATCACAATGATTATACGTGTTCAATAGCCTGATCCATCAGCGACAGTATAAAACTGTGATAATTTCATGAAATATTTCTGCATGTCACTGTTTTTGACTAAAAAATGATAAAAAGATCCGGCCATGTTTTGGCAGGATCTTCATCTATACTATTATAGCAATAAAAACAAGGGGATGATAGCCTTGAAATGAACATTATTTCAGCTATCATAATGGTATAAATAGAAGCTCCTGTTGGAGAAAACGGAGGTTGTTATGAGAAGCCCCGGAATTTACCTAGGCAGGTGAGGAACCTGCAATTATCATTTTAAAATCTGATCAATCTGAAGAAAAGTGATCCAGCAAGAATAGGATGAATACATAATCTATCCCTCTGAAATCTATTTCCTGACGAAAGACACAAAGCATTCAGATGAGCCAGATTGCACCATGGAATCCTGCATTGAAATGCGGGATTCTTTTTTCTATGCTATAATGGTTGCGGCCTCAATGTAGGAGATGTTTTAAATGAATCGTAATATACGTAGATTGACAGATGGAGCAATGATGATTGCCATCATCGGTGCTCTCTTATTAATTGATAGACAACTTGCCGGAATGCTCAGTGGGACTTTTTTGTTTTTATTTCCTCTTCCCATGGTTTTTTACAGTGCAAAATACGGGATGAAGAACAGCTGGGTTGTTTTGGCGTCCATATTCATCCTGCTGTTTATGCTGGCAACACCGCAAACCATGTTTTTTATCGGCTGTGAGTCGTTTATCGGCTTGATTTACGGCAGTGGCATTTACAGCCATACGGATAATCGCAGAATCCTGATTCGGACAATTGTTCTCGGTGCACTTGTAGAATTGTTTGCCATGGTTGTCTTTGCGGCATTCTTCGGTATTGATCTGAACATGGAAGTGGATGAATATAAGAACATGCTTGAAGTATTGGCACCTAATTCCACCCAGGCACTCAGCATGATCAATATGGACAGTTTTTTGAAGAACATGCTTGTTTTGTCCGCTGCATTAACGGGTGCTCTAGAAGGCTTTATAACCCATATGGTATCACGGATGATGTTAAAAAGAATGCGAGTCCCTTTACCGGAATCCACGCCTATACATGCCTATTTTCCGCCGAAATGGTCAGGATATGTGGCTGTCATCGGATTTATCGGGTATATCGTTTCACTGCAGTATACCTTTGAAAATGAGCTGATTCAGGGATTCTGTCAGGGATTGGGTATGTGCGGCTATCTCTATCTTGCTCTGTTTGGGGCTATTGCGATAGCGCTGATCCTACCCTCATTTGTGCCATCTTTACAGAGATGGTCTGGATTGATTGCCTTTGCCTGCATGTTGTTTCTGGCAGTATTTACAGCGATGGTCGGATTTTTGTATATCACAACGGATTATCATGAGAGATGGCTGAAAGGAGGATTGAAGCATGCGTCTGAAACTGAAGAATCTTAAACAATGGACGATTGGATTACTTGCCGCTCAGGCTGCAGGCCTGTTCCTTTTGCAATCTTTTTTTCATACAAATATCTTCTTCGCATTGATCATTCTGGTAGTGGAAGCGGGTATCCTGTTTTTTGTGTTTGAAAGATTTAATGTTTTTTCAGATGAACAATCAAAGGGAGTGAAGAATGCTTTGGGCAGTGCCGCAAAAGAAGCATATCTTACCGGTGAAGTCGGCATGATCATCTATGATGATAATTACATTATCACGTGGATGAGCGACCTGTTTGAGGAAAGAGGTATTGATAAACTGGGAATGAAGGTTTTAACCTGGATTCCTGAAGCGGATGATCTGATCTCCGGAAAGGCAGATACCTCTGTATGCAAGGTTGAAGACAGGATCTATCAGATCAAACGAAAGGAAGATGCTCCTTTGATCATCTTTAGGGATATTACCGAAACAACCACATACAAGGAAAAGTATAACGATGAGCATGTTGTGGTCGGTATGGCCAGCTATGATAACTACGATGAAAGCATAAACTATGTGGATGAAGCAGATGCGGCAAACATCAACGCTGCCATCCGTACTCCATTGACAGATTACTGCAACCAGTTCGGCATACTGTACAAGCGTCTCAGCAACAACCGTTATCTGCTTGTATTGAATGAAAAGATCTTCTCCAAACTGATGGATGACCACTTTTCCATATTGAACAAGGTCAGAAAATCTGCCCAGAAGCTGGATGTTTCCATTACTCTTTCCATGGCATTTGCCAGAGGCGCATCGGATTTTGAAGAAATGGATGATATGGTTGCCAAACTGATGGATTTGGCACAGACAAGAGGCGGTGACCAGGTAGCAGTCCAAGGCGAAGGGGAAGAAGTCAAATATTTCGGTGGCTCATCCGAAGCGACAGAGAAAAGAAGCAGAGTCAGGGTACGTGTCATGTCCCATGCCCTGCGTGATCTGATGCAGAAATCATCCAATGTGATTATCTGCGGCCATAAAACAGCGGATTTTGACTGTATCGGTTCAGCGATCTGTCTTTCCCGCATGGCGACTGCTCTGCATAAGAATGTTTGCATTATTGCTAAAACCGGCGGTATTGAGGAAAAACTGGATGAAGCCATGAAGGCAAATATGAAAGAATTGAAGGAAGAGGTTAATTTCGTCACGGAAAGTGAAGCAATTAACCAGCTTCAGGAGAATTCTCTTGTCATTATGACAGACCACCATAATGTCAAACAGTCAAACGGTGCAGGTGTTCTGGAAAGGGCAAAGAAAGTAGTCATCATCGATCACCATAGAAGAAGCACGGAAATGGGCGTTAAACCGGTCATGGTTTATATTGAAGCAGGTGCAAGCAGTACCTGTGAGCTTTTGACAGAGATGATTCCGTATGTTTCGCAGAGAATTGATATCAGCCCATTGGCTGCAACAATCATGCTGGCAGGTATTATTGTAGATACCCAGAAATATCGTGTCAGAACCGGTGCAAGAACATACGATGCAGCAAGCCAGTTAAGACAGATGGGCGCAGATCCTTTAACCGCCAATGATTACCTGAAGGATACTTTTGATGAATACTCCCTCAAGAGTAAGGTTATTTCCGAAAGTGAAAGATACAAGAACGGTGTGATCATTGCTTCCGTAAAGGATAAGCAGCTGACAAGATCCCTGATGTCACAGGTTGCTGATATTCTCTTAGGCATTCAGAATGTGCAGGCGGCATTTGTTATAGCCAATACATCAGATGTTGAGACGGCTATTTCTGCACGTTCCAACGGCTCGATCAATGTACAGATGATTATGGAAGAGATGAAGGGTGGCGGCCATATGACAGCTGCTGCAATGCAGAGAAAGAATACGAATGTGGATGCAATCCGCAAAGAACTGATAGAAACAATTGATGATTATTTTAAGGAGGAAAAAAAATGAGAGTCATTCTTAAAGAAGACGTAAAAAAAGTAGGAAAAAAAGGTGATACAGTCACTGTTGCAGACGGATATGGACAGAACTTTCTGATTGCCAGAGGCCTGGCAATTCCTGAGACAAAGAAATCCAAAGAGATTTTATCCAAACAAAAAGAAGAAGAAGCTGCATTGGAAGCACAAAGAGAAGCAGAGGCAAGAGAGCTGGCAAAGAAGCTGGAAACAATGTCTGTGGAATTCCATGTGAAATCCGGTGTTGAGGGAAAGGTATTCGGTTCCGTTTCCACAAAGCAGATTGCTGAAAGATTAAACCGTCAGGGATTTCAGATTGATAAAAAGAAAATTCTTGATACAGCACCGATTCAGACACTCGGCACGACAAAGGTGCGTGTGGAACTGCATAAGAATGTCATTGGTACCATCAATGTCAAACTGACAGGAAGTGAAGGCTGATTATGCCTAAGGTGCTTCCATCCGCACCGGAAGCAGAAGCCTCATTGCTTGGTACGATGATGGTTTATCCCAATGCTGCCCGTATCGCAATGGAGGAAGGGGTCAGCGAGGATGACTTTTTCATTGAAACAAACAAGAGGGTCTTTCAGGCATGTGAGAGTTTGTATAAAACCGGCAGCCCGATTGATCTGACAACGGTAGCGACAAGATTAAAGGACATGAACCTCCTGGATAAAGCAGGAGGCATTTCCTATTTGACGGACCTCAGTGATGCGGCTGTCACAAGTGCCAATACGAAGAATTATGTCACAATGATTCATGAAAAGGCATTGATGCGAAATATGATCGAAGCGGCAGAAGGTGTCGCTGAAGAGGGTTTTGCAGGCCAGACAGATGTCAATGAGTATCTGGACAGGGCAGAAAAAGAAATCCTGAATGTTTCCCGTAACAGAAGAGCCGGTGAATTCAAAACTTCACCGGAACTGATGACAAATGTTCTGGATATGATCCAGAAGATGTCTGACAACAAATCCGACATCACCGGATTCAAAACAGGTTTTTTTGACCTGGATCATACTCTGCACGGTTTGCAGAAAGGGGATCTGATCATTGTGGCAGCAAGACCTTCAATGGGTAAGACTGCGGTATCTTTGAATCTGGCCATGAATGTTGCAGCGTATCAGCCTGATCACGCCGTGGCGATATTCTCTTTGGAAATGGCTGCGGAACAATTGGCAATGCGTCTTTTATCCGCAAAAAGCAGAATTGCCGGTGATCAGCTGAAAACAGGAAGATTGAGTAATGATGACTGGAACCGTGTAAATGAAGCTGCGGCAGAATTGAAGATGTCCAATATTTTTATTGATGACACGCCCGGTGTAAAGGTGTCGGAAATCTTTTCCAAATGTCGCAGACTGCAGTCGGAACATGGGTTAAGTTTAATATTAATTGACTATATCCAGCTGATTACGGGAAGCGGAAAAGCCGGCGAAAACCGTCAGCAGGAAGTATCTGAGATCTCACGTAACCTCAAAGCTCTTGCAAGAGAACTGAATGTACCTGTTATTGCATTGTCCCAATTGAGCCGTTCGGTTGAACAGAGGGAAAACAAGCATCCGATGCTGAGTGACTTAAGAGAATCCGGTGCCATTGAGCAGGATGCAGATATTGTCATGATGCTTTACAGGGAAGCATATTATGATGAAAAAGTAAAAGAGGAAGCAGAACAGGCCGGCAATGAAAGACTGGAGATCAACATTGCCAAGCATAGAAACGGTGCAACAAGGAAGGTTTTCCTTGCTTTTGAAGGCGCTACAAACGCTCTTTACAACATTGTGAATGCACCACAATAAGGAGGATGCAGGATGAAGAAATTACTGGTAATTCTGGCAAGCCTTGCGGCTTCGGTTGCGATTGTCATGTTTCTACCTTCCATGCGGACTACTTCGGGATATGCCCTTGAGGAAAATGTGGAAACGGGACTGTTTCATCAAATTGTCACGCGCATAAACAGCGATCCGGCTACAATCCACTGTGTTTATGAAGAAGGAAATCTTATCGGAATACTACGTGACAGAAAGAAACTGGATCAGCATCTGGATCAGGTTTATCATGAGAAATATGAAGAAAAGTATCCTAATACCGAAGTATATCTGTCCAAGGATTTATACATTACCGATGAACAGACATATTTTGAATATAATGATGTGGATGATGAGATTCTCGCATATCTCGATGAAAAGGATAAGTATTGTTTAGGAGCAACAGCCGTATCTTTTTCGCAGGATGATGAAGTCTATTCCCGTATCTATGTTTCTTCCGAGGAAATGTATGAAGAGGCAATGAATGAATATCTGTCCCTGTTTATTTCTCCGGAAACCATTACGATACTGACAAGCGGGCAGACAACACCTGAGTTAACGACGTATGGTTCCAGAGATGTAGGTATTTCCATCTCTCAGACCATCACAACGGCAGATGACTATGCCCGTCCTGAAGAAATCAAAACAACCAAGGAAGAAATTCTGGAATATCTGAAATACGGTGACAATAAGGAAAGAGAATACTATACGGTAAAACAGTATGATACCGTAGCCGGTGTAGGTTCAAAAAACTACGGTCTTTCGGCTACACAGGTCATGAATATCAACCGTGATAAAATTTCCAGTATCGACCAGGTATTGAGCGAAGGCATGGAATTGTGTATTACCTATTTCACTTCACCGATTGAGATCATCGTGTATAAGGAAACTTTGCGTCAGCAGGATATTTACTATGAAACAACATATTATGAAGATGATACGATCTTAAAAGGTGAACTGGAAACGGTACAGGCCGGTGTCAACGGATCAAAGAATACACTGTTTTCGGAGAAATGGGTTAATGGCGTTCTTGTCAGCGGTGTTGAAGTATCCAGTGTAGAAACCAAACAGCCGCAAAGTGAAGTTGTGGCAGTCGGTATTATGGAACTGCCGGATGTAGGAACCGGTGAATTCCGCTTTCCTGTAGATAATGCAATGATTTCCTGTGGTTGGGGATGCTATTACGGACACAGGGGTACAGACATACAAAACCGGTATGATCGCTGGGGTAAGGTTCTGGCAGCAGACCGTGGTGTCATTATGCAGGTTTCTTATGACCGCTGGGGTGGAAACTGGGTTAAAATCAACCATAACAACGGCTGGGTTTCTTATTATGGACATTTGCGTTCTCCGTGTCCTCTGCCTGTCGGTACAGTTGTTGACAAGGGAGATGAGATCGGAGATATCGGTATGACGGGTCTGGCGACCGGCCCGCATGTTCATTTCTTCCTGGAATGGCAGGGATCCCGAAGAGATGCCTGTACAGTTCTGAATTGTTCCGGGAGGTAATGATGGAATTTGCATTACTGGCCAGCGGATCACAGGGAAACTGTTTTGTACTCAGGGATGATGAGACAGTTATCATGATCGATTGCGGCAGTACGAAGAAACATCTGCTTGCTTCATTTGAAAAGATACATCTGCAATTTTCGGATATTGATGCATTATTGGTCACGCATGACCATACGGATCATGTCTCTCAATTACGGCATTTTCTGCATCAGGATATTTATTCTCCGATTGATCTTCCGGATGCAGAGGTATTCACGGTAAGGCCAAATCGTTCCTTTGTGATTGGATCGGTTCAGATAACGCCGATCGCTTTATCACATGATGCATTGAATACAACAGGGTATATCCTGGAAAATGGATTTGAAAAATTTGTGTATATTACCGATACAGGATATGTCAATCAGAAATATATGCCTCTTCTGAAGGGGGCGGATTATATTGTCATGGAAAGCAATCATGATACGGCAATGTTAATGAGAACTTCCCGTCCGCAATATGTCAAATCAAGAATTATTTCGGATCAGGGACATTTGTCGAATGAAGATTGTGCGGGTGTGTTGAATGCAATCATAACCGAGAAAACAAAGATGATTATCCTTGCCCATATCAGCAGACAAGGAAATACACGTGAAAAAGCATTGGAAGTAAACCGCAATTATATTCTTGAAAATCACGATGGACCGCTGCATAAGGATCTTGTACTTTGTGCAGCCGGCCAGCATGAAATGATACGGAAAGGATTTGATGATGAAGAAAGGGATCTTGGCACTGTTAGCTGTCGTCTTGGCATGGAATATTTGGCTGACACAAAAGGTATTTAATATACCTGAAACAACAGAACCGGTTCAGGATACAAGCGAGACGGTTGTGGTAGAGACGAAAGTCACGGATTTTACTTCCGGTATCAGTGAAACCGTCAAAAATGCCCAAAGCAAGATTGTCACGGTGCACACCGACACAAATGAAGTTGAAAAAATTGCAAGCGGTGTTATCTATGCCGTAGAAGCAGATGATGTCTATATTTTTACAACGTATGATGTACTTTCGGGCAGTGAGAGTGTCATGGTTACTTATGATAATGGTGTAAATGTTCTGGGGGAAATTATCGGACTGGATGAGGATACAGGACTCGGATTAATCAAAACACAACCCGGTTTTGAAGCAACAGCTTTTGTTGTGAGTGACAGTGATCTTTTGGATCAGGGGGAAAATGTCATTGCGATGGGATGCCGCAGAAAGGAAACTTCCAGCAGCATGGTCAGCTATGGTGTTGTTTCTTCCATCGGGGAAAAGAAAATTTCAAATAGCCGCGGATGGATGGCGAACGTGATTGAAACCGATGCGATCATTACAAATGAGAACTATGGGGGTCCGCTAATGAATGCCGGCGGTGAACTGACAGGCATTTGTCTGAGCAGAACCAATACCCAGGAAAGAATGGGATATGCCCTCAGCACAAACGAATTGAAGTATATCTATGCGGAACTGAAAGAACAGGGAGAAGTTTCTAGAGGTGTTCTCGGCATCACAGTCAGAAATATTTCGGAAATGCGGACATATGAAAAAAGTGCAAACGGCATCTCATTGGATCGCACCAACGGAGTCTTTGTGACCAATATACCTGAAGGTTCTGCTGCTCAGGGAATTCTTTCCTATGGTGACTTATTAACCGCAATGGATGGAAGCAGATTATCTGATAAAAATGATTTGAGAAGAAAACTCTATGATCATTCGACAGGTGATACCATCATACTGACGGTTATTCGGGACGGCCAGGAAATTCAGGTCAATGTGGTGCTGTTATGATACGTCTGATTGCCTGTGGAAAAGTCAGGGAAAAATGGATGAAAGGCGGCATTCAGGAGTATGAGAAGCGGATTCGTCCATACGACAGGATTGAACTTGCGGAAGTGCAGGATGAAAAAGCACCGGAATCCAATTCTGCTGCTGAAAATGAAATAGTAAAAAAGAAAGAAGGGGAAAGAATACTCAGACTGATCAAAGAGGATGAGTATGTCATACTGCTTGATCTGAAAGGATCTGCATATACATCGGAAAAGATGGCGGAAAACCTGCAGAATCTGTATAACCGTTCCCGCAACAAAATCACCTTCGTGATCGGGGGATCACTGGGTGTCAGTCCGGAACTGATTCAAAGGGCGGATCAGAGATGGAAATTGTCAGATTGTACATTTCCGCATCAGCTATGCAGAATCATTGTGCTCGAACAGATTTACCGCTGTTTCCGGATTTTGCACAATGAGCCATATCACAAATAAGTTAAGGGGGAAGAAATGATCAGAAGCGCAGGAATATTAATGCACATTACTTCATTGCCATCACCATATGGGATTGGCACTATGGGAAAGGAAGCAAGAGAATTTGTGGACTTTCTCGCTGAATCAGGACAGCTGTTCTGGCAGATTCTGCCGATCGGGCCTACCGGTTTCGGCAATTCACCATACCAGTCCTTGTCTTCTTATGCGGGGAATCCTTATCTGATTGATCTGGATGAGCTGGTTGAAGAAGGATTACTGACAAAAGAGGAAGTCAGCAGTGTCAAATGGTATAAGAAAGAGACTGTTGTAGATTTTGGTATTCTGTATGAAGAAAGATTTAAAATCCTGAAAAAGGCGACTGACAGACTTTCTTCAAAACATCCACAGGATTACCTAGACTTTATTCAAAAAGAAAAAGACTGGGTCAGAGATTATGCCGTATTTATGGCAATCAAAAAGGAACAGAAAGGCAAGGCATGGCTGACATGGCCGAAGGAACTGCGTATTCATAACAGTGATGCGGTCAGAATGGAAGCGGAAAGACTGAAGGAAGATGTCATCTTCTACGAAAGAATTCAGTATTTATTCTACAAGCAATTCCTGTCACTCAGAAAATATGCGAATGACAAAGGTATTCAGATCATGGGGGATCTGCCGTTCTATGTCGCCTCGGATTCCATTGATGTCTGGTCTCATCCGGAGCAGTTTGACATGAATGATAATTATGAGATGACTTTTGTCTCCGGTTTTGCACCGGATGGAGGGAATCCGAAAGGGCAGAAGTGGGGCAATCCGTTATTTAACTGGAACCACATGCGTAATGAGGGCTATAACTGGTGGATAGAGAGAATGAGACATCAGACAAGATTGTTTGATGCGATCCGTATCGACCATTTCAGAGGATATGAATCCTTCTTTGCCATTCCCGCCAATGATCCCGATGCTACAAACGGACACTTTGAAAAAGGACCGGGGTTGGATTTATTCAAAAAGATGGAAGAAAGACTGGGTAAATTACAGATTATCGTGGAAGACCTTGGACAGCTGACACCGGAATTCTTGCAGATGGTTAAAGACAGCGGCTATCCAGGCATGAGAATTCTGGAATATGCGTTTGATCCGAATGATCCGGGATCAATATACATGCCTTTCCAGTACGAAAAGAATACTGTTGTTTATACCGGTACGCATGATAACGATACATTGATGGGATGGAAGAATGATCCGAATCAGAAAGCCAGAATTGAAAGAGTGACAAAGTACCTTGGCCTGCATGCTAAGGAAGGCTTTGTCTGGGGCATGTTAAGAGGGGCTTATGCAAGCAATTCCGATCTTGCCATCGTACAGATGCAGGATGTCCTGGAACTTGGCTCTGAAGCAAGAATGAATGATGCAAGCGGACACAGTACGCCATGGACATGGAGATGCAAGAAAGGTGCTTTCACAGAAAAACAGTCTGCGAAGCTGAAAGAGATGATGTTGCTGTATTGCAGAAACAACTGGAATGCAAAGACGGACCCAAAGGAGAAGGAATGACGGATTATCATTTTTTTGCCACGGTTTCACGCATGAAATATATCAACCGATGGGCATTAATGCGTAATTCACGATTTGAAAATTTGAGTGAACATTCATTGGAAGTGGCAATGATTACGCATGCTTTATGCACTATCGGTAATGTACGCTATGGCAAACATTTGAACGGTGAAAAAGCAAGTTTAATGGCTATCTATCATGATGCTTCTGAGATCATCACTGGTGATCTGCCTACACCTGTCAAATATTACAGTGAGGAAATCAAAGAAGCATATAAGACCGTAGAGGCAGTAGCAGAGGATCAGCTGTTAAATCAGCTTCCGGAAGATTTGCGTCCTTATTATGCATCCATCATCAAAGAAGATGATGATACAGAAAACAGATTGTTAAGAAGATATGTAAAAGCAGCAGATAAATTATCTGCACTGATTAAATGTATCGAAGAGGAACATTCCGGTAATACAGAGTTCAAAACCGCTGCTGTATCTACCAGAAATTCCATCATGGAAATGGTTGAAGAAATACCGGAAATACAGGATTTTATACTTGAGTTTCTGCCATCCTATGGAAGTACACTGGATGAGTTATTGTCCCGAGAAGAAAAAGCATTGTAAGAAAAAAGAGAAGGAATGTGTTATTAGGAGATACATTCCTTCTTCTTTGTTTGTGCAGTTAAAACTTTATGAGGTTTATCTGCAGGACAGTATCTTTAAAACTATAATATGCAGCGGATAATAAATGTAAAAGAAATATTTATATTTATTTTTGCAGCCTCTTTTTCCATTGTAGAAAAGTATCAGCGGAAGGCTGAAAAATGCTAAAAAACTGTAATTCTCATAAATGAGATTTCCGCCTATATGCATTTCATCTAAACCAAGTGTTCTGTAAAGAATTGTGAACAGATGATTTTTGACATCTGTAAAAGCGGGGCTGCTTAGTGAAAATTTGATTTGGAGTTTATGCCAGAGTATTTCTGCAAAGGGATAACTGAAGGCAAGAGTATAAATGAAACACCAAAATGATATATAAAGTATCAGCTTGTGTCTTTTTTCTTTTGCCATATACATAAGTATTCCTAATGCAACATATAACAGACCGCCTTCCATATTGAAGCATAATCCGAAGATTGCCGGAATAATGTAAGTAAAAAATCCACTTATGTTAGAAGAAAATGCAATATTATGCATCATAATATAAAATAATATAATTCCAAAAAACTGATAAATACAGAAATACTTTAGATATTCTCTGTTTTCTTCATGGAGGTACAGAAGCAATGCAAAGAAAAATAACAAACGGAAGAAATTTAAATCCAAAGACCAGATCGTTTGAATGACAGACATAATAATGCTGCATGTATATAGGCGAAAAACATACTTCTTTTTATCAGAAGTATGTTTCATGCCATTAATAATTCCCCATATAAATACAGGTGCGGCAATTCTGCCGATCCAATGAAACAGGAGTGCATGTTTTACATAAGGGAAAAATATTGCGAGATGATCAAGAGTCATTGCCAATAAGGCAATAAGTTTGATCGTGAATAAAGACATAATAAAATACCTTTCAAAATCAATTTATATAGCCGCTGAAAGAATAATAACCACCGCTTGTACCTTCAAATCTTAAATAAAACTGAGTGGATGTATTCATACCTGAGAAAGTAATCCATGAGCTCGAATTTGCGGCAATCTGTGTTTGGGCAAAAGTCTGAGTTGCATTTTGAGCATAAACTTTTAGGGTATTACTGGTTGACTCGTTTTTTACAAAAAGTGAATATGTGGTTTTCCCCGTAAATTTGTAATTTGTATATAATGGCTGATAGTAGGACCATCCGCTAAAATCATATTTTCCATTACAAATTCAATTGACCTTCCTGTATTGGATAAAGACGGTGAAATCTGTGCATTGAAATCTGAAGATCATGGATATGGCATATTCAGTGTCAGACAACTTTTGCAAAAATATAGCGGGAAACTCCATTATACAGAAGATGTAGAAAACCTTATAACACTTGTCATCATACCATGAAATGTGATAAAAAAGAAGCATGAAATCATGCTTCTTTCAGTCTGTTTTGAAAAGCAATCAGAATGTCACAATTTTCAACATCCGTTTTAGTGAATATTATTTCTGATTTTTTGTATGATAGCCTCTTCGTTTTCAATATAGTATTTTTCAAGCCATTCGAATCCATATGCTGTTCCGAAAGCTTCCAATATCAGAGACTCATCTATATTTATAAAACCATAATCATTTAATATTTTTTCAAATTGTTCCGGAGAATCAATAGATAAACGTTCTAAGATTAAGGCAACATCACGTATATCCTGCTCCCGAGCACTTTTGAGCTTCATTCCTGCAATATAAGCTAGAGGAGGAATAAGAACCTGCAGATTTGAAAATTGGTAAAGTACCTTACATATATCTTTTGGCGGAACTTCATTCATGCTTTGAATGGAATTGTTCAGCCAATTTTCGTCCGCCGGATTTATGTCGAGAAGATCACCGGTTTTTCTGATGATTGTCCGGATTTCATTTGTCTCATTATAGAAAGCATTTATGTCTACGGTTGCACGCATACCATAATGCTGAAGCACAAATCCGCCGGCACAAATAATTGTCAAATGAATATTTGCTTTTTTTAATTGCTTGTTAAATGCTTCGAATATTTTGTATTCTTTATCAATCATTTTGATACCTTCTCATAATTTCATCCAACATATTTGTTTTTGCCTGTTGATTTAGACCGGCCACATACAGGTTTGTCGGTGTTCCAGATTGAATTGCTCTTTTGAAAGTGATCTTTTGAAACATAGTCAGATCATTGCTTTTCAATAATTTATTGATTTCAAATTCATTCAATTTACATTGTTTTTTATCGAATTCTTTTCGTAGATATCTGAACCAGTGGTTTGCATTAAATGCTGATTCATGGCTTGCTTCAATCAGCAAGGTTGCTTTGTCTTTCCGGTTTTTTGAAACAGCGATTTCTAATAAATATTCAACATATTCCGGTGGATTACGATGACTTGTGCTGTTCTCATCGGATTCCCATTGTTTCAAGGTCTGAATAGGAATGTGATACTCGTTACAAAAATCTTTTTGGGTCATGCCTGATTGTTTACGTATTTGTTTTATATTCATTTTGTTTCTCCAAAACTATTATAAGGTATTCAATGAATACTTTCAATAAAAGACTTGTCGATTTCATAAGAAACATGTTTATCATAAAAGAAATAATGTTATCTTTACAATAAACTTGGGATAATCGATGCTTTGAATGTTGAAACATTTGTAAGATAGTTTGTACATTTAACTTTCTATAACAGTCATAATGTTAGCGTTTACAAAAAATCATTGCGTGTATTTAAAGCTTGTATTAAAATACTAGTAGTAAATGAAACAGGAGGAAAATAAATAATGAAGCAGATTTCAGTTACAGTTATCGATCCGGTAGGACTCCATGCACGTCCAGCTACAGTAGCAGTTAACGCAGCAAGCAAGTTCAAGAGTGATGTTAAAGTTGCTTACAAGGGCCGTTCCGTTAATATGAAGTCCATCATGGGCGTTATGTCTCTCGGTATCCCAACACAGTCTGAGATCACAGTCAGCTGCGAGGGTGATGACGAAGACGAAGCAATTAAGACAATTGAAGAAGTACTTCGTACACAGAAAGTAATCGCTTAAGGTAGAGAAGACGCAAAAAGGGAGATCTATCGTATCTCTCCTTTTTTTCATTGAAGAAAGGAAATCATTATGTATTTAGATGAATATAAGCGTTGGTCTGAAACAGACTTATTAGACATTGACCTCAACACGGAATTACAGAGTATTGCCGGTGATGATGACGCTATTAAAGAGCGTTTTGCGGTATCTCTTCAGTTTGGTACAGCCGGATTGAGAGGAACACTCGGTGCCGGTACAAACAGAATGAATATCTGGGTTGTCAGACAGGCTACACAGGGTGTTGCTGACTGGGTTAAAACACAGGGCGGCAATCAGTTGGTAGCTATTTCCTATGACTCCAGATTAAAAGGATGGAACTTTGCAAGAGATGCAGCAGGTGTATTGGCTGCTAATGGCATCAATGTTGTGATTTATGATGAATTAATGCCTGTTCCTGCTCTCAGTTTCGCAACAAGATATTACAAGTGCAATGCCGGTATCATGCTGACAGCTTCCCATAACCCTGCAAAATATAATGGATTCAAGGCTTATGGACCGGATGGATGCCAGATGACAGATGATGCAGCAGCTGTAGTATATGATTCCATTCAGAAGACAGATGTACTCACAGGTGCAAAATACATGTCCTTTGCAGAAGGCGTAGAAAAAGGATTAATCAAGTTTGTTTCTGATGAATGCAAGAATGCATTGTATGAAGCAATTGAAGCAAGACAGGTTCGCCCGGGTCTTTGCAAGACAGCAGGATTAAAGCTTGTTTATTCCCCATTGAACGGTACAGGTTTAGTCCCTGTTACAACTGTTTTGAAACATATGGGCATCACAGATATCACAATCGTTCCTGAACAGGAATATCCAAATGGTTACTTCACCACATGTCCATATCCGAACCCTGAAATCTATGAAGCTTTGGAAAAAGGCTTGGAACTGGCAAAAGAAGTCGGTGCAGATCTCATGCTGGCTACTGACCCAGACGCAGACAGAGTCGGTATTGCCATGAAGTGTCCGGATGGATCTTATGAACTCGTATCCGGTAATGAAATGGGTGTTCTCCTTCTTGACTACATCTGTGCAGGAAGAATTGAAAAGGGAACAATGCCTGAAAGACCTGTAGCAGTTAAGTCCATCGTTTCCACACCTTTGGCAGATGCAGTTGCAGAGCACTATGGTGTTGAACTCAGACATACATTGACAGGTTTCAAGTGGATTGGTGATCAGATTGCTAAACTTGAAGCTGATGGTGAAGTTGATCGTTTCATCTTCGGTTTTGAAGAGAGCTATGGCTACCTTGCAGGACCGTATGTACGTGATAAGGATGCAATTATCGGCTCTATGCTGATTTGTGAAATGGCTGCATACTACAGAAGCATCGGTTCTTCCATCAAGCAGAGACTGGAAGAAATCTATGCTGAATACGGCCGTTATCTCAACAAGGTTGACAGCTTTGAATTCCCGGGCCTCTCCGGAATGGATAAGATGGCAGGAATCATGAGCAACCTGAGAGAAAATCCGCCGGTTGAATTTGCAGGAAAGAAAGTTACAAAAGTAACTGACTACAATAAACCGGAAGAAACAGGATTACCGAAGTCCAATGTATTGATTTACGGTCTCGAAGATGGTGCTACAGTCGTTGTCAGACCTTCCGGAACAGAACCGAAGATCAAGACATACTTCACTACATTAGGTAAAGACCTCGAAGAAGCTCAGGCAGAGAAAGATGCTCTTGCTGAAGCATTGAAACCAATTCTTTCCTAATTGAAAATCTTAAAACATGGTCTGAAAAAGCCGGCATCGTAATGGTGTCGGCTTTTATACTGCATAAATTGATGTGAAACCAAGGTATTTTCAGTGATATAAAATGTGATAGGTAAGAGAAATGCTTTTTACAACAGGAGTTTGGCTCGGGTTATTCTATAATAGCTCACAGGATTCAATTAGAAGAAGATTGTCATCTTTTAAAGATAGAATATCATCGGTGAAACCGGATTTACCGGCAAGGAGATAGTAGATTTTTCTGTTACCGATTGGGATAAAGAGGGATTTGGTTTTTAGGTCGTCCAAGATAGATTTACCGATTTTTTTTGATTTATACTTGCATTCGCCAATAATAACGGAAGATTCATTATATTCGATAATATCTACTTCTGTTTCATGCCATTTTCCATTCTCACATATATTTCCCCACCATTTTCCAAAGTGCAAAGGCATAAAAGGTATCTCCCTTTTTAAGCCTAAAAAAACGATTTTATTTCAGCTGGGAACAATTCTATACCAATCTGTTAATTCAGGAGACAAAGGATTCTTATCTGCATTATGCAAAATCAAAACTGAACAAGGCATATCTTCATGATGTACAAAAAAATGCCATATTGAATGTGCTGGCAGAGATACATGAAATATTAGGATTACCGGAGAATAATCAATAGATTATCTTTCTGCTTCATGAGAAGTGAATTTGTGTGTCAAATAAAACTCTGCATGATATCATATTACATATGAGTACATTTAACGGAAAAGAACTGTTCTTAAAAAGAGAATCATCCTGGGTTGAAAGACTGGAAAAATCAAACAGTCCGGAGAAGATACTGGTGATGGCTTTTTTAATTGTGATCTTTATCGGATCAGTTTTATTGAGTCTGCCAATCACTAATCTGCAGAAGCCTGTTTCTTATCTCAATAATCTGTTTGTGGCTGTCAGTGCTGTATGTGTAACGGGATTGTCTACCGTAACGGTTGCCACGCAATATAACATGCTTGGGAAAATTGTCATGATCTTTCTGATGCAGATCGGTGGCTTAGGGCCGATGACCATCATTGCAATCATCATGCAGAGAAACCGCAAAAGAATGGCTACGGTGGAAAAGCGACTGTTTGCGACAGCTTCCGGAAAGAGTGATTTGTATGATGTGCCGATGTATATCAGAAAGATTATTTTATATACACTTATATTTGAATCTATCGGTTTTGTGCTATTAAGTATCAGAATGACCGGTGTATATGGCATGAAGACCGGTTTATTCAATGCATTATTTCTTGCCGTTTCTGCATTTACTAATGCCGGTTTTGATTGTTTTGCCTCAGACAGCCTTGTCTTTTTTGCGGCTGATCCGTTAATAAACTTCACTGTTATGTTTTTGATCATAACAGGAGGACTTGGTTTCATGGTCTGGTTTGAATTATATGATCTGGCAAAGCAGCGCAGAAACAGCGGTAATGCAATTTCAAGAGTGAAAAAAAGACTTTCTGTGCATGCAACTGTCGTCTTAAAGGCTACTGCAATATTACTGGCATCAGGAGCATTCTTCTTTCTTCTATTAGAAAACGGTAATCAGAGTACACTTGCTTTGGAGAATGGTTTTAACAGGGTATTGATCAGCCTGTTTCAGTCTGTCACTTTACGTACAGCTGGTTTTGCAACAGTTTACATAGGAAGATGTACCAGACCTATGTTATTGATTATGTGTGTGTATATGCTGATCGGCGGATCACCGGGTGGTACAGCAGGCGGCATGAAAACTACAACTGCAGTTGTGTTATTCAAAACTGCATTAAATACACTGGACAGTGAGCATTCAGATGCAGTTGTATCTCACAGAAGGATTTCACCGACCTTGTTAAGACATGCCTTTACCATTTTGACGTTGTACATTTCCATAGTCTTCATGATGACGGTGATTCTGACAGTCAGTGAACCGTCCATGGATTTATTGCCATTAGTATTTGAAGTGTTTTCTGCAATTGCAACTGTAGGTATATCTACAGGTATTACCGGATCACTTTCGGTAGTTGGCAAAATCGTGATCATGATTCTCATGTTCGTAGGCCGACTTGGACCGTTAAGCTTATACATGGCTTTCCATAAAGAAGGAAGAGTAGCGACAGAACATGTCCGCTACCCTGATGCAAATATTATTATCGGATAACAGGAGGATGTTATGTCAGAATCAAATGCAAGTTTATATGTGGTAATCGGCTTAGGTAACTTCGGCTCTGCAATGGCAACAACCATTGCCAATGCAGGACAGGATGTAATAGCGATTGATAAAGATATGTTAGTGGTACAGAAAATTGCGGATGTAGTGCCTAATGCAGTATGTGCAGATTCCATGGATATTGAATTGTTAAAAGAAGCAGGCGTGCAGGATGCTGATGTTGTGATTGTTGCCATGGGATCTCATCTTGAGCCTAGTGTCATCACAATACTGAATTTGAAAGAACTGGGAATTAAGCATATCATCGCTAAAGCTAACAACGAAAGATACAAATATGTATTAGAAAGAGTAGGAGCAGATACAGTTATCCAGCCGGAAAATGAAATGGGACAGAGGGTGGCAATTGCCTTAATGAATCCGAAGATCATCGATATCTTTCAGATTACAAATGACTATGCAATCATGGAAATCAAAGCACCTGAATTATGGTGGAACAGGGAATTACAACAGTTAAATCTGCGTGAAGTATACGGTGTCAATATTATCGGTGTTCGCAAGGAATCCGAGAATAAAGTGATTACTAATGTCAAAAAGGATTATGTCATCCAGAAAGATGACTTTCTGACTATTGCGGCGGATACCGCACGTATATCTGCATTAAATTTGGATTAAGAAAAAGGCTTTGGAACTAAGAATTGATTCCATAAGCCTTTTTTAAAATGAGTGGCATTGTCAAATATTGTAAATGGGCAAATTCTTCGGCTGTATAGTCTGTTTCTCCGCATAACCATTCTATGGTATGTCCTACACAGGCAAAACCATGACTTTTAATGGAATAGAGAGTTTCTTTATCAATAATTTCTGTATCCTGCATTTCTTTGACAGCCTGTGATCCAAGGTTGACAAAATAAGCAAAAATATAACGGGATATTGCATTCTGCGATTTATCCGTAAAAGCCTTTCGGTAAAAATGTCTGTTTTTATACATCGTTCTTAACGTTTCTGCAGCGTGCTCTTCAAGAAATACTCCGTTTGTGGAAAGAAGAGCATTTTCATAATCTTTTGTGAATATCCATGCGGCAAGATCATATTTGTCACGGAAATGATAATAGAAGGTCTGCCTGTCACATCCTATGTTTTCACAGATGTCTTTCACCTTGATCTTTTCAAAAGGCATGTTTTTTGTCATGTCCTGTAATGTATCCGCAAATAGTTTTTTTGTGTATGTTTTCAGCATGATATTTACCTCTCTACTATTTTATCATTCATACAAAAATAAAAAATGTATAAATAACATACAAAACAGAAAAATGTTTGTATAAATGGTTATGATTCTTCGCTATTCTTTGTTTAGAAGAAAACAGCAGGAGGAAATAATCGTGTGGTACATGAATGAAGACCGGAAACTACTTCAAAAAAGCTTTACTGAATTTGCACAGAAGAGAGTTCGTCCGTTCGCTAAACAATTGGAAGATGAAGAAGCAAGCCCGAAAGAAATACTGAAGGAAATGGGTAAACTCGGCATGTTTACAATGCCGATTCCGGAAGAATATACGGGTACAGGTCCTGACTATATCAGCTGGGGATTGTTGCTGGAAGAGGTCAGTAAGGAAAGTTCTACTTTCGGTTTCCTGACATTATTGCGCCAGGTATTTAACGGACCGTTACTGAAGTCATGTTCGCAAGAACAGATTGAAAAATATGTCATCCCTGCAATCAACGGTGAAATTCTGATCGGCCTTGCAGGAAATGAACCTGCAGGTGGAAATAACCTGTTTGAATATCAGACAAAGGCTGTCAAAGATGGTGATGAATGGGTCATCAATGGTGGCAAAGTTCTGGTTACACAGGCAGATGATGTGGATGTATTCATGGTCATCGCTTTGACAAGAGATCAGATTGATTACAGAACCATGGAAGGTCTGGATGTCTTCTTTGTACATACAAGTGATCCCGGATTCTCTGCAGGCCATATTGAAAACAAAGTCGGCTTAAACGGAAGCCGTACAGGCAGTGTATATTTTGATAATATCAGAGTTCCTGAATCTGACAGAATGCCTTATCCTATGGCACTATTGATGCTGTTTGGGCCGGAGTTAAGCGGATATGGAGCAATTGCTTTAGGTGGTTGTGAAGCAATGATTGCCAAGACTGCTGATTATCTGAAGAAACGTGTACAGATGGGAAGATCCTTATGGGATTCTTATCAGGCTGCAAGACATGATCTTGCTAAGTTACAGCTGGAAGTATTGAATTTCCGTAATGCATTATATGGACATCTGATGAACCGTAACTGCGGTATTCATGATTCCATTGAAGCAGGCGCAATTAAGTCAGCATGCGGACCGTTATTGGAAAAGGTTTCCAGTGAATGCATGCTGCTGATGGGTGGAACAGGTGTTATTCATGAAACAGGGATTGAACAGTACTATCGTGATGCAAAGGCTTTGCAGATCGCATGTTTCAGTGACAAGACATTTTTAGATACTGTCGCAAACAGTTTGTAAGAAAGGAAGAATAAGATGAATATTGCAGTATGTATAAAATCTGTGCCGGATCCGGAATACTATGAAAAGATCACCATTGATCCGGAGTCAAAAAGATTAGTTCGCGATGGTATTCCTGCAGTCATTAATGAAGCAGACTGTCATGCGATAGAAGCAGCACTACGTTTAAAAGAACAGACAGGCGGAACAATAACACTGGTCTCCATGGGACCTCCTGCCGCAAAAGAACAGCTTTTGGAAGGATTGGCAATGGGAGCTGATGCAGCATATCTGATCAGTGACCGTAAAGTCGGCGGTGCAGATTCATTAGCTACCTCTTATACCTTAAGTAAATTGATTGAAACAGTCGGATCATTTGATGCCATTCTGACAGGCAATGAAAGTGCAGACGGTGCAACAGCACACGTTCCTTCTCAATTGGGTGTCTGGCTGAATGCTGCACATGCTACTAATGTAGTGGAACTGTGCTATGACAACGGTATAGTTGTCACGAAACAATTTGAAACAGGAAGAGGTAAATACAGATTAAAGACACCATGTGTTATCGGTGTCATGCCGAAGGCAAACGAAGTCAGATTCAAAAATGTCAGAACAATTCTTGAAGCTAAAAATAAAACATTAAAAGTATTAAGTGCTGCTGATTTGAAAGATGTTGATGATCAGTATCTCGGATTAAAAGGATCTCCTTCACAAAACGGTGAAGTAGAAGCAATGTCCGGAGATAAGGAATGCAAGATGTTGAATGGTACGGAAACAGAAATTGCGGATCAGATTGTTGAAATCATTCACCAGGTCATCGGTGTGAAGGAGGAAGCATAATGGCAAAGGAAATCTGGGTATATGCTCAAAAGAACAAAGACGGATATGCAGAAGTGGTCGGTGAACTGTTAGCCAAATCACAGGAGATCGCAAAACAGATCGGTGATTGTATCATCTGTGCAGTTTCTCTTGGTGAGAACGTGAAGGATGATGAAAAGACACTTGGAGATCTCGGTGCAGAAAAAGTATATCTTTTAGATCATGCTTCTTTAAAGGAATACCGTTGTGACCTGTATGGAGAAGCATTACAGAAACTGGTGCAGAAATATGAACCTGAATACTTCTTCTTTGGTGCTACAGCTATTGGCTCAGAACTGGCACCGACTGTTGCAGCATTATTAAAAACAGGACTTGCAGCACATTGCATCGATCTTCGCTATGGCAAAGACAGATTAAACTGTATGGTTCCTGCATTCGGCGGAAAAGTAGTCAGTGAGATCTATATTCCAAATGCAAGACCGGTTATGGCATCTGTCCGTCCGGGTATTCTGCAGTCAGAAGAACCGGTAAAATATACTGCTGAAGCAGTGAAAGAAGATGTATCATATCTCGATCATGCTGAATCAGCAGAAGAGTTCCTTGGATTTGAAGAAAACCAGAAAGGAACCAATAACATTGAAGAAGCAGATGTAGTGGTTTCTGCAGGAAGAGGCATTACTTCTGATGCATCCTGGAATGCATTAAAGCAGGTTGCTGAAAAGACAGATGGTGCTATTGCATGGTCCAGAAGCTTTATTGATACAGGCAGAGTCAAAGATGAAAGTTCCATGATCGGAACAAGCGGAAAATCGGTTAAGCCAAAGCTATTGATTAATGCCGGCGTATCCGGTGCAGCACAATATGTCTGCGGTATTACAAGAGCGAAAAAAGTCATCAGCATCAACAAGGATCCTAAAGCACCGATATTTGCTTATTCGGATTACGGTGTAGCAGGGGATGCAGAAAAGATACTGGCTGCTGTTGCTTCAAAACTGTAAATATAAATGAAAAGGGCTGTGAAAAACTCTGTTTATTTCCGGGAGTTAAACAGCTCTTTTTTATAGTGCATTCCAGTCACTTAGAATCTTATGTCTGAAAATCCTGATGAAGAATATGTTGACCCGATAACTCATACCAAGACAATTTCCATCAGAATCAAAAGTATTCCTTCAATGAAGAATGTTAAGTTTATTCCTGAGTGAGAGTGCATTAACCATAGCGTCAGAAATGATATATAACCCAAAAACCATGCGAATTTCTTAAAAATATCACGATGTTGTGTGTATTCCAAAGGCAATAACGATAACAGCTGACTGTGACTATGAATTCAGAATGAATGATCAGCTTCTGAGTATTTTCTCAACAGAGATATCCTTTACAAATCGATTCAAAAGGAAGAGATTGACCAGATAAACAATGATAATAAATCCTGCAGCAAGTTTAATATAGTAAAAGACAGATATAGGTGAAAACAAAGAAAGAATATACAAAAGAATGGTTTGAAAGAACCAGGCGGTGATACATTGCATGGAGGCATTCACAATCAGTACATATAATATTTCTCTATTGTCAGCACCATTCAGTTTCAACATCATCAATTCTTTGCTTCTTTTTCTTGTATATAGTGTTTCTATGATAGCAAACAGAAAAAACGTTACAATAAACCCTAAGGATGATATACCGATCTTTACTTTCCGGTTTATAGATTCTAATTCTTTCATTTCATCAATATAAGTGAAAAACAAGGTGACCCCATAACTGTTTTTCGACAATTCATCAGAAAGGGACACATAAGTATCGAAGTTATCTGTAAAAATCGTATAACCATCATATTGTTTCTTCCCGGTTAATCCGTATTCCCTGTATATTTCTTCTAACATTGAATAATCAGCATATAAAAACCGACTGTTTCCTGCGGAAAGATAGGGAGATTGGAAACTGCTGTCGAGAATTCCTGCAATCTTAACCGGGTGGCTATATGTTTCATATGTGTCTTCATCTGTTTGTATGACTATATCAATACTTATATTCTCCGGATTCATCATAGCATTCATGATTTCTCTATAGCATTCAAAACTTATATACAGACCATTATCGTTATATTTCGCTGCAAGCCTGTCTTCAATGTTGTTATTGGAAAAAAAGGGGAGGACAGGGAAAGGAGTATTATTCAGCATCCCGATTGTCCGGATATATGGATAGACAGTATATTCATCCAAGGTAAAGGAAAATGGCGAAAGCGTTGTGTCAACTGTTTTGTTTTCAGTATCTTTTGTGACAAATATCTGGTTTTCTGACATCTTCTGATAAGAAGTAATACTTTTCTCTGTTGAATTGTCTGTATGTATAATCATAACACTCAGTATGAATAAAGCTGCTGACAGAAAGAAGATAATACCGGCTTCAAAGTTTCTGTATTTTTTATAAAAATATCGTATATAAGACTGATAAAAAGAATGAGGAAAACTTTTTGTTGTCAGGGAAAATGTATCATGATTTTCTTCTTCATAATGTTTTATTTCGATGAGTCGTTTATCTTTTATTTCCAGGATTTCATCACTTATATCTATTGCATGATCACTGTGACTTGTGATGATAATTGTCTTTTTAAAGATATCGGCGATATTTCTTAAAACATGAAAAACATGTAATTCATTTTCTTCATCCAGAAAACTTGTCGGTTCATCAAGTACTATCAGCTCTGTATTCTTGCAGAGGGCACAAGCAATAGCAAGCCTTTGCCTTTCGCCGCCGGATAAGGTTTTAATTGACTGATGAAGCGGAACATGTAAATTAACATTATTCAGGAATGCAATATATTGTTCATGGCTGTATTTTTGATTATTGAAATCCGCATACAGCATCATATTACCAAGTACATCATATTGTTCAAATAAACTGTTATCCTGCATTACAAAAGCAATATGTTCTTTCCGAAAAGCGCATTTTTCACGATCAGATAATTTTGAAATATTAAGATTACCGATCTCATAAATAAAATCTGTATCTTCACTGATTAATGTTACTCTGTAAAGAAGTGATGTTTTTCCGGATCCGCTGAATCCCCTGATCAGGGTGACGCAATGTTCGGGAATAGTAAAAGATGATTTACCTAAAACTAAATCTTCAAATTCTATTTGTATATTACTGATATTTAACATTTTCTATACCTGTCAGATATGATTGGAACAATGCAGTATATTGTGAATACTGTCACAGCAATCAGAAATAAGGCGGTAACCGATGGAAGTAATGGATAACGAACAAGAATCGACAGCAGCAGAAAAGAAATACCTGAAACAACACATACTGCAAGCATTTTTCTTTTTGTATTTTCTATATAAAACTGTTTACGGACATTCCGTATTTCAAGTGATGACAGACCGATATGTCTAAAATAACAATCAGTATTTCTTTCTGCTTTTTGCTGCATGATTTGTAAACCGCATCCAAGCAATATTGTAATAGCCGCAAGAAGTAATGAACCTGTCAGAAATGCTTCTCGGATTGCTTTTGCACCGCCGAATACAGGTGCTTGTTGTGTGTAGGCACTGTTGATCGCATAACCCATGTCTTTTAAATCTTCAACAACATCAGGAACACATTCTATTTGATCAACAAATACGGAAACAGAAGAAGGTGTCCATGGCTTATCCTCGAAAATATAAAGGACTTCTTTATTGTTTTCAGGCAGAATGTCAATGGAAAAATCTGTACAATCCTCATTAAAAACATAGATTGTTCTTTCACGGTCTTTTTTGTGCTTTTCAATTAACGGTTCTATGTTGCTTCTTTCGACAAAAACAGCATTCGCGCCGGTATTCTGCAATCCGAAGGAGCTCCATTTTAAAATGCCGGAAATGGGAAGATACAGTTCATCCGATTCTACCGTCGGAGAATAGCGATTATATATTTCTGTATCGTCTCCTCCTGCACATTTCCATCTTCCGTATGTTGTATAAGTCGGAACAGATATTTCGAAGCGTAAAGAATAATTTTGTAATTCTTCATCATTTTTGATTCCGATGTTGCGTTTTAAGCCATTTGCAAAAAATCTTGAAATATAAATCCCTTCACCCCCGAAATCGACTTCTATCTCGCTGAAAGATTTATTATCTTTCATATACGTGCATACAAGCATTCCATTGCTCATATCCGGTTCAAATGACATGAAAAAACTATCATTTTTATAAATTCCGACTGTATATGATGATTCATTGAAAATATGTTCCTCTGTGATGTCATAATCCAGCAATCTGTCATATTCGTCAAAATCGTAACGCCATTCGGTTTCTTTTACATGACTGACAGAATTGATTTTCTGAATATCTTCTTCATTTAATGGAGTTTCTGCTCCATACGTATAGGTGTCATCTATCGGCCAAGGTTTATAAACAATCAGTTCATCAGACTGCATTTGTTTTACAATAGCCTGCTGGCTATGATAAACAATATTGCTATAACTGTAGCCTATTCCAATTAAAACGGTACAAATGATAATGATTGTTTCAATGACTTTCAGATATTTTTTTTGGCTTTTCTTCATCTTGAAGAAATATGAGGGTGTTTGTAAAAGAGAAAGATCAGTATCTTTTGATAGAGATAATTTCTCTGTTTTCGAAACTGACTTAATCTGCTTCAATTCATGCTGATGTATTTGATATTGAAATTCGGCGATTTCAAACAGCTCCTTGTCATGTGTGAAAAGAATAATAGATTTCCCATTATTCAGAAGCTTTTTCATTATGGAAAGATATGCTTCCCTGTACTCACTGTTCACAGATGCAGTAGGTTCATCAAACATATAGATATCCGCTTCCTGAAAACAGGTTAAAAGAAATGCTGCTCTTTTGTTCTCTCCTCCTGAAAGTTGTGCCGGAATCTTATCCAATACATTTTCTAATTGCAATGACTGTATATCATTTTCTATTTCATCATTTTTTTGATAGATATCTTTCAGAAGGGAAAAATGATTACCGATTGTCAGTCGGTCAAGAAATAAAGGTTCTTGTGGACAGGAAGCTATTCGAACGTTTGTCCTAGATTGATTCTCGATAGCTTTGAATAATGATGTTTTTCCGCTCCCGCTTTCACCTGCAATAGCCGTAATACATTTACCGGAAACTGTAATCGTTCCGTCATACAATATAAGATGCTCTTTGTATTTAATTGTGTCAAACAAAATCTCCATGTATGTTCCTTCCTATAAAAGTGATTTAAGTGAAAGTACAAGAAGGCTGGAAAGTATTCCAACCTTCTTGTGATAAGCTTGATTAAATTTAGCTTACTTCACCGTTTGCATAAGTAAATGTAAAATTTGTGGATGCAGAAGCTGATTGATAACCCACTGTTGTAACTGTAACATCAGCTCTGACTCGCAACGTTGAATCAGAGATATATGTTTTAACAAAATTTACACTGTTATGTGGCTGACTGCTTGAAACACTCCCTGAAGCAGCCCAACGTGTATTGCCGGTTGAATAATGGGTTCCGGTACAATAGACAGTGGCTGTTGCCAGACTTGTGTATGCATATCCGGTTTTTGTTTTCTGTTTGACTGCTGCATTTACAAATGTCATCATACTTGTAAATGCAAACAAACATGCAAAGCTGATAAATAACTTTTTAAGTTTCTTTGCTATTGAGTTCATACTGTTCCTTTCTGTTGTAATTAATTTGATGTGGTTTTGAAGAACGATGTAAAACGTTTTACCCCAGGTGGTGACTTCATTGTATTTGTGAATGTGTTCAAATTCAATATGGCATGAGCGACGGTTACGTTTTTACGAGCGACGGTCATCATTAATTATAAAAATCCGGTAATTCCGGATTTAAAACAGTAAAGTATTTTGTTATTATCCTTTACTATTCTCTTATAAGTAAGAAGAAAAAGGATATTTTGGAAATAGAAGTACAGAACAATTTTAAGATGGTACGTAAAGCAATGGGAATGAACCAGAAAGAATTTGCCAGGTATCTTGGTTTCAGTGAATTGACTATCAGTGAGTGGGAAAAAGGAGAAAGTTATCCTTCTGCACTCAGTCTTAAAGATATTTCTCATTCTACGGGTGTATCAATTGATTTCTTACTTGGAGATTCTTATAACAGTGTTCTGGATTTATCTTGGCTTGATCATGACCAGCTGGAAGTTATTCTGCGTTTGTATTTTTATTTTTGGGATCAGAAATTCAAAAAATGATGAATATCTGTGTCATTGATGATGAAGTAGAGTTTTTGGGAATTATTGAAGAAGAAATCAAAAAGACTGCTCAGAGAATAGATGCTGAAATCAGTATTCATTCTTTCAATTCAGTCAAAGGGATTAAATTGCAAGCAGAATATGATCTATTTCTTCTTGATATCAGGATGCCGGGAAAGAACGGTTTTGAAATAGCTGAAGAAATCCGTAAGCATAATCATGGAAAGATCGTTTTTGTTACTTCGATAGAAAACTATGTGTTTAATAGTTTTTCTCATTATGCATATGATTTTATCCTGAAAGACAGATTGAGTGATCATCTTTTGCGTGTTTTGCAAAGATATTTTCAGGAAGAAAAAACATTGCTGATACCTTTTCACGGAAGAGACGTCAGTATTCACCCGGAAAATATAGAGTTAATAGAAATTAACAGGAATATATTATCTGTCTATGCAAAGGGCAGGTATTCCAAATGAAAAAATCATTATCCAGATTTCTCAATGAGAGTAACATTTTAGAAGACCATAGATTTATACAGATCCATCAATCCTACATCATTAATCTGGAAAAGATAAAAAAAGTGCAAAACAATAGAATGACTATGGAATGCGGAGAAACCGTCTATATTTCCAGAAAATATTATGCAACGTTCAGAAAAAGATATTACAATAATTTCTAGAGGGGATATGCATGGGATTATTGGATATCGGGATAAATATTATTGAAAGTATCTTATATGCTGTATTAATGGCAGATTATCTGGAATTGAAAAGTAAGAAAAGACAACTGTTCCTTCTAACGTATGCAATCATCGGTACAGTTGAAATCACTGTATTTAATTATTTTTATGTGTATGAGGGGCTGCTTACTGTACTAATGGTAGTTATTCTTTTTTTGGTCATGTATTTTTTCAGAGAAAATGGAAAGGATATGCCGATAAATTTGCTGATATATGCCATTGTTCTGGATATTGCAGTCAGTGTAGGTAATGAGCTAGTCTTTTTAATCAGCTATTGGATGTACGGGTTTGAACCATTGAAAACCATTTACTCAATCAGTATTATTTATCGTTTTCTCGGTGGAAGACTTGTACTTCTTTTCATCATGCTGCTCATCAATAAATACACAAAGAAATACCGCACTTTACAAACAAAATATGATTGGATTTTTGCTTGTGGATTTTCCATATTGTTGGTAGTGACTACATTAATAGAATCGATGATTATAGACGGCGATCGTTTTGTTATGCTGATTTTTATCAATTTCTTTTTGTTCTTTTTGACGGCATTGTTATACATCGTGTTTTATCATGCCCAGTATGATCATTTCTTGGAGATGCAGAGAAAATCTTTTGAGATGGAAATGGAGACATTAAAAAATAATGCACAAGCTTTCAGGGAAAAAGAAGAAACAGTTCGTATCATGCGTCATGATCTGAAGAATCAATTAACGATTGTTAAAAATTATCTGGATCAGGGCAAAACGGATAAAATCAATGAATATATTCAAAAGAATGTTTCCATTCTGGATCATGTTCCTGTAAGCACAAATACAGGGTATACGGCAATTGATGCAATTGTCACCAATAAAATAAACAGCGCAAAAGAAAAAGACATATCCATTCAGACAATGATACAAATAGGCAATTTGTCTTCAGATGCGGAATATGATATTGCCATGGTACTTGCCAATCTTCTTGATAATGCAATTGAAAACATATCCCGGTTGAATCGGGACATACGTGTTGTCATTACACATAATGATCAATTGAAAATTGAAGTATCCAATTCCACTGACATGAAGAATGTCAATTTGAAAACCGGGAAAACAGACAGTCGGAATCATGGAATCGGATTGAATTCTGTCAGGATTATTACAGAAAAATATAACGGACAATTATACATGGATATCATGGATAACAGGTTCTATGCCACAGTTATATTGAATGACATATCACATATGCAATGAGTGCAGAAACATTGTATTGACCTGTTCACGTCTTGTCCTGCTGATAAACAATGGCTTGGAATATCCGAAAAGATGCAACTCTTCTTTTCCGATGCTTTCAATTTTTTTGATATTGATAAAAGCAGAACGGGTAATGTACACCATCTGATCGGAATCAAGCAATGAATAGACATCATTGATTGTGCTGTAATTTAATATGTATTTCGAACCGTACGAAGTGTATAAGAATATCTTTCTGTTTTTAATCTCACAAAACAGTATTTTAGAGAGTTCCAACTGAATGGTCTGACCATCTTTAGATTTCATGGATACTGTTTTTTTTTGACCAAATAAGTCCATAGCCTTTCTTAATACGAATGGCATCTGTTCATCAATTCTAGATTTATCAATAAATCCAATGACATTGATTCCGTATGCACGAAACATTGTTTCTGTATGATTTGTCAAATAGACAATCATTGTATCAGCATTGATGTCACGTATTTGTTCCGACAAAAAAATACCATTATTATCCGGCATCTCTATATCCAGAAAGACAAGATCATAGTGATTGTTTTTCATTGAACAAAGAAATACTTCGGTATCGGAAAAAGTGTCAATGTCATCATTCCAATTGTTATTATTTAATACTTTTCTCAGTAAAGGAAAATAAATTTCTTCATCATCTATATAAGCCGTTTTCATGGTTCTATTTTACTCTGTTTTACATGAATGAAAATACCGAATATCCCCTTATACATGCATCTTGTCACCCATAACTTGTATTTTTGTGGAAAAGATTCATAATCAGAATGCAAGGAACAAACAAGATGAACCGGTTGATCACAGGTGTGAAAAAGAAAGCAGAGGAAAAACAAATAGACTTTGAAATAATTGAATATGGTTTCAAAGTGGAAATGGCTTTTCTGATTGATGTTTTTCTTGCAGTGCTGGTTTGTTCCTTCATTGATCAAACATGGCAATCACTGGCATTTATTACTGCATTCTCTTTCTTGAGAACGGAATGCGGCGGATATCATTGCAAGACTTATTTTACATGCGGCAGTTTATACATATGCATGGTTTTCAGCAGCTGTTTGTTGAATTGTTTATTTGTCCTAAAAGGGCATGAATGGCTCATCTTGGTACCGATTGCTTATTTGTATCTAGTTTCACCGGTACAAAATGAGAATAATCCGTTATGTAAAGAAGAAAAAGAAGTTCACAAAAAGCAAGTGAGAATACGGTTGATGATTTCGTGTATTGCATATTTTGCACTATGGGTTATGGATCAATATATATGGATGCGAATGCAATTCTATGTTGTTTTATGGCTGTCATTGTTATGCTTGATTCAGCAATTTCAAAATAGGAAAGGGGTATGAAAAATGGATTTATTGTTTGAACTGATTGTGAACTTCCTGGTTCAATCTGCAACAAATGCAGCAAATTCACCCTCAGTCAAAAGTTCATATCAGGAGAAGATGCCTGAATCAGTCAGAAAACTGAAGCAATATTAATTCCCAATTATAAAGGACGGACGAGCAGGAATAAGTGCTCGTCTTTTTGTGCCGGAAAGAATGATTGTGTTTTGTGTTTACATACATTTATGATGTTTCACAGAAAAAACTTTGGTATAATCCCGTCTTTGACAGCCAAGTGGTAAAAAATGCGAGAATTTCTATATGTGGTATTAGAAACTCGCATTTTTAATTTTGCAGCGATATTGCATAAATTATCTGGACCGCTGCTCATGCAGGATGTTTACGTAAACAGGTTCTCGATGAATACACGTAAGGAAGAATACGTAAGATCTCTATTTCCTTGTATTTCTGTTGCATTGTCCTTTTCATCCTGAATAAATTCCCGGATGGATTTTGCCAGGGGAGAATCATCATTTTGAATTAAAATATTCGTTTCACCTAATAGTTCAAAGGCTTTTCGTGTCATATTGGCTGAACCAAAAGAAATCATTTGATCGGTGCATACCAGTTTGGTATGACTCATGTCATTTGTAAAGAACACATGTATCTTTTTGTCATGTTCCTTTGCATAAGAATATAGTTTTGCAATGACACTTTTGTTTAAATCGGAAGACAGATTGCTTCTGATGGGAACAAGGATCTCCAGTGTGACATCACGGTCCAATGCCTTAGTCAGTTCATCTGTAATCTCTTTGACAGGCGAAAGATACGGCATCATGATAAAGATCTTTTCTTTTGCCTGCATCAGCATCTGCAGATACATCTGCTTAATGTCAAAATGCTTCTCTGGTGAATATCTGTTATAGACCACTGCGGGAAGTTCCTTATCAAAGCCTCCTGTTACATCAAGATACTGCCGGATCAGTCTTTCATCATCTGTTTTTACCATCAAATCTTTGTAATAACGATTTTCTTTATCTTTCCCGTTCTCTTTGTCTTCGATATTGATGCCGCCGAAGATCATGATTTTATTGTCAAAGATATAAATCTTGGAATGATCGTACAGTGTTTTGTTGTTGTGGATGGTGATGTTGGGATGTGTTTTCATCTTTTGAAACAGTGGGTCTTTATGTATGTGATGCCTGTTAAACTGAGATGGATGATAGAACATCTCCATGCCAAGGATTTTGAAATTCTCGATAATGCTTATTTTATCATGCAGCATAGCGGTCTGATCTTCTTCACTAAGTTCAAACAATACACCGTATCTGTCCTTAATGATCTCTATTTGGACTCCTCGGTCTGCCGCATCCAATACTTCTTTTGCAAGAACGTGGCCGATGTGATCGCCACGCCAGATAAACATGACAATCAGGATGGATTCTCTGGCATTTCGTATACATTGTATGATTTCAGGAAAGGCATTCTTTCCGTTTCTTAATAGTACATAGTCTGGCTTTTTCATATTTTTCTTTCTTCATCATTTGTGATAGTTTCTGTTAATGTTTTTTTCTCCAGATTCCCTGTTTCTCAGCAGCCTGAATCAGTTCTTCCCTGAAATCCGGATGAGCAATGGATATTAACATTTCCGCCCTTTCCCATGTGGATCTTCCGGCTAAGTTGACTGCACCGTATTCCGTAACCACAAAGTGATCCTGGCTTCTTGGAATGGTGACAATATCACCGGTGAAATAAGGAACAATGCGGGAATGGATTTTTCCTTGTTTATCCGTAAAAGTGGATGTCAAGCAGGCAAAGGCTTTGCCGCCTTTGCTCATGGCTGCACCGGTTAAATAATCCAATTGTCCTCCTGTTCCGCTGATATGTCTGAAGCCTGCACTTTCTGCACCGGTTTGTCCATAGAGATCTATGGATATACAGTTGTTTATGGCTACCATGTTTTCTTGTAAGGCAATGATTTCGGATGCATTGACAAATTCCAATGGTTCAACAATGACGCCGGGATTATTATCCACCCATTCATAAAGAGAATGAGAACCGAATACCATGCCTGTCACGCCTTTTTCCGGCTGATAGGTTTTTTTCTTGTTTGTTAATTTACCGGCTTTGAATAATTCGTAATAAGCATCTCCGCATAACTCTGTATGCATGCCCAGATCTTTTAAATCCGATTTTGCAAGCATGCTTCCTACCACATTCGGAAGACTGCCTATGCCAAGCTGCAATGTTGCCCCATCAACAATATACGGAAGAATGTGCTCGGCAATCTGAATATCTTCTTTTGTCGGTTTGGGAATCGGAAATTCGGGAAGAGGATCATGCTTACCTTCGACGATGCAGTCGACTTCGGAAATATGTATGCTTTCATCAAACCCACCTAAGATACGGGGAAGGTGTTCATTGATCTCCAGAATGATATACTCCGCTTTATCCAATATGCCTTTAGCTACTCCTGCTGCACAGGATAAATTAAAGTAACCGTGCTTATCCATCGGTGTCACACACATCATTGCTACATTCACGGTTAAAAAATGACGGTAATACGGCACAACATTGCGAAAGATCATCGGGATGTAATTACATAAACCTCTGTCGCTGAGTTTTCTTTCATAGGCAGAACAATGCCAGCTGTTATAGAGAAAGTGTTCTCTGGTAGGATCACATTCTGCAACCTGTATCGGTCCGAAACAGAGATTGCCTCTGATTTTGATATCTTTTAATTCTTCTTTTCTTTTGGATAAAGCTTTATCCAGAAGGGAAGGAAAACATACATTTCCTCCATAGTCTACCCAGTCACCGTTTTTAACAATTTGTACAGCCTGCTCAGGGGTACGCAATTTGCTTTGATATTCTTCTATTATGTTTTTCATGTGATTACTCCGTGTTTGGTTACTATTATTATAGCGGAAAGATCATCATCTTTTTTATGAATCTGATTATCGTTTGATAAAATTGCGCTATAATAATAGTATGAAAAACAGAGACAAATATGAGGAATGCAGCCTGAGCATCCATGAAGAAGATGGCGTTGTATTTGTGATTGAACATGGAATGGACAAAGATGAGGTTGTTGCACATTTAAAGCCTGTTTTTGATGAAACACCGGCTGAGTTATATGATCGCTGGTTGGAGGCAGAGATCAAAGAGGAACAAACAATTATTTTTCCGTCGATTCCACGTGTGAAAAGAGAATATGATGACTGACTGAAAAATCTTCTGTAAAAGAAGATTTTTTTGTAATGTTTTTCTTGTATAAGCATTATTAATGTAGGAGACATTCATGAAGCTCTCAAAGAAATATCTGATATCTGTAGTTATATGTGTTTTATGCAGCTGCATATTTTCAATATTACTGAAAGGTATATCTTTTTCTGTTGCACTGATCGTTGCAGGATTCATAGTGTTAATCTTCGGTAATGGAATCCAGCCGCAAAGAGGGGGAATGCCTTCCGGATATTCCGGCTTGAAAAGAAATGATAATCTCTTTTTGTCTGCAAACAAAATGGAATGCAGATATAAAGAGACAAACAATGACATGACGATTGCCTTGGCAGGCTTGACATGCATTGTGGCAGGGCTTGTCTTATTGTATGCATAAAAAGTATGGAAAACAAATTATTCACAGAAATATACAAATTATATTATAAGCCTTTGTATCTGTATGCACTCTCTTTGACACATCATGTGCAAGAGGCCGAGGATCTGACAGAGGAGACTTTTTTGAAGGCTTTTCTGACGTTGGATTCTCATGAAAATATACAGGCCTGGCTGTTTCTGGTTTTGAAGAATCTTTTCTACATGAAGGTGCGGAAGCGAAAACGAATGCTGGATATGGATGCAGAAAAGATTAAAAACATACCTGATCCTTCTTATTTCTATAAAGAGAAGCAGGAACAGAGATTATGGCTGTATGAGAAGATCTTTTCGATGGAACCATTGGAGAAAAATATTATTCTGTTAACGGTGACAGCGGGATTAAAGGATGAAGAAATCGCAAAGATTGTCAATACAAGCGTACAGAATGTCAGGGTGATTCGTTATCGTACAAAAGAAAAACTGAAAGAGTTGGCAAAGAAAGAAGGATATATTGATGAGTGAGAAAGATACAATTGAAAAATTGCTGGAAGGGCATTCTGCATATGATGACGAAGCAATGAAAGAATTAAACAGAAATGTGCAGAAAAAAATGCGTAAGTATGTGTATGGACGCATTCTTCTGGTACTGATTATCGTGGCATTGCTGGTGACAGGATTTTTTAAAGGAAGAGATATTTACCTGGAGAAGAATTCCTGGCATATAAATGAACTGGAATGGATTTCACAAGAAGAACCATATGATGGAAGAACTAATGCAGAAAAAGAAGCATCCAATGCCATGTATTATATTCAGGCATATTACAGTATATTCGCACCGGGATATATCGCTTGGTTTAATCAATGGCCAATGACATATGAAAGATTGGATTATGGTAAATACCAATTGGATTTCAAGCTGCTGGATAGTTTTCGAACTTCTTTTGAAACATTGTCATTTGTCCATGAACCTTTACAGAGTATTCAATTCATTGACGGAATAATGACAGAACCATCAGAAACCTATGATTTATATTCCTATGATACTCTTCCGGTATGGTGGAATCTTCCTAATTCCTACTCGGTATATGATTGGACCATTGACCGGAGCCAACAGAAAGAAGTGCTGGACCAGCTCCCTGATTCTGCTTATGTAAATATGGATATGCAGTTTGAGAATCCATGCAGCTTTGAGGAACTTCTTCTTTTACAATCAGAATATCCGGATTCAAGAATTGCCTATGTCATTACACATGAGATTGAACTGAATGACGGATATAAAAAACTGATGGGATTCAATGTGAGTGGACAAGGTCAGTTTATGTTTCCTTCAAAAGAAGCATTAGATAAATATCCGGGTTTATTCACTCTGAATACAATACAGCTCGCAGATCAGTATCGGAATGATTCCGGTTATATTCGTACTTTGCAACAGGAAGGTTTAAGAAAAAAGACGGCTGAAAGTTATAGGAATTATTATCAATCAGCAATACAGCTTCTGTTAAACAATCATGTTTTGGATGAACATCATGAGAATGTCTGCGAAAAAGTACTGGAAGATATGAAAGAGAATGAAATAAAAGTACTTGGCATTAGATTTTATTTATCCCGAAAGGATGCACTCCGCATATTGGAAGAAGATAATATTTTATCCACTCATATGCAGGATATTAAAATGAATCGTCTGGACAATTGATTCTTAACAATGGTGTTTACAAGCATCATTGTTTTTCTTTATTTTTTATAGATGGTCAAAGGAACAAAGGCACACAAGAAACAGATCATTCATCCCTTTTTGATATTAAGAGAAAGGCAGACACCCTGAATGAGATGAATTGAATGGTGTGGTATAATACACACAGAACAGGTTCTGCGCCGAAGATACACTTCGATGGAATCGTAAGCAATTCGTTCGGGCAGGAGGTTTTCTGCTTAGCGTACGATCAAAAAGAATATAGGAGAAAAAACAACATGGTCAACGAAAAAGAAATTAAAGAAGAGTTATTGCTCGATGATTTAGAAGAAGCTGCAGGCGATATAGGAGTTACACCTAATCTCAATAAGCCGTCCGGAATGTCTTGCCCTACGTGTCAGGGATTTATCCCCGTAACCCCGCAGCAGCTGATTACAGAGTCTGTTATTGTATGTCCTCATTGCGGGCATTGAATGAATTTTGCCGACCTTATAAAATGACAGGCTGAACATCTTTGCATCGATGGAGCAGGCGATAAAAGTGTAATTGACAGGAAGTAAACCCCCTGTCGGTTATACTTTTTTTCATAGGGAGATTCATACAAATCAGTTTTTGAGAAAAGATGTCAATTGAAAAATGCCCTGTGTTATGACAGGGCATTTGATAAGCGTTATAAATAATTTATTGTATGATATCAATTTGTGCACCGCATTCCGGACAGAATTTTCCGTAAACAATACTGCCGCAAATCGGACAGACTCTTCTGAGAAGTGATGGAATTCGGCTTTCCTGCAGATTTTTGTCTTTCGGCCATGTGGTACGGTAGCCAAGCTGGATGGATTTAGAAGTATTCGGCTGCAATGTGATTTCCCAGGCAATTTTACCGGTGAGTTTATCCCAGTCGCCCTGAACCATCTTTACGATTTCAACGATAATGGTTTTGTCTTGTGATACAGGAACCTGGTCGAAAACATGAATGGTAACCTCTTCCTGTTTTTTGTTAGAGAGGATGATTTCGTATTCCTGTTCTCTTGTTTTCTGATTACGGATGAATGCAGATGCATTTTTCTTCATGACTTCTTTTCTTTGAATCTGTATCTTTTCATCCTTGCCAAGAGAGATACGGAAAGATTCCTGAGTCATATTCGGAGAAATCTGGATATTGCCTGCATAAGCATTATTCAGATATACGGAAGCAGTACCGCGAATCATGACAGGAAGATCTTCTGTCTTTATTTCTGCACAGAGATAGGCATGATTATCCATCTTCGGAATGGCAATGAGCTTATAGTCTGCAGGAATCGTAAATGTATGCAGATCAACTATCGTTCCTTCATTACCGGAAAGGATATCCTGTTTCTGAGTTAATGCATATTCTGTCATTGTATCATTGTCATTGACTTCTGCCTGCGGTGTCTCAATGCGTTTAAACTGTGCTGTTTCTTCCATATCTTCTTCAAACATCGGTGCAGAATCTGACATAGCCATCGAAGAAGCCATCATCATAGGTGCAGCCATGGATCTGCTCGATCCTGTGAAAAGATTTGGTGCTTCCTGGCGGATATTGAGATACAGAGGATTTAAAATCGGAAGATCATTGGAAATGGAAGGATTTCCGGTAAACAGGGAAATCTGTACATCTTTCCAGTCTTCATTTGTTGTCTGGGTGATATTAGCTCTTAGACGGAATTCAAGATCTTCCCCTTTTCCTTCTGTATGTACTTCATAGACAGGATTCCAGCTTGCCGCATAATCATGATATTGCATCCGGAATGGATATGTTCCTGCTTTTTCTGCATAAAAGTCAGCTTCAATGACCGGCTTGCGTTCCTGTTCCAGAATCTTGTTAAGCTTCTTTTCCAGCTGCTTTTTTTCTTTGTTCAGCTCTGCAATTTTGCGGGTTATTTCCATAACCCTCTCAGGCATTTTCTCAATATAGGATTCCATATCCTTCATGTCGACAGAGTTCAATTTCTGAAAATTGCCGTTTGTTTTCCATAGCTGCTGCTGTTCATTCAGGATTTCGATTTCTTTTGTCAGAAATTCGATTTTCTGTTTGATGTCATCGGATTCTTTTTCTTCATCCTGCAGATCCATGGCAGGATTGATGGTATGAATATTGTTTCCGCTGACAGATTCAGGGAAAAAGAGTTTTAATGTATTTGCATCTGCATTTTCACTTAATCCTGCAATTCTGACCCTGTTTCTTCCTTCTTCAAGAGTAATGGTGCCTTTACGTGTAATCTCAGCACCATGGCGGTATACCTGTACTTCCTTAATAGCTGTATTATTGATTGACATAATTCACCTCGCTATATTTATTATAACCTACAGAATTGATGTATAATAAAGAAAATCGTAAAGGAGAAAAATAATGGCTAAATTTCCAAAAACTTTTTTATGGGGTGGGGCTACGGCCGCAAACCAGTATGAAGGCGGCTACGCAGAAGGGGGAAAAGGATTAAGTACCTCTGATGTCATGACAAATGGAGAACATACAATTCCAAGAAGAATCACATGGAAGAAGAAAGACGGAACAGAAGGATATACCGCATCAACTTTCGGCGGATATTTCAATATTCCTGAAGATGCAGAACCTTGTCTTTTAGACGGCTATTATTATCCAAGCCATACCGCAACAGATTTCTATGGCCACTACAAAGAAGATATTGCCTTAATGGCAGAGATGGGGTTCAGGTGCTTCCGCATGTCTATTCAATGGCCGAGAATATATCCGAATGGTGATGATGAACAGCCTTCTGAAGAAGGATTGCAGTTCTATGACAATGTATTTGATGAATGCAAGAAATACGGCATTGAACCGTTAGTAACATTATCACATTATGAAACACCATTAGGTTTATCGATTAAATACAATGGATGGGCAGACAGAAGAGTCATTGACTTCTTTGTCAGATATATCAAGACAGTATTTAAGAGATATGATGGAAAAGTCAAATATTATCTGACATTTAATGAAATCAATGCGATCGGCATGATGCCTTATATGGGAGGCGGTGTCATTCATGACAGTGATCAAGTTAGAGCAGATGCTGGACATCATCAGTTCCTCGCCAGTGCTTTAACCGTGAAAGAAGCACATGAAAACTATCCCGATCTCAAGATCGGCATGATGCTGGCATATCAGCCGGTATATGGATATACTGCAGATCCGAAAGATCAGTTATTGGCTTTAAAGAGAATGGATGAAACATGCTTCTATTCCGATGTGCAGATGTTGGGAAGATATCCAAACTATGTATTGGAAGAATATGCAAGAAAAGGGATTAAGCTTCCTTTTGAAGAAGGTGATCTGGAATTATTAAAAGAATATCCATGTGACTTCCTGTCATTCAGCTGTTATGGAAGCCAGACGGTTACTACACATGAAGATGCCATTGAAGGATCAGGAAATATGTTCCCGGGTTCTGTAAAGAATCCATATCTGCAGACAAATGCATGGGGATGGGCAACCGATCCGGAAGTCTTAAGAATTGCATTAAACCAGTTGTTCAACCGCTATCACAAACCGTTATGGGTTGTTGAAAACGGTATCGGATGGGCAGATGTCAAAGAAGAAGACGGATCGGTACATGATACATATCGTATTGATTATCTGAGAGAGAATATCAAGTCTATGAGAGATGCAGTGAATCTGGATGGTATTCCGTTAATGGGTTATACGATGTGGGGATGCATTGACCTTGTTTCTGCAGGAACAGGCGAAATGAGAAAACGTTACGGATTTGTTTATGTAGACCGCGATGATAAAGGTGAAGGAACATTGGCAAGAAGCAGGAAGGATTCCTTCTTCTGGTACAAGAAGTGCATTGCCAGTGACGGAGAAGATTTAGACTGATAAATCACCGTTTTGTAATAAACAGTCTCCCGGGATTTTATCCGGGAGATTGTTTTGCATAATGAACATCTTTGATGTTTATATCTTTGGAAATAGTATTGACGTTCATGCTGGAAAGATGCCAATATAGAGGAAGAAAAATACAGACTGAGGTGTGACATGAAAAGAAAATTATTTGTTTTTATACTATGCTTCATCCTGTTGATCACAGGATGCACCAAAAAAGAAGAAAAAATCAAATACTGGAAAGAAGATTCTCCGGCGATGGCTTCTGTTATTTCCTATGTTTCTGCAGTAACGAATGAAAAGAGTGAAGATTTTGTGCCTGAGGAAAAGAGGATTGCGGTATTTGATATGGATGGAACGCTGTATGGGGAATTGTTTCCGACCTATTTTGATGAAAGTCTTCTTTTGCATCGTTTGTTGCATGATGACAGTTATCAGGCTTCTGAAGAAGATAAAGCTTGGGCACAATCGGCGGAAGATGCTTTTCTAAAGGGTGAGCCGGAACCGGATTCTCCACGGTCTTCTGCACAAATGGCAGCGGAAGCTTTTGCAGGTTTTACCATAGAGGAATACCAAGCGTATGTGCGTGACTTTATGAATGAACCTGTCGTTGGATTTGAAAATATGACCTATGGAGAAGGGTTTTATCTGCCGATGGTGGCATTGGTACAGTATCTTGCAGAAAACAACTTTACGATTTTTATCAGCAGCGGATCGGAACGCCTGCTTGCAAGAGAATTGATTGCGGATACATTAGGTGAATGGATTCCTCCATACTGTGTCATCGGCAGTACTTTTTCCCTGGAGGCTTCCGGGCAGGAAGATCAGGAAGGAAGAAAGTATACGTATGCACCGGATGATCAGGTGCTGCTGGAAGGAAATTTGACACAGAAGAACCAAAAGATGAATAAGGTCATTACCATTGTTGATGAGATCGGTGAAGCACCTTTGCTTGTATTCGGAAACAGCTCGGGTGATGTATCCATGGCCCAGTATGCCCTGCAGAATGGCGGAAGAGCGTATATGCTTCTTTGCGATGATACAGAACGTGACTATGGTGACATTGCAACAGCAGAATCCTTTATGGAAACATGTCAGGATTTGGGATTTGAAACAGTTTCCATGCATGATGAGTTTGAAACGATTTACAAGATGGATGCGATTAAAACATCACGCTCTGCAGAATAGATCCGATAAAAGACAGATTGAAAAATCGCTGGTTTACAGCGATTTTTTAAGAGATGTATTGTGATGATAAACACGGGAGTGCATTGCAGAAAGAACCTGTAGAGTTATCTCAGATTTTCTTGAGCTTATGGTAAACAGTTTTAGAAAACTTGCTTTCTGCGGATTATTACGTATATTATCCAATAATTTTGAAATTCATCCTTTGAAAGTTTGAAGTATTCGTTTTCCGATCCTTTCGCCATTTTTTTGCACCTCCAATACTGTTTTATCGTCTTCAGGTGCAATTTAATGTAAAAATTGACCTGAAAAAAGACAGATATTCTGCCTTTTTGAATGTTATTCTTTGAATTCTTTTGCGACGGTTTGCAGCAAATCTCGAATCGGAAGATGCTGCGGACAGACTCGTTCACATTTTCCGCATCTGATGCAATCGGATGCTTTTCCGTTATTGCTGATGGCTCTTTCGTAATAATGGTCTGCATTCCAGTCATTGAAGATCATCTTTGCATTGTAGCTGGAGAACAGATCGGGAATCAAAATATGTTTCGGACAGGAGCTTTCTTCAATGCAATACCTGCAGGATGTGCATGGGATTGAATGCATGTTATTGTAAACATCACAAACCATTTTGACAGCAGCGAGTTCTTTTTCATTCAGAGGCTGGAAATCCTCCATGAAAGATACATTATCCATCATCTGTTCCATGTTGCTCATGCCGGAAAGGACAACTCGCATGTTTTTGAAACCTGCCGCAAAACGGATAGCATAGCTTGCATTGGATCCGCCATGTAATTCATCCAGGGCTTTCTGAGCTTCTGCAGGAAGATTGACTAAGCTGCCGCCTTTGACAGGCTCCATGACAAGTACCGGTTTATCGTGTTTCTCACATACCTCATAAACACGGCGGGATTCAACTGATGCACTTTCATAGTCCAGGTAATTGAATTGAATCTGTACGATTTCAATTTCGGGATATTCTGTAAGGATCTGATCCAGGACAACTGCTTTGTCGTGGAAAGAGATACCGACATGTTTCACTTTGCCTTCCTTTTTTAAGGCAAAAGCAGTTTCGTACGCATTGCACTTCTTGAATTTCTGAAAAACTTCGCTGTTTTGTGCATGCATCAGATAAAAATCAAAATATTCTACACCGCATGCATCCAGCTGGGATTGGAAAAGTGGGCGGATATCTTCTTCTTTGTTGAAATAGCTTCCGGTCAGTTTATCTGTCAGAATATACTTTTCCCTTGGGTAACGGCTTGTCAGACATTCTTTCAATGCAGTTTCGCTTTTTCCGCCGATATATCCATGGGCAGTATCGAAGTAGTTGAATCCATGATCGATAAAGTAGTCAACCATCTCTTTTGTCTGTTCAAAGTCAACTTCTTTGTCTTTCATAGGCAGACGCATACAGCCAAAACCAAAATTCTTTTTGATAAATGTAAATTGTTCCATCTTGATCTCCTTATCTGTCTTTTATTTTAGCATGAATCATGTTGTATGCATGTCTTATAAATGCTTGAAACAGATGTGGATTTCTCTTAAGATTCTTTGAAACGGTGTTTTAATTCAACGAACTATGTTAAAATCGTAGTGTACGTTCAAAGACAATGATGTTTTTGTTGTGCAAAGGAGTGGTTATAAATGTTGAATGAAAGACAGAAGAGGGACCTGTTTCTTCTTTTGATAAATATGAGTATCGTTATCGCGAACACTTTGTGGTTCCGCTGGCTCTGGTATAAATACTATTTCGGAAGGATCAGAACACCGTTTGTTACGCTGGGTAACTATGCGGTCATTGCAATCTTTCTCGTATTGTATATTTCTTTTGCGAAACTGTATGGCGGTTTTGACTTGAAAACAAGCAGAACCAGTGAACTTGTCTATTCCCATGTCATTGCATCGGTAATGACAGGTTTGACAATGTTGATTGTATTGTTGCTGCTGATTTATCACATACCGCCGATTATGCCGATGTTATTGGGAATTGCTTTATGGAGCCTGAACAGCGTCGTCTGGTCAAAACCCGCCAATCTTTTAACCAATAAAGTATATCCGCCTGCAAGGACAGTTATTATTTATGATAATCTGACAGCTTTCCATAAAGGTGAAGCTATCACGAAACAGGTGCATTGGCGTTTTAAGGTTGTCGGAGTTATTGATGTATCTGTCGGCAATCAGATGATCTTTGAATATTTAAGACACAAAAGGCCGGAAGCGGTCATGCTTTGCGGCATCCATTCCTCACAAAGAAACGATGTTCTGAAATATTGCATTGAAAAGGATATTATGGTTTATATTCGTCCGAATATCGGAGATTATGTGGTTAACAGCTCCAAGCAACTGCAGATGGCAAGTCTGCCGGTCATGCTTTGCCAAAGAGCTGAACCGTCTGCTTTATATCTGTTATGTAAGAGATTGTTTGATATTATTTTTTCATTGGTCATTTTAATATTAACCAGTCCGATATTGATCATTGTCGGCTATCTGATTCATGCGTATGATAAAGGACCTGTGTTATACAGCCAGGTACGTCTGACAAAGGATGGCAAGCAATTTAAAATCTATAAATTCCGTTCAATGAAAGTGAATGCAGAGAAAGACGGTGTTGCACGACTTGCCAGCCAGGATGATGATCGTATTACACCGATCGGCAAGTTCATCCGTGCTACCAGAATTGATGAACTGCCGCAGATGATAAATATCCTGAAAGGGGATATGAGTGTGGTAGGACCCCGTCCGGAAAGACCGGAAATTACAACACGTTATGAAAAAGGCATGCCGGAATTCACGCTTCGTTTACAGGTAAAAGCAGGATTGACAGGATATGCACAAGTTCATGGCAAATATAATACAAGTCCGTATGATAAATTGCAGATGGATTTGATGTATATTGCCAAACAGAGTATCGCCACGGATTTTACGATTATATTATCAACAATCAAAGTTATCTTCATGCCGGAGAGCACAGAAGGCATCGGTGAAGGTGAAGTGGATGCAGGGGAATAGGATCATGAATGAGAAAGAGCTAATCTCTGTTGTGATGCCTGTTTATAATGCAGATCGGTATTTGAAAAGAGCCATTGACAGTGTTGTTGCGCAGACCTACAAAAACTGGGAACTGATTATTGTGGATGACAGTTCCAATGATGATACGGGAAGAATTCTTGATGGAATTTCCGATGATAAAATTCATGTTTTTCATAATGAAAAAAACAGCGGAACGGCATATTCCAGAATGAGAGGCATTTCGGAATCCTTCTCTTCCTGGATTGCTTTTTTGGATGCCGATGACATGTGGGAAAAGACAAAGCTGGAAAAACAGGTACAGCTTATGCATTCCCTAAAAGATCCGGTTCTTTTGTATACAGGGTCCAGGTTTATGGATGATGATGGCCATGTTTTTGATTATGTCATGCATGTGCCTGAAAAAGTAGATTTTCATACTTTGCTGAAACAGAATGTCATTTCCTGTTCGTCTGTGATGATCCGAAAGGAAATGATTCTGAAGCATCCGTTTCCCGATGTGCGTACCATTCATGAAGATTATGCGGTATGGCTGAACGTATTAAAGGATACTGATTATGCCTATGCGGTAGATGAACCTTTGCTGACATACAGATTGACGGAAAACTCCAAATCCCATAATAAGCTCAAAGCAGCATATATGAACTGGCGTACATACAAATATGCAAATGTGCCGGCACTTACCGCTATCGCTTCCATGGGAAGTTATGCCATAAAAGGAATACAGAAATACAGGAAAATCAAATGAAAGAAAAAGTAGAACTGCTGGTATCATGCATGCATCAGAATGATCTTTCGGTGATTGAAAGAATGAATATTCACAGTGATGTCCTTTTGATCAACCAATGCGATGAAAATCAGACAAAGGAATATGAATATAACGGATACAGAGTCCGGGAAATACGCACGACTGAAAGGGGTCTTTCTAACAGCCGTAATATGGCCATTCAGAATGCAATCGGAAGCATCTGTCTTCTGTGTGATGATGATGAGATTCTGGATGAGGATTATGTTGAAAAGATTGTTTCCGGTTATGAAAAAATTCCGGATGCAGATATCATCGCCTTCCGGATGCATAATCAGCCAAGCCGTCTGAAACAGGAAGAGCAAAGATTAAACCGGTGGACTGCATTACGCATTTCTTCGTGGCAGATTACCTTCAGGCCGGATGCCATACGTGCTATGGGATTGTATTTTGATCCGCTTTTAGGGGCAGGTTCCGGTAATGGTGCGAGTGAGGAAGTGAAGTTTTTAAGAGACTGCATCCACCGCAAATTAAAAGCGTATTTTATTCCGGAAGATATCGGAAATGTGAAAAACAACTACCTGCAATCCGGTGAAGCGGAAGGAACGTGGTTTGAAGGATATGATGAAAAATTCTTCTACCAGAGAGGAACCGTTAACCGCTATATGTTAGGAGCACCTGTTGCTTTGTTTTATGCGGCTTATTATACAATTGTGAAGAAATCACAATATGAAAAATCCATTTCGCCGAAAGATGCATTCATACAGTCACTGAAAGGCATTATCGGTAATGACATACAGAAACAGAAGGAGGGCAGGAAATGATTCTGCAGAATATACTGGTTCCATCAGAAGATACATGCATGGAAGAGGCTTTATACTATCGCAGAGACGAGGATCATATTCTGTTTGATACATATTTCAATATGTTCTCCCTGCATAAATGGAAAACATATACATCCATTTCTTCTTTTTATCTCTGTATGAGGGCCAGAGGTGATTTTGATTTAATCTTTGAAGATGATCGGGGTGTATTGGACAGACAGTCATTTTCCCTGCCGGCAATGGAAGAAATCCATATCCGTATTCCGGACAGTGAAGGGGAATGTGTCTGGTTTTCCATTGAAGATAAAGTCGGTTTTACGATGGAATACGGCTGGTATGAAACGATGGAAAAGCCAAAAAGAGCTGTTCATCTTGCCTGTGATATCTGTACTTTTAAAAGGGAAGCCTATGTCAAACACAACCTGGATATCTTAAAGAAAAACCATCTGGAAAATGAAGACAGTCCTTTATACGGGAAAATGGACATTTTCTTAGTGGATAATGGCAGAACGTTAAATCCGGCTGAGGTTGAAACAGAACAGATTCACTTGTTTCCGAATATGAATGCAGGCGGATCCGGCGGTTTTACCAGAGGATTGATTGAAATCAACAAAGCGAAAGAAAAACTTGGCTTAACGCATATGATCTTCATGGATGATGATGCGGTTCTTGAACCGGACAGCCTGGTAAGAACGTTCGGCCTTTTGTCTTATATCAAAGATGAGTATGCCAAGGCATGTATTTCGGGGGCAATGTTAAGGCAGGATATACCGTATTCCTCGCATGAAGCAGGAAGCCATTGGGCGGGAACTGATCCATGGACAAGGCATCCGGGATTGGATTTAAGAACAAGAGAAAATGTTCTTCTGAATGAAACCATTGATGAACCGAATTATGCTGCATGGTGGTATGCATGTTATCCATTGGCGGTAGCGACAATGGATAATCTGCCCTTGCCTTTATTCCTGCACAATGATGATACGGAATACGGCTTAAGAAACCAGAATGGATTTTTATTGTTGAATGGCGTATGTGTATGGTCGCCTGGTTTTGAAAACAAGAGATCGTCTACACTATCCTATTACGATGTCAGAAATGCCATGCTGGTCAATGCGTTGTACAGGGAAGACGGTAATCTTTCTGCTATGAAGAAATACTGCTGGAAGAGAATACTGGCAAATACGTTAAGATATCGTTATGATGATGCCTATCTTGTATTAATGGCAGTCGAGGATTTCTTAAAAGGACCGGAATATCTTTGCACCCTGGATCCGGAAGCCAAAAATAAAGAGATCATGGAACATGGCTATTCCATGAAACCGGTAGAAGAGCTGATTGATGATCCGGAAGTGTTAAAGGAAATTGAAGAATACGAAGAACCGGAAAATGTTTCTGAAATCTATGACAACATGAAAAAGAAAAACAAATGGTTCTATGCCTTAACAGCCAATGGATGGTTATTCCCTGCAGACAACAAAAAGGTTTATCCTTTCCCGATGGGAATCTGGCCATATGCCTTATTCAGAAAGAAGGAAATCGTTCTCTTCGATCCGGATACGCATAAAGGAATTAAGGGTGAGAAGAGCTATGCTTTATTAAAAAGAAGCATTGGCTATTATCTGCAGATCTTAAAGCTCTTAAAAGAAAAATATCCCCAAGCACAGAAACAGTACAGGGAGAGATTCAAATATCTGACTAGCTATACAGCTTGGAAGAAATATCTTGGAATTTAAAGGCGTAATTCGATTTACGCCTTTTTTTTGGAGGCAAAGAAATACTTTCGGAATTTACTTGCAGATGCAATAAAGTTACGAAGGGAGATGGTATGCTTGTTAACCTTGAAAATAATCTGAAAAAGGGGATATAGAAACATCGGACAGACGAAATAAAAAACTCATCAAAATGTTTCCAATGAGTTTTCAGATAATGCTAATAGAAATGTTATTTCACTATTTTTTATAAAAAGCTTTTTATGGAATCATACGGAAAGTAATGAAAGGTGGTAGTATCAGAGAAAGCTGTTACGAACCGGATTGTTGTTGAATAAAGTTAAGATAAGTTTTTCTGTGGAAGACATATGTTCGATTAATGCGTTATAAGCATCCATAGGAGAACCATTTTTCATAGATTCAACAATTTTTTCATGTTCTCGAATTGTTTCCAGCATTCTGTTTTCTGTATGTAAAGTTCTATCCGTAGCTTGCTGGTTCAGAAAATTATAATGAGCAAAAGTATCTTTGAAAAATGAATTCTTTGAAGATTTAATAAGGAAATAATGAAAAGCCATATCTTCATTAACAAAAGCAACGATATCCTTATCAGAAGAAGATTTCTGAAATTCTTTTTGTCTTTTTATGGAATCTTCAAGGACTTTAATTAATTCATCAAATTCTTTTTTATCTAAAGAACTGACAGCATTATAACAACAAAATCCTTCAATTGCAGATCTAACGTTCAGCAGTTGTAAAGCTTCCGAAAGATTCAATGAGTGTAATACGAAGCCGCGACTTGGAAGAATATCAATGTATCCTTCCGAAGATAACTTATGAATTGCATCCCGAACAGGGGTTCTTGATATTCCGAGTTCTCTGGCCAGTCCTGATTCAGAATAAACTGTATCAAATTGAAAGGACCCGCTGATAATCATATTTCTGATATGTTCATAAGCTTTTGCTTGAAGTATCTCTGCCTGTTTCATGGAAATAATTATACACAATTGATGTTGCAAAATAAATGAAAAAAAGATTGTTTCCCACTTGACGTAAGCGTTTTCATTAACTATACTATTAGTACTTACATACCGGTATACCGGTATGTAAGTATGGAGGACTTATATGATAGGATTTATCGGTTTAGGTATTATGGGGAAACCTATGGCATTGAATTTGTTGAAAAATAATGTCGAGGTTATGGTCAATGATCTGAATGAAGAAGCATTAAAAGAAGTTTCCCTGTCTGGAGGGAAACCTGCATCTCAGAAAGAGATCGGACAGAATTGTGACATTATTATGACGATTCTGCCTAATGGAAAAATCGTTCAGTCGGTATTGTTTGGCGAAAACGGGGTCGGACAGTTAAAACCAGGTACGGTTGTACTGGATATGAGTTCTGTTACACCTGTGGAATCAAAGTATTGTGCAGAAAAGCTTGCTGATCAGGGTGTTGAATTTATGGATGCACCTGTATCCGGAGGGGAGCCGGGTGCTGTAAACGGTACACTTGCATTTATGGCCGGTGGTAAGAAGGAAGTTTTTGATAAACTGACTCCGTATTTCAATATCATGGGATCCAGTGCTGTTCTAATCGGACCTGTCGGCAGTGGTTCTGTTACAAAACTGACGAATCAGGTTATTGTCAACATGACAATTGCATCCGTTTCAGAAGCTTTCGTTCTTGCACAAAAGGCAGGCGCAGATCCGAGAAAAGTTTATGAGGCAATCCGGGGAGGACTGGCAGGCTCTGCAGTTCTGGATGCTAAAATTCCAATGATTCTTGATCGGAATTTTAAACCTGGTGGAAAGATTTCAATAAATCATAAAGATATTAAGAATGTTCTCGCAACAGCACATGAAATTGATGTGCCAATGCCATTGACTGCGCAATTATTTGAAATTATGCAATGTTTGAAAGTCGGTGGCCATATGAATGATGATCATGGAGGAATCATTCAATACTTCGAACAGCTTGCAGGTGTTCAGGTGAAGGGCACAAAAGAATAGCGGTAGTGAAACATACTTCATATTTCAATTGCAACAGAAAGGAATACTATGACTGTACAAAGAATAAATGCTTCCATTCTTGCTTCATTTCCTAAAACAGATGAAGAATCTGTTTTACAAGAGATGATGAAAGAAGTGCGTAAGAATAATAAAAAGATTGTTGTGTTAGATGATGATCCGACCGGTGTGCAGACTGTACATGATATTTACGTTTATACACATTGGGATACAGAAACCATGAAAAAAGCATTTCTTGCGAAGGAAAATCTGTTCTATATCCTGACAAATTCACGCGGACTGACGGTAAGTGAAACGACGGCTGTTCACAAGGAAATTGCACATAATCTCTGCGAAGTTTCCAAACAGACCGATAAAGAGTTTATTGTCATAAGCAGAAGTGATTCTACTTTAAGAGGCCACTATCCTTTGGAAACCGAATTGTTAAAAGAGACAATTGAAAAAGAAACATCTGTTGTTTATGACGGAGAAATCCTCTTTCCTTTCTTCAAGGAAGGCGGCAGATTTACCATTGGGAATGTGCATTATGTGCAATACGGAGATGAACTTGTGCCGGCCGGTGAGACAGAATTTGCCAAAGATGCAACATTTGGATATAGCTCCAGTAATATGTGTGAGTATATTGAAGAAAAAACCAAAGGTAAATATAAAGCAACAGATGTAACATGCATCAGTCTGGATGATCTCAGAAAGTGTGATTATGCAAAGATTGAGTCTCAATTGGAAAATGTACACGGTTTTAATAAAGTCATTGTCAACGCTATAGATGCAACTGATGTGCGAGTGTTTGTGACGGCTTTATACAGGGCTGTTGCCAAAGGTAAAAACTTTCTATTCAGAACAGCAGCGGCTTTTGTGAAAGAATTAGGCGGAATCTCTGATCAACCTTTATTAACAAAAGAAAAACTGATTACAAGAGAAACAAATACCGGTGGATTAATTGTAGTCGGATCTCATACCGCAAAAACAACAGCACAGCTCAATGAGCTGAAGAAGCTGCCGGGTATTGTCACAGAAGAACTGAATTCCGATCTGGTTCTTTATCCTGAACAATTACAGAAAGAAGTTGAACGGGTAATAGAGAAGATTGAGAAAACAATTCTTGAAGGGAAGAATATCGTTGTATATACAAAAAGAAAAGTCATGTTCCTGGAAAATGATACCAAGGAAGAGGCTTTGAAAAGATCTGTCACGATATCTCACAGTGTGCAGTCACTTGTTGCAAACCTTAATGTAACACCATCATTCATTGTTGCCAAAGGAGGTATTACTTCCAGCGAAATCGGAACAATGGCGTTACAAGTAAAGTATGCACTTGTGTTGGGACAGATTATGCCGGGTATTCCGGTCTGGCAGTTATCCTCGGAAGCGAAATTTCCGGGTATACCATATGTTATTTTTCCGGGTAATGTAGGAGATGCAGATACGTTACTCAAAACAGTGAAAGTATTTACAGAGTAAAAATTAGAAAGGAAAGAGAAAATGAATACTATTGTAAAAAAGAATAAGTTCCTGATTATAGCTTTATGTACACTTGTTATTTCCACTATCTTGTCATGGGGTATCGCAAGTGGATTTGGAAATACAAAAATTCGTCGTTCAACCGTAGCCGGCGAAAATGGAGCTACTATGAGTTTTGTTACTTTTATTCCAAAGAGTGCAACAAATGAAAATCCTGCTCCAGTAATGATTTATTTTCCGGGAAGAAGTTCAAACAGCCATCAGCTGGACAACTGGGCTATTGAATCAGCTCGTCAAGGAATTGTCGGTATTACAGTTGACTGGAACGGAAACGGTGAAACAGATCTGATGTCTTCTCAGGATGCATATGTATCTGCATTGATGGATGCTGTACTGGATATGCCATTTGTTGATACAAAGAATATCGGTGTATTAGGAAATTCTGCAGGTAACAGTGCAGCTGTAGCAGCATTTACCCTTTATCCTGAAAATGTAAATGTTTATGTAGATGATGTTCATCCGGTACTGATTGGAGATCTTCCGGAAAATGCGAATATGCTTGTCATTCAGGCAAAAGCAGACCAGTATGTAAATAATTTCGTAGGCGATCATGAAGCTGTAGTTCAGAAGCTGACTGAAGCCTGGCAACTCGAAAGTCCTGTAGAAGAGGGGAAATTGTATGGCAGTGCAAGTGATAACACATTAAAACAGTACGTTGTAACAAATTCCATTCATCAGATTTCTGCCCTTGATTTTGCAGGTATGAAAGCACAACAAAGCTTCCTTGCAGAAGTATGGCCGTCCCAGGCAGGAAAAGGTCCGAACGGATTAATCGTAGGATGGTATCAGCTGACGCAGATATTTGCCTATGCAGGTGTTATTATGACTGTACTTGCTTTAGGAAATACAATTTATCAGAATGTTCCGTATTTCCATGAAATCGGTAATGCTCCTACACCAAATAACGGTTTAAGAGGAAGTGCATTAACAAAGAATGTCATCATCTCTCTCCTGATTCCTTTAATTGATTTCTTCCCTGTATCATGGGCATGCCACAATGCCGAATTCCTGAATCCTATCTTCCAGTCCAGAAATCTGCGCGGTGTAATCGGATGGCTGTTATTTAATGCAATCATTAATTTGGTCATTTCCGCTGTTAAAGCAAATAAGGCAAAGAAGAATGGAACTCCTATGACTGCTGCAGATTTTGGTATGGCAGGTCCTGGTGAGAGTTTGCAGTGGTATAAAGTCGGCAGAGCATTCTTGCTTGCAGTAATTGTCGTAGCGGTTGTATTTGCATGGGTTCGTTTCGTAGAAACATTCCTCGGTATCAACTATCAGATCTGGAACGTATTGAATATTTCTGAAATTCCTCCACAGCGTTTCTTCAAGGCAATTCCGTTTATCTGTTGCAATATCTTCATTATGCTTGCTGCCAACATCGGTATGAATACAACAAGAAGACTTCCCGATACAGACAATCCGACAAAAGATATGGCAAAAGCAGTTGCACTGAATGTCTTGGTTTCTGCCGGTGTCGTCACATTCCTGCTGCTGGTTCAGTATGGTGTAGGCTGGGCAACAACACAGTATATTATGCCGCAGTTTGAGAACCTTGGAGGAGGCGGTACTTCTGCAGGTTCTCTGGACTTCGCATTCGGATTCCCGCTGATCATGGGTTTCTCTGCAGGCATGAGTACATATTTCTACAAAAAGACAAATAATATCTGGTTAGGTTTGTTTATCAGTGCAATCTTCGGTGGATTTGTCGGAGTTGTCGGTGCAACATTTATCACCGGACACGCTGTAATGTAAAAAACAAATCGAAACATACTGCATCATGTTTCTGAATCTTTAAGATCTTTATAATTCAATATATACGATTATCAAACCCGATCTTTCATTTGAAAATCGAGAAAATCATGAAATTCCCCGGGAATCATTCAGATTCCCGGGGATTAGTATGTATTGTGTAAACAATTACAAAATCATATAAAAAGATAAAACAATGTTATATTCATTAATATCCCAGTTTTTTATCCACAATGTGAATCGGATCTTTCCCCTGCAAAACTAAAGTTAGGTTCTGTATCACAACATCATTCACCCTTTCATAGTTGACTCCTGCACGATATCCTCCGGAAATATGCGGTGTTAAATATACACGAGGTGCAGTCCATAGAGGATGATCTTTTGGTAATGGCTCAGGATCCATGACATCGAGACATGCTGCTTTTAAATGTCCTTCATTCATGATTCTTATCAGATCATCCGTTACAACGGAATTGCCTCTACCAACATTGATCAGAATTGCATTTTTCTTCATCAATGAAAGTCTCCGGTAATCAAATAAACCTTTGACATCTTCCGTTCCCGGTAAGCTTAAAGCGACCACATCCATTTGCGGAAGCAGATCATCCATATCTGCAAGTGTAACCAGCTGTTTGATGAAAGAAGGCTGATCGTGAATGGTTCTTCTGACACCGTAACAGTTTGCACCTAAAGCAGATGCTTTTTTTGCATAGGCAGTACCGATAGCCCCCATGCCTACGGAAAGAATGTTTGATCCTTCAAACCGGTCGATGTCTTTCAAGAGATTCCATTCTTTGTTCTTCTGTCCTTCGAAATATTCCGGCATTCTTTTCATTGCCATTAACGTCGTTGTCAACATATGTTCGGCAATGGAATCCCCATAGGCACCATAAGCATTGGCAAGAACAATATGCTCCGGAAGCCAGGCATAACGATTTGCACCTGCACTGTATAATTGGACAAAACGAAGTTTTGGCATTTTTGCGACAAGTGCAGGCGTAACAGCACCCGCAAATAATTCGACATCCTGCAGTTCTTCCTGATCTAGTGTGGAAGGTTCTTCGCAAAAAACAACTTCTGCATCCGGCAGGTTCTGGTATCGCTGAATACTTTCTTTGGTATGTTTTCCCGTAATGATAACTTTTGTGTTCATAAATCATTCCTCATTCTGTTGGGTTCATTATATAGAACTATCAGTGTGGATGCATCTGTGATGCAACAATTATTCCTGTTAAGAATAATGAATACAGTGAATCGCATCTTTATCATAAATATCATTTGTACTACAATATTCCGCGTAAGGAGAACATCATGCGACCGGACCAGAGAGGATCTAGAAGTTTTTTATCCGCTGTTCTGTTAACTTTAACAGGCGGGTATCTCGATGCATATACATATTTTGTCAGGGGTGGTGTATTTGCCAATGCACAGACCGGAAATGTAATTAAATTAGGAATTTCCATTGCGGAAAGAAATCTGGAACATTGTATCTATTATCTGTTACCGATACTGGCATTTATGGCAGGTGTTTATTTAAGCTTGTTTCTCGAAGAGACATTTGAAAAACATGGCCATAAATATATGAGAAGGTCTGTATTGGCTGCTGAGATATGCATGATGGTTATCATCTCTTTTCTACCACAGACAGAAGTATTCAATATTCTTTCGAATATTCTGGTATCACTGCTATGTGCGATGCAGATGCAGACATTCCAGGTATTTAAAAATCAAGGCATTGCAACAACTGTAGCTACCGGCAATTTAAGAAAAGCGATGGAATATCTCTATCACGCTGTGAAAGAAAAAGACAAAGAGAAATGGAAGGCATCCGGTGAATTCTTCCTAATCAATGGTTTATTTATTGCCGGTGTTATAGCGGGATCATTCATATCGGAATATCTCGGAATCAAATCAATCCTTGTGCCTGCAGGATTGTTAGTGAGTGCATTCATACATATCACAATTGTTTTCGAAAAATATACGCATGCAGATATAAAATAAATGAACGGAATCGTGAATGATTCCGTTTTATGTTACAATGGTTAAGAAAAGAGGACCATCTATGAGAGATAATAAAGTTGTTGTGGGATTTTACGGCAACGGTAAGAGTGCCAATCGTTACCATATGCCTTTTGTATTAAATCGTCCGGATAAATTCATTGTCAAAACGGTTTATGAAAGGCATTTAGGAAAATCACCTTGGAAGAGAATCGAAGGTGTAAAGTACACAGACAATCTGGATGAAATGTTAAAGGATCCGGAAATTGATGTCGTTATTTTGTCTTTGCCGCATCATGTGCATTATGCATGTGCCAAAGAAGTGCTCAATGCAGGAAAAAACTGTGTTGTGGAAAAACCGTTCACTTCGACAAAAGCAGAAGCGGAAGAGTTATTTGCACTGGCACAAGAAAAAGGACTGATGGTTCAGGCATACCAGAACAGAAGATTCGATGGAGATTTCTTAACGACACAGAAAGTCATTGAATCGGGAAAATTAGGAGATCTATTGGAGCTGGAAATGCATTTTGATTATTATCGTCCGGAAATTCCTGAGTCTGTAAAAGAATTCCGTCCGGAATTCTCATATCTGTACGGACATGGATGCCATACCCTGGATCAGGTGATTTCCTACTTTGGAAAACCGGACAGAGTGCATTACGATGTCAGACAGTTACTGGGTGAAGGGAGAATGAACGACTACTTTGATGTGGATATGTATTACGGAACATTGAAAGTGTCGGTCAAATCATCCTACTTCCGTGTAAAGAGCAGGCCTTCCTTTGTCATCTATGGAAAGAAGGGTATGTTTGAAAAATACACCAAGGACAAACAGGAAGCAGATTTAAAGAAATTCTATCTGCCGACAGAGCATTCTGATTTCGGTGTGGACACACCGGAAGAGTATGGCACATTAATTTACTATGAAGATGGAATCTACCATGAAGAAAAAGTGCCTACCGTCAAAGGTGATTATGCATACTACTATGATGCATTGTATGAAACTTTAGTTAACGGGAAAGAACCATGTGTCAAACCATGGGAAACTTTATTACAGTTGGAAATGTTAGAAGAAGGAGTGAAAGGATTAAAATAGTATGGAACTGAAAAAATGGACATATGAAGAGTATCCGGAATATGTAAATGATTCTATAAAATCAATGGATACTACAGGTGATGAAATCGGTGTCAGGTATATCAATGATGTGGAATATGTGAATATGAATGGCACACCATTACATTTACAGATCATGGTACCTCACACCCGCAATAATAAAGAAACAAGTTATCCATGCATGGTGTATGTACAGGGAAGCGGCTGGTTCAAACAGGATATTCATGCCGGAGTGCCTTTCTTATCCAGGATTGCATCCAGAGGATATGTATGTGCAATTGTCGAATACAGACATTCCGGAATTGCTGCTTTCCCATCACCGATTGTTGATGCATTAAACGCAGTGCGTTTCTTAAGAAAGAATGCGGAAATGTATAAAATCGATCCTGAGAGAATGATTCTTGCGGGAAGTTCTTCGGGAGGACATACAGCGGTATTTGCGGGTTTCAGGCATAATGATGATACAGATGAGAACATGTTTCCCGGTGTATCTGCAGAAGTCAAGGGTATCGTGAATTATTACGGATCATGCAGCTTCATGTTTGATTACAGTAATCCTTCTACTCCGAATCATCTGAAACCGGATTCTCCGGAAGGAAGAGAGGCCGGAAACATCGATTTATCTGAAAATGAAGCGATGAAGATTGCCATGTCTGCAGAGTGTAATATTGATGAAAATACAAAGATTGCTCCGATGTTAATTCTGCATGGTACAAAAGACAGAACGGTTCATCCGGAATGCAGCACCAGATTGTATGAACAGATGAAAAAGACAGGCCATGATGTGGATATGATCTTATTGAAAGGTGCAGATCACGGAGGGCCTGAATTCTGGACAGAAGAAGTCATTAATACAGTCGATGCATTTATGCAAAGATGCTTTTAAGAAGTCTTTTATTGAGACTTCTTTTTCTATATAATTTTGTTGAGGTAAGTATATGTTTAAATGTCCGAATTGTAACGGAAGTCTTGTATTTGACATAAAAACACAGGCTTTGCGTTGTCTGCATTGTAATAGTACAATGCAGGTAGAAGATTACCATAAAACCAACAATGCTGATACAGGCACGGATGCATATGGCGTAACGGTTTCATTATGTCCGAATTGCGGTGCTGAGATTATCAGCCCGGATACATCCGTTACAGGATTCTGCTCATATTGCGGTTCTGAAGTCGTCATGCAGGAAAGAATGGATGAAGAAAAAAGACCGAAATATGTCATCCCGTTTAAAATTACAAAAGAACAATGCCGTAAACAGTTCAAACAGAAAGTTCGTGCACCATATGTTCCTTCTGCATTTAAGAATGATGTCTTCCTGGAAGGATTCAGAGGCATTTATATCCCATATTGGATGTATCAGATTCAATATAGCGACAAAGCTTCAGTTCCTGCCATAAAGACATATACAAAAGGAAATTATGAGTATACGGACAGATATCTTGTAGATGTCAAGATGGATGGAGATACGTATGGTGTTCCTTTTGATGCGGCAAAGAGCTTTGATGATCAGATTGCCGAGGAACTTGCTCCTTTCCGCAAAGAGGATGTAAAACCTTTTCAGGAGGAATATCTGGCAGGCTTTTATGCAGACCGTGCAAATGTATCTGCTGATCAATATAAAAAAGATGCGGTTATAAAGGCGGCTGAAAATCTGCTGGACAGAGTGGATGAATCGTTGGATAAGGGTGTTCAGACAAACAGGGAATCCATGAACAGTGTAGTAAAGATGATCGGTGCGAAAATCGAAAGTTTTGATTCTGTATTGTTTCCTGTATGGTTTCTGACATGGAGAAATAAAAACAGAGTTGCCTATGCGATCATGAACGGACAAACCGGAAAAGTTTCCTTTACCATGCCGGTAGATTTGAAGAAGATGTTTATCGGTATAGCGGTTGTTGCAGCAGGTGTTTTCTTTCTTTTGAATTCCTTTCTTGCAGTTACCGCAAGAGTGGCACTGGCAATGATCAGCTGTATCAGCGCACTGGTATCAATTCTGATTAATCTTGAAGCTGCTAAAATCTATAAGAGAGAATTCCATTTAGAAGACAAAGGGTATGGAAATGCAATAAAAGGAGAAAAACTGGATACAGATAATTCAGGTGATTATTTCGGAATGGGAATCATTGCGATAGGTGCTGTCTGGATATGGCTGACAGAAGGAGAGATGTTGTGGACTATCGCTGCAGGAGCTATTGCGATCTGTCTTTTCGCATATGTATTCATCAAAGATTTTTCCGATGCGGTAAAAGATAAAACATTGTCTTTATCCGCTTTGATGCTCACAATTGTCAATGTTCTTGTATTATTGATGTTTATCTTTAATCCGGTAAGTGATCTTTATTATTATGGTACAGGGATTATCGTTCTTGCAGCAGTTCTGATTGCCTGTTTCATATTAGTACATCATTATAATATGATCGCAACCAGACCGATACCGGTATTTACAGACAGGGAAGGCGGTGATAACAGTGCTAAAGATTATTAAGAGATTGTTTCTTTGCTTGTTAATGATATGCATGATTCAGAAGGTTTATGCAGAAAGTGCTGTTTATACCAATCCGGATACGGGATACAGCGTATATTTCAATGATGCAGCAGATTTGCTGACAGAAACAGAAGAGAAAAACCTCATAGAAAAGATGAAGCCGGTTACAGCTTATGGCGGAGTTGCATTTGTTTCAAATGAGGAATACACCTCTTCAAGCAGTGATTTAGCTGAATCCATGTTCCGACAATATTTCGGTACAGACAGCGGGACAGTATTTCTGATAGACATGTATAAGAGAAATCTGTATATCTTCAGTGATGGAGAAGTGTACAGGACAATTACAAAGTCATATGCCAATACGATCACGGATAATGTTTATACATATGCATCTGAGGGAGACTATTATACATGTACATCCCATGCATTTGACCAGATGAATATATTGCTGGAAGGCGGTAAAATTGCCAGACCGATGAAAATCATCACCAATATATTATTGGCAATCATCATCAGTATATTGCTCAATTATGCTCTGGTAATATTTACACGCAGAAGAAGAGTAGATAAATCCGATGCAGCTGTAGCGGCAATTACCACATTTGCAGCAGCAAATGTCGGTGCTGCAGTGTTTAAGAGCCAGTCTAAAAAACGCATAGAAAGCAGTTCCGGCGGAGGCGGAGGCTCCTTCGGCGGAGGCGGAGGTTCCTCCGGTGGCGGAGGCGGTCATAGCTTCTGAACAAAATCCCAGGTACCATGGAAAATGGTACCTTTTCCTTATTATCCCGGTTTCTCTTCAATTCATAGTTGAAAAAACATGTATTCTATATTATTATATTTAGGCACGTTTTTTCGTGTGCTCATGCGTGGGAGGATAATGTCCGTTGAACCACTGCATGTGGATATTTCTAGAAAAAGGAGGAAGCCACATGGCAAAGAAAATCGCAAAAGTATGCAAACTTCAATTCCCGGCTGGTGG
>CACXCB010000251.1 GCA_902766005.1 uncultured Erysipelotrichaceae bacterium | reverse complement strand
TGCTGTCATCTGAAGAACCTGTGCAGAAACTTGATGATATCCTGGAACACATATATGTATCTGGCAGCGGAGAGCAGAACAGGCACGAGGAATTGGGATTTCATGCATGGATGCCTGGGAAAAATGCCGAATATGTTCAGGATCCCCTAAGACTTGCAATGTTATCAGGGCAAGCCAGGGAAATCATCAGAAAATCAGACTATCCCCTGTTCACGGGCAAAATCGAATACCAGCCATCAGCCGGGCTTTCCGATGCCATGGTGACACATGAGAAAAGAAAGATACTGAATGCAATAGATGTATTGTCATCCATGGCTATTCCGGCACTTCAGGAAATGAGGGCAGCAGACCCGAGAAACAACTCACTTCCCGAAAAACAGAAATACGGGACAGGAATTGAAGCAATATTTGCTGTTGCACATTTCATGGAGCGTTATTCCCTTCCCCATATACATCTTCTAGCATTGTCACCGGATGCTGAACTTGTCCCCTTGTACAAGGGGTTCATCAGCCATTTTGCCATCGATCCGGTGATTATAAATGGCTATGACAATATCCGGTAAAAAGTATTACGTGGCGTTCCGCCACGTAATCAGTAAGCAGAGAAATTGAGAATCATTTTTACAATTTAGAAAAAGGAGCCAGAATTATGAAATATGATGAATTTAAGGAAATGCTTGAGCAGGAAATAAAGAGATACCTTCCTTCTGAATACAAAGATGCAGAGATCCGCTTCATTGATATGAAAAAACTTGGGAAATCATATGAAGGAATGACTGTACGCATAGAGGGGCAGGATGCTGTGCCAGCAGTAGATGTTGGCAAATTATACAATGAATACCAGGAAGCCCCTAACAAAAAATGGGTGCTTCAGAATGTAGCTGAAATGCTTTCAAGCCAGAAAGGACAGCTTTTTGATACAGGGGCATATACAGATTACAGCCAGATGAAAGACAGGCTGTTTATCCGGCTAAGCAATGCTGAAAAAAATGAAGAACTTCTTCAGAATGTTCCTAATACAAGAGTCGAGGATCTTGCAGTCACATATCATGTCAAAGTGGACGGTCCTTCAGATGAATCTCTTTACAGCTTCATGATCACGAACTCTCTTTTTGCCGAGTACGGGGTCACGCTGGAACAGCTTCATCATGATGCGCTTGAAAGCAGCCGGAAGATTCTCCCTCCGACTCTCAGGTCTATGCGGAGCATCTTTATGGACAGCGGGATTCTTCCTGAGAACAACGGCGGTCCGGCAATGTATGTGCTGTCAAATGAGGCCGGCATAAACGGAGCATCCGCCCTGATGTATGAAAATGCAATGGATATTGCTTCTGAGATCCTCCACGGGGATCTTGCAATACTGCCTTCTTCCATTCATGAAATCATACTGCTTAAAGACGACGGAAACCTTGATTATGAGAGGCTTCAGGATATGGTCAGGGAAGTTAACCGGAATATTGTATCACCGGACGAGAAACTGTCAGATCATGTATATAAGTACGATTCAATGCATCATCAGTTCTCCATGTTCCAGGGAACAGAGCAGGAATTCTCCAGACAGATGAAAGGACTGAGAATTGATCTTTCATGATATGGGATTTTCTCTCCCCGGTATCTGACTTTATAAACAGTCCCTATTTTCCGCTGTTTATCATAGTTGTTTTTGTATGTGTTCTGCTTGCATTGCAGATGTACAATCCAGGGCTCAACAGCATCAAGAGCAGGAGCGTAGGAAATGGCCAGTATGGCGATGCCAGATTCATGACAGAAAAAGAAAAGCATGAGGCTTATAAACTGATCCGCTTCGAGCCTCAGAAATGGAGGGAAGGCAGAAACCTCCCTTCCCTGCCCGGCATCATTGTCGGTGACAGAATATCCGGCACAGGGTCAGGAAAAAAAGTTATCTCATATGTCTGTACCGATGATAATCACTGCATGATTATCGGAGGATCCGGAATCGGAAAGACGACCCGTTTCATGTATGCACAGCTTGAATATGCACTGGCTTGTGGAATATCCTTTTTAGTCACTGATACAAAAGGAGACATTGCAAGAAACATGGCCGGAATCGCAAAAGAAAAATACGGGTACAGAATACCCGTCCTAGATCTGAGAAATCCCATGCAGTCTGCCGGGGACAATATCATGTATCTTGTCAACAGGTATGCAGACATGTATAAGGAATGCCAGGACAAGCAGTCTGCTGAAGCAGTCAGCTATCTTGCAAAAGCAGAAAAGTATGCAAAGATAACTTCAAAGACAATTGTATTTTCAGGAGGAACGGAAAATTACGGCAACAACCAGTATTTCTATGACGGCGCCGAAGGCCTGCTTACATCAGTGATACTTCTGGTTGCCGAGTTTGCCAAGCCTGAAGAAAGGCACATCATTTCTGTTTACAAGATCGTGCAGGATCTTTTCAGCTCCTCAAACCCTAAGGAAAACTCTGAATACCAGAGGCTTTTAAACATGCTGCCGGAAGGCCACAAGGCAAGGCTTTTTGCCGGAGCTGCTCTGAATGCTCCGGACACTACCATGAAATCCATACTCTCCACTGCCCTTTCAAGAATGAACGGTTTTATTGATACTGAAATGGAACAGATCCTCTGCTTTGACAGCGAGATTGATGCAGAGTCATTCATACAGAACAAGACAGCTGTTTTTCTGATCATGCCGGAAGAAGATCCGACAAAATATTTTCTTGTATCCCTGATCCTGCAGCAGCTTTTCCGCGAGATTCTGTCCATTGCCGATGAGCACGGAGGAAAACTTGATAAACGGGCCATGTTTTATCTTGATGAATTCGGGACATTTACAAAGATTGAGGGCATTGACAAAATGTTTTCTGCCATACGATCCAGGGGAGTATATCTTGTACCGGTCATTCAGGGATCCGCACAGCTTGAGACCAATTATGGTCATGAAGGAGCAGACAATATTAACAACAACTGCCAGATGACGATGTTTTCAGGATTCGCGCCTCAGTCAAAAGACGCTGAAAACCTGTCAAAGGCACTTGGAAACAGGACCATCATGACTGGCTCAGTTTCATCAAACAGGATGGGAGGAAATTCCAGCAGAACGTTGCAGATGATGCAGCAGCCTCTGATGTCCCCCGAAAAGATACGAAGCCTGAAACAGGGACAGTTTATCCTGATGAAGACCGGACTATCCCCTGCACGGTTTACACTAGACTTCTTTTTTGATATAGGAATTACTTTTGAAGAAAACCTGAAATATAATGCATCAAAACATAAGGCTAAAACGGTATTCTATGCAAGCAAAGAATCTCTTGAAAAATCAATTGTGGAAAACCAGGCTTCAAGAAAAAGAAATAATGAAGGCATTATGCAAAAGTATGATTGGAATACAGTTTTTTCCATGCTTCATCAGCAGCAGAGATATGACTGGCAGAATGTCTTTAATAAAATCCATTCACAGTCGCCAAATAACCATGGTTTTTAATGTACAAGATCATTTTTCATCATGTACAGTTCGTAAAAAGTATTGATATAGTTATGCAATCATATTTCCCAGAGTGCGTCCATTGTTCTCCATATATGGCGCACTCATTTTTTATTTGAAATGCATACTGTAAAATTTGCACGTTCAGTTCACCAAATGATCCTTGACGTGATGATTGTTATTTGCGAATTCTAGATTTTCAATTCTTGCTTATGAGGTACGGTTTTTTCTTTTTAATTCAAAAGCTCTTCTAACTTCCGAAGAGTCTACAAACTGGTCATAATATGAAAACCTGTCCATCAGCAATTGGATATCCATCTCATGCTGGTTATTAAAATCTTCAAAAGAATTCTTTGCCTTCAAAATGCCTCCTGCCATGGCAACAGGAGAATAATCATTTTTGAAAGGCGTCAATGCATTAAGCATTTCATCAATAATCAACCTGTATTGTATATATTTCCGAGATAGCTCAAGATTGCCGGGAATGAACTCACCGATTGTTTTAATGACATTATCCAGCCTTAATCTATAAGCAAGCCTTTCCTCTGCGCTGACCGGGTTTTCTTCTGCCAAGCGCATGAAAGGCTTTGATTTAAAAAGCTCTCCATTCTTAATTTCTTGCATATCTTTCAGGAACTGGTTAATAATTTCCTGCATTTCAGCCGGCCTGTATCCCTGAGCATTATCCAGTGCATTAAGAGCACATGATATGATCAGCATATCCTTTTCATCTCTATAGCAGGTTGACAATGCAATTATCAGTTTTTCATATATTTCATATGATTTAACAATAATTTGGACAATTTCCCCAATTTCCTGGAATTCACAATTATTTGCTTTCTCCTGGAATTCTGCCAATGCTTCCCTGTTTATGATCATCTTTCCCTCTTTTTCCTCCTGCATCGTTTCTTTATAGCTTATTTTTATAATAATCTTTTCTTGGAAACCAAAAAGAAAGAACCATCCTAACAATATTCTATAATACTGCAAAATTTCAAAAATGATTTTGAACAAAGTTATTTTTGACAGGCTTTGGAAAACGATGAAAGAGAAAGAAGGAAAAGATTTAAGTCAGCGATAAACCGTAATTTATATGAGAATATAACCTCTGAATCCGCGTACGGAATAGTACGAGTCAGCTCCGTTATGAAATGTGAACACCGTTCCATAACG
>CACXCB010000250.1 GCA_902766005.1 uncultured Erysipelotrichaceae bacterium | reverse complement strand
TGTCCTGCTTTTTTTGAGGAATTCCCCAGTCTCAAAGTGGGGATTTTTGTACGCTCATTTTGGGTAATTCTATTGTACTATACACAGCCGTGAACAGATTCGCAGATATATCCGCATAACTGAACTCATTCCCGAACTTAGAGACATGGTTGATGAAGGAAAGATGGCACTAAGACCTGCAGTTGAATTATCTTACTTATGCGAGGATGCACAGAGAGACTTGGTTGATGTGATAGACATGGAACAGAGCATGCCTTCACATGACCAGGCAATCAGAATGAGAAAGATGGAAGCTAATGACAAGCTTACTTACGAAGCAATTGAAGCTATCATGAGCGAAGTTAAGCCGAACCAAAGGGACCGACTAATTATTCGAGGCGACAAAATATTCAAACGTTTTCCAGAAGGACTTCCCAGAGAGAAAAGAGAAGACTTCTTAATCGCTGCTATGGACCACTATAACGAATTTTTAAGAAGAAGAAATCGTGACCGAGAGAGATAACTTTGGGTGAAGTAAGTCTAACGAATCAGAATGAACCCTAGGTATTGTTGGTAAGGGTCTTTTACCAACTGAGATAAGATACCCGCTGAAAAAGAAAAAAATTGCAGGAGGTGCTTACTTTCATTTAGAGAACAGTATCATAAAGATTGAAAGATCTTAACAAAATCCTATTTAAGAAATTAGCCAAATCATAATTACCAGCTGAAGATACCAACTGAATTCCTTTTCAGAAGGTATCTTCAGTTGGTTTTTAAAAGAAAAAATATATACTTAATAAATTTTATCGCATTCACCATAGGTTCGATAATGGTTACGTTTATATGCTCCTGTCTTAGCCTTCTATTGAGACTATCAGCGATGTAGAACATTCCTGTGCATCCTAAGCATATTGCTTTTATTCCCTGTTTTTCCGACATTTCCGTGCAGATTAACACTAATCTGTCAACCAGAAGTTCAGGCTTTTCACGAATCTCGTCAACTTCTAAATCAGCGGGTACAATGGATGTGATGTTTCCCATGATTCATGCTTGCCTCGCTTTCCTTTCCTCATGAATAATGCCTGCTTTATCAGTAGTAATGATACCGATTTTATCTGCAAGTGTTAAGGCAGAGTGTATTGCTGGCAGATACGGACCAATCACAGGAACAATGCTCAATTCTCTGCACGGAGATACTCCCGGATCATCAAAACAATTTATATATACGCCGTCATAGGACTTGCCCAGCACTTTTACTAAATTTACGATTTGACACCCATTGTAAATTCCCTGCAAATCTGATTCGATTGATGTAAAGCCTTCTGAAATCTGGGCAAATTCAACAATTGTATCAGGATTAAGATATCTGTGAAGATACGCCTTAATTTCATCTTTTCGATGTTGATACTCGGCTGTTACCGGGATAAAAATAAAAGTTTCATGCAATCTCCTTTCAGTCAAGAAAAATTTTGCTGACATATTTCTGCATCTCAATTTTTAAAATCTTTTCTATTCTTTCATATACATCTCGATACATGAGACCTTTTCCCAGCAGCATTTGCTCCTTAGGAGCCGCAACTACTATAATATTGCATCCATTTTTAATTTGTGCTGTTGTCAAAATTTCTCCTGTTTCCCCATCTATCGTTGTAATCAGATCAGGGAATGTATGCAGCCTGTCTTTATTTTTTTCCACTGCCATATACTCATTGAAGAAATATAATTTGTATTTATCATTTTCGCTGCAAACTGTAAAAGAGCCATGATCCAAAGCATTCTCTGTATTGAGAATATAATTTTCCACTCTGCCCCGGCAAATCACAGTGCCTCCCACCACTGAACATACTGCAGTGATTTTATCCATAACGGTTTTTCCTTTTAGGTATGCTTCTCCAATCTTATATGCCAGATCATAAGCCCCTGTTGCTCCGGCATTCTCAATCCAGAAAGGTGAAACTGGATTTCTTGCAACAGCCACGGCGCCTCCTGCCTTTGCCGCCGCATTTCTAATTAGATCAGAGGTGGTTTCTATAGATCCGGTTAAAAGAATTTCTACGTACGTATTGGTTTCTTCTTTACCTCCTGCGCCTGCCTGAATTGTAATGTTGTTTCCACTCTTTTCTAATCCCAGTGAACCCATAATTCCAAATGGATGAGCCCTGCCGTCACAGGCAGAATTAATTACCGGAATATTAAGGCGGGCAGCTGGAATAAAAGGCTCAAATGAGGATGAACCTCCCATTTCACATGGAATAAGCCCTATGATCTCTCGTTTTTCTTGTGATTGTATCAGGTTGAGAATTCTTTCGTAGACGTCCTCTGAATAATAAGCGGTATCTGATGCGGGAGAACCAACGCCGGATATGGTAAGAATTACACCATCCTTTTTTCTGATTTCAGATAAGGGGACAATCTGCACCTCGCCTAATTCCAGGGCTCTTTTTGCTGCAGCAAGACCTTCGTGAATATCTCCGCCGCCACCTCCGCCAAGAAAAAGGCTTCCGATTGCAATTTTTTTTATATCGTCTAGATTAACTAACATTTTTTCTAGTACCTCCATATTGTAATGAAAGTACCGGAATTGCACAGTGCCAGTATAATCTCTTCAAAAATAAAAGTCAACCCATATATTTTGAAAATTTTAAAATCTGCTTGACACTAATTTCCCTTCATGATAGACTAATCTTAGTTAAAATGTCAATATTCATAATTGTTCTCGCTTGCAATTTGATCTGCAAATCAAATCAAAAGAAAAGGAGAAAGTTATGAATAATACAGAAAACAAGCAGAATGATATTTTGCTTGAAGAACGAAAAGAATTTGATAAGCATAAAATTACTGCAGATCAGATGCCCAACGCGAAGGAGCCTGCAGTATTTGTTGTATCTATTATTGTTGCGATTTTAGGGTGTATCGTAGGTCTTCAGGTGCAGATTCATACAGGTACTACCCCGGATACTTCCATCGTCGGCGCTATTTTTGCTATTCTAATTGCTCAGATTCCACTCAGATGGTTAAAATCATTCAAAAACATTCATCGCCAGAATCTGGTGCAGACAACCATTTCCGGCGCAACTTTTGCTTCTGCAAATTGTATGTTTTTAAGTATAGGAATTCCTGTTATTATGGGCTGGCCTCAGCTGATGGTTCCTATGTTAATCGGTTCAACTCTTGCTACCGTTATCGATGCAACCATCTTGTATAAATCTTTTGGTTCCCCAATGTTTCCTGCTGAAGGAGCATGGCCGCCGGGAATTGCCGTGGCCGAATCCATCTATGCTATGGCCGATCGTGGAAAACGCGCAATTTTATTACTGGTTGGCGCTGTAGGCGGATGGTGCGGCGCAATGATTGGAATTCCAATGGATTTAGTCGGTGTAGTATGGGTCGGAAGTTTAGTTGCCATGGGTGCCTTTGGCGTCGGTGCGCTGGTGAAAGGTATTTTATCCACGAATGGATTTTCTCTGACCTTTGCCGGTCATACTGCAACTTTTGCGACTGATATTTTTGGAGCAGACTTCTCATTTGCTGACAGCCTCTCGCTTTCCTATCTTGGTCATGGAGCTATGATTGGTGCCGGAATTATTTCTTTATTACAGTGTGCGATAATTCTGTTCAGAAAAGAGGAGAATGGTTCTTCCGCTGCTTCAAATTTCGGAACAAGCCTTTCCGATATGAAGAGCGCTCTTGGAAAAGGATTCATCGCTTATATTGTCATCGCTATCTTCCTTGCTGTTTCCACTGGACTATATTACGAAATGAGCGTCGGCAAACTGATTACCTGGATCATTTTTGCTGCAATCGCAGCCCTGGTATCTGAACTCATCGTAGGCGTTTCCGCAATGCACTCCGGATGGTTCCCAGGTTTTGCTACAGCGTTGCTGTTCCTGATTATCGGCATGATGCTCGGATTCCCGCCACTTCCATTAGCCATTCTCGCCGGATTCACAGCCTCTACCGGCCCGGCTTTCTCTGATATGGGTAATGATTTAAAGGCCGGCTGGATATTACGAGGCAAAGGCGCCGATATGGAACTGGAGAAGGTCGGCAGAAAGCAACAATATTATGCAGAACTTCTTGGTTTTGCCGTTGCTTTCGTCATGGTTGCGATTTTTGCAAAGAGTTACTTCAATCAGGGAATGTTTGCACCAATTAATTACGTATATCAGTCAACCATTGAAGCTGGCTCCACCATGGAAGTTATGAAATGGCTCGCCATCTGGGCTATTCCAGGCGCGTTAATCCAGATTCTCGGTGGAAATCATCAGGCAGGTATTCTGTTTGCAACCGGATTCCTTGTCGGATGGACCGAAGCTGGAATTGTAATTCTGATTGCAATTCTAATCAGAGCAATCGTTATCCGTAAACATCCTGAAAGAGATAGTATCTTTGCGATTCTCGGTGCAGGTGCACTCGTAGGTTCCGCACTTCGCGATTTCTCTACCTCTATGCTCGGGCTGTTTAAAAAATAAACGAAAAGTATGTTTTATACAAATGCTTTTATTTTCATAATTTTATAGATGAAATACAGCGTTTGATTAAAATCAAGAGAGCTTTTTCCATACGGAATGAGCTCTTTGATTTTATTCAAACGGTACCGTACTGTATTGACATGAATGTGCAGGTGTTTTCCTGTTCTCACATGATCGAGATCGCATTCAATAAAGGTTACCATCGTCTCAATCAAATTAGAATGATGCGCTTTATCATATTCCGCAATAGGCGTATACAGTTCGTTAAAGTAATCCTCGAGAATCGGATTCGATGTCAGTTTAACCAAAAGCTTCGATAACCCGATATCACTAAAGTGCACCGTGCCGTTTATATCATGTGCGCCGGTTAAACCGGCCATCGAAGCCTGAACAATCGCTTCGTCCATCTTTTCCAGCGGAAGAAGTTCACTGATTCCGATTACGGAATTAGGGAGGATTCTTCGAATAAACTCTATTTCATCTTCACAGAATTTCGTATTTGTTATGCTGTGATAAGACCAGATGATCAGCATTCCCTTCTTATAATGGCACCCTGATGCAAACTTGTTCTCCTTGATTTTGCTCAACAGATAAACCTCGTTACTGATGGCGGCGATTTTATTCGATGAAAGATCTGTATTAACACAATAAAAAACTCTGATATTGGAATAAAAATTCTTATTAAGCAGAGAAATAATCTCAGCCTTTCTTTCTTCCTGACATTGCGAAGAAACCAGCTCGTGTACCAGATTTTCATGGAGTTCAGATTCTTGATAGGATAATTTTAACTCCATGATGGAAGAAATAATTAATGCGTACGGCGTGTTGCTGTCAATAAAAATAATGGGAATCTTGTACGCATCTGCCAGCGCATATGCACTAGCCGGAAGATCTCTTAAATATTCATCAATGATGCAGACTGCAGAAACCTTCAAATCAGCAAAATGATGGATCAAAGTATGGACATACTTTTCATTATTCACCCCATAGGCCATAGAAGTCAGATAAAAGTTCTGCCCAAAATTGATCGGTGTGGATTCCGCCGCTGTCTCATCATAATAGTTATCCAGTACGTTTACGTAGGATACGATGTTAGATAGCCCATTCTGACCGGCCTTTAATTCTGCATTAGCCATAATCGGCAGCTGTAAAATATCCAGTACTGTAATATCCTTCATAGTGCTTCCCTGCTTTCCGAATTTCTATAATCATATTATAGCAGTATTTTCTATATACGCAAATTGTTTTGTATGATACTATATTTTTTTTAATGTTTTTTTTATATTCCAATATAATTCATTCTTGTCCTCAGCTTTGCTAAAATGAACTTAAATACCGGAATTGCACAAACGGAAAAAAGCAGGTCTTATACAACAGATAAGAACAGCCCCGAGTATTGACTTTTTAACAACCAACTAAAAATTTTAGGAGGTATATAATGGTATTCAAACAGATGCTAGAAGTCTTTGATATTCTCGATGATATCCATGCAAACGGCAGTAGAATGGAAGATTATCTCAAGTCCATTAAACCGGATGCAGATATCGAAGTAAAAACACTTTATGGTGATAAAGGAAAAACAGACCTGATCAAGGTTACTATCCCGGGAACCAACGGTCGTATCAAGGGGGGCAATGCACCGACCCTTGGTTTAATCGGACGACTGGGGGGTCTGGGCGCAAGACCGGAAAGAATTGGTTTTGTATCCGATGGAGACGGTGCACTTACAGTATTAACTGCAGCTGCAAAGCTCCTTGACATGCAAAACAAAGGAGACTCTCTGGAAGGCGATGTAATTGCAGTTACTCATATTTGCAGTGATGCCCCGACCGAACCTCATGAACCTGTAGACTTTATGGATTCTCCTATTAGCATGAAACAGTGTAATGATGAAGAAGTCTTCGATGAAATGGAAGCAATTCTGACCGTTGATACAACAAAGGGAAACAGAGTCATCAACACCATGGGCTTTGCCATTTCTCCGACAATAAAAGAAGGATACATTCTGAGAACCAGTGAAGATCTTCTGGATTTAATGCAGATGACAACAGGACGCCTTCCAAAAGTTTTCCCTGTTACAACACAGGATATTACCCCTTACGGAAACGACCTATACCATTTGAACAGTGTTTTGCAGCCGGCTGTTGCAACAAATGCACCTGTGGTAGGTGTTGCCATCACCACTGAAATACCTGTTCCGGGCTGCGGTACGGGTGCAACACACGGTGCAGATGTAGATATGACAGTAAGATTTGTCCTGGAAGTTGCCAAAGCCTATGGAAGAAAGCAATGTAGCTTCTACGATGAGATAGAGTTCAATCATTTAGTCGAACTCTATGGGCCTATGACACAGTTACAAACCATGGGGATGAAGTAAAATGAAAAAGATAGGGTTTATTACAATAGGCCAATCTCCCAGAGATGATATTATGCAGGACATCTTCCCCCTCATCGGCAACGACACGGAGATTTTGCAAAGAGGGGCCTTGGACGGCCTTTCCGAAGAAGACCTGAAAGCGATTGCACCCAAGCCCGGCGATACAGTTCTCGTCTCATCTCTTAGAAACGGACAATGGGTTTCCATGGCAGAAGAAAAAATTATAAGTCTTCTTCAAAAATGTATTGATGAACTAGAGATATGCGGAGTCAGTGGAATCATGTTCTTGTGTACAGGAGATTTCAAGGATCTTCTTTCCTCTCATGTTCCTCTGATTTATCCGAACCGCCTTTTAACCGCTCTGATTCCTGCAATATGTACGAGAAAAAAACTTATCGTCCTCGTTCCTGAAGAAGCACAAAAAAATGAGGCCATCGCACAATGGGAAGGTATCGGTATGCATACGGAGGTCTTTTCAATCTCCCCTTATGCGTCTACCGAAGAAGAATTTACAGCACTGAGCCTTACTTTAAAAGACATGGACTGTGACTACATCCTTATGGATTGTATGGGCTACTCATCAGCCATGAAAAATATTCTCTGTCATGGCAGCAATAAAAATGTCCTACTTCCTCGCACTTTTGCTGCTTCTGTGCTAAAGGAACTTATTTAAGGAGGAAATATGAAATCACTCGTAGAAATATCAAAAAATATTTTAACAGATTGCATGGGCCTGAAAAAGGACGAAACACTGTTAGTTATTACTGATACTTTAAAATATGAAATTGGAAAAGCTTTATACGAAGCCGGTCTTGAACTGGGTTGTGAATCCCTGCTCATGTCTATGCAGGTTCGTTCAGTCTCTGGAGAAGAACCTCCTGCAGCTGTAGCAAACGCAATGCTAGGAGCAGATGTTATCGTCTGCCCTACAGAAGAATCTCTGACCCATACCAATGCAAAGATCCAGGCAGTCAAAAATGGGGCTCGTGTAGGTACTATGCCGGGTATCACAGAAGAAATGTTTACAAAGGGCGCCATTACCGCCGACTTTAAAGAGGTCGAAAAGCGTACATTAGAGCTTACACAGATGCTCACAGATGCAAAAGAAGCTGTAATTGAAAAAGACGGTCTTTTGATGAAACTGAATCTGCAAAATAGAGAAGGTGTTCCAAGTACCGGTGTCTATAAAAATTCCGGGAACAGTGGAAACCTACCTTCCGGCGAAGCATATATTGCTCCGCAGGAAGATGGATGTAATGGAGAAACACGTATTGACGGTTCTATGGTGGGCGTCGGCACACTTACCGGCTCTCTTCATGTTACTGTAAAAAATGGTCAACTTCAAACAATTACAGGTCCCGGTTCTGAAGAGTTAGACATTTTATTTGCCAAACCGGAAAATGGAATTGTTGCAGAACTTGGCATCGGGACCAACGAAAAAGCGCTTCTTTGTGGAAACACCTTAGAAGACGAAAAAGTCTATGGTACTGTACATATTGCATTTGGCACAAATTCTTCCTTTGGAGGAACGAACAAGGCAGATTGTCATATGGATGGTATCATTTTAAAGCCTACCCTATATCTGGACGGAAAAAAGATTATTGAGCAAGGCGAATTTGTTTATTAAAAATCTTATTATCACGTCCACCCACACGATTATTTAGAGCGCCATAAGAAAAAACAGAGACCTTGCATGATTTTGCGGGGTCTTTGTTTTTCTGGGTCTTGCCGAAAACTTCGAGGTAGACTTTGCAGTTATGATTTGCGGAAGCAAAACTTTTGTTGGGAATTTCTTAGAAGTGTGGTATACTGTATTTAATTTGTTACAACCGAGAGAGCAGGAGGCATTTTGAATTACGAAATGAAACATGAAGACCTTAAGTACCTGGCAGTTGCTTTGCCGGAGGACATTTTGAAAGAATAGTGGAGCGGTCACTTTGACCGTGTGAGAGAAATTATCGCAAGACGACTGGAAGGAGAGTTGACCTATGCTATGCGCTGTCGACTGGAAATAGAGCTTACCAATCTGGAACATCTCGAAAAATGTTATAACAGAACGGAAGCGGAGGTACTGGCAATGGTGCAGGAGAGGATTCCGTCCTTTACGGCGGAAGAACTTGATGAACTGCGTCTTGAGAATAAAGTGGATTTTATCTATCTGAACGGAGAGGTACGCAATTTGAGGAGCTTTTGCAGTACGCTTTTCAAGGTATATCCGGAAATGGAAGAGCGTGAAGCTCGCGAAAAAGGCGACGCTTATGAAAAGCAGATGGCAAGAGCCGAAGAAGTGGAGGCTGTCGATGCGCTCATTGAGAATTTAGTCGACGGGCAGGAAACTTCGGCGCATATTCACATTCGTCAAAAGGTCTGGGTCAATGATGAGGTGCTGGAAGATGGAAAAACCGTCCGCGTTCACGTGCCGCTGCCTGTGGAAAGGCAACAGATGAAGAACGTGAAAGTAATCAATATTACGCCGGAGCCGAAGGCAATGCCTTCCTTGAAAGACGGTCATCCTGCAGCATATTTTGAAGAGAAAGTTAAAGCCGGTCAGGAATTTTCTGTGGAATACAGTTTGGATCATGTGACTCATTTTGTGGATCTTTCCTGGGCAGCCATTGAAAAGATGGGCGAAGAGAAGGGCGACATTCCGGCAGAGGAAGCCCAGTATCTCTGCGAGCAGCTGGCGCACATTCAATTTACACCGTATCTGAGAGGTCTTGCAGAGAGCTTAAAAGATCCTTCGGGAGATCTGCTGAAAACGGCAAGACGGATTTATGATTACGTAACGACCAAAGTCACTTACCGTTTTGTCAGAGATTACGCGGCAATCGACAATCTGAGTGAATACTGTGCGGTGAACCTGCGCGGTGACTGCGGTATTCAGGCGCTTTTGTTTATTACTCTCTGCAGAATTTGCGGCATTCCTGCAAGGTGGCAGTCGGGGCTGGATACCAAACCGGGCAGTCTGGGGCAGCACGACTGGGCGCTGTTTTATCTGCCGTCTAAAGGCTGGCTGGGCGCAGACCTGTCCTACGGCGGAAGTGCTTACAAGAAAGGTAAGATGAAGCGCTGGGATTATTTCTTTGGAAATGTTGATCCGTTCAGAGTGCCTATTAACGATTCGTTCCAGTCGGAAATGGTTCCCGCAAAAAAATTCCCTAGAGAAGACCCTTGCGATAATCAGTGCGGAGAATTGGAATACGAAGACCGCGGCTTGTATGGAAGTGACTGGGGCTGCGATTATGAGGAAATCGATATTCATAGGATTAAATAAATATAGTTTTATGGCTTATTTGGAAACTGCATGGAGGGTAATTTACCGCCTATGCAGTTTTTGTTTTTCATTAATAAATGGCTCAACCAAGCCAAAAAATAATGCTTGCAAAAATTTGAGGTGACCCCCAAAAGTTAGACTTTTGCTCCAGTGAGAAATCGCTGGAGTTTTTCTATGCAGCTAATATCTCTTCCCGGTACT
>CACXCB010000249.1 GCA_902766005.1 uncultured Erysipelotrichaceae bacterium | reverse complement strand
TAGCTGATAAAACAGGGGCTAACATGCCATGCCTGGTTACAGGGAAAATGGCACCGGCAGAGGCTGTACATCCTGCTATTAAGGGGATTCGAGGAGCACAGTCATCAGGTGCGGCGTTGATTTCTTTTAATGCTCCGGCTTTTTGCTCATATGGGAAAGAACAGAATTATAATGCACCTGTGAGCCAATATGCAGCGTTTGCTTATACGTCGGCGTTAAATTACCTTATTGCTGATAAAGAACATGTTAATTATATCGGAGATACCGCTATTCTGTGTTGGGCTGAGGGGGCGGAACCTGCTTATCAAAGTTTGGCGTGCATGTCTTTGTTCGGGACACCGGAAAATTATTCTGAAACAGACATAAGAAATAAGGTAAGAAAACTTGCAAAAGGAGATAATGTTGAATTCGATGATGAAAGGATTAACGCAGAGCAGACCTTCTATTTACTGGGAATTGCACCAAATGCAGCCAGATTATCTATCAGGTTTTTTTATAAAGATTCATTTGGCAATATCCTGAAAAACATAGATGAACATTATAAAAGAATTGAGATTAAGCGTCCGGTGTATGACAGGTTTACAGTTATGCCGTTATGGAAAATGTTAAGTGAGACAGTTAATATGAACTCAAGGGATAAATCTCCATCTCATATAATGGCAGGTGAAGTAATGCGTTCTATCCTGACAAATACAAAGTATCCTGCTACTCTTCTTAACGGGGTGAATTTGAGAATCAGGGCGGAACACAATGTGACACCCGGAAGGGCAGCAATTATAAAAGCTTATTATTTGAAGAATAATAGTAAATATGTTCCAGAGGAGGTATTACAAGTGTCACTGAATAAAGAGAGTACAAATACGCCTTATAATCTGGGGCGGCTGTTTTCGGTTCTGGAGAATATTCAATCTGCAGCAAATCCCGGAATAAACACTACTATCAGAGACAGATATTTTAACGCAGCATCGGCAACACCGGGCACAATATTCCCTACGTTAATTAATCTTGCTCAAAAGCATTTGAGCAAAATCGGGGGAGGTCTTCAGGTTACCCTGAACAAAGAAATGACAGAAATTCTTTGCAAACTCGGCGAACAATTTCCGGCCAGGATGAACCTTCAGGAACAAGGATCATTTCAGTTGGGATATTATCATCAAAGACAGGCACGTTTCGAAGGAAAGAAGGAGGAAAAAGAGTAATGGCAGAAGCAATTAAAAACCGTTATGAATTTGTTATTTTATTTGATGTTGAAAACGGAAATCCAAATGGTGATCCTGATGCGGGAAATATGCCAAGAGTCGATCCGGAAACCGGTTTGGGCATAGTGACGGATGTCTGCCTGAAAAGAAAGATTCGTAATTATGTAGAAGCGGTTAAAGAGAACGAAGATGGGTATCGCATTTATATCAAGGAAGGGGTACCATTAAATCGAAGCGATGCGGAGGCTTGTACAAAATTTAATATCAAACCTGATGAAAAATCCTTAAAGGCCGCCAAAAAAGCTAACCCACAAATAGATGATGGTATTCGTAACTGGATGTGTGAGAATTTTTATGATATTCGTACATTTGGTGCGGTTATGACAACATTTGTAAAAGGTGCATTAAACTGTGGTCAGGTGAGAGGACCGGTACAGCTTGGTTTTGCGAGGAGTATAGAACCGGTTTTACCTCAAGAGGTGACAATTACCAGAGTTGCAATTACTACAGAAGCAGATGCCGAAAATAAGGGCACAGAAATGGGAAGAAAATATATTATCCCTTATGGCCTATATAGATGTGAAGGATTCATTTCTGCAAACCTTGCAAGAAAAACAACCGGTTTTTCCGAAGATGATCTTGCACTATTGTGGCAAGCCCTTCTTAATATGTTCGATTTTGATCATTCAGCGGCACGAGGAAAAATGTCGATGCGCGATCTGATCATTTTTAAACATGATACAGAACTGGGATGTGCTCCGGCTTATAAGCTCTTCGATACAGTAAAAGTTCAGCGGAAGAATCCGGAGGATCTTTTACCGGCAAGAAGTTATTCAGATTATATAGTAACTATTGAAAAAGAGAATCTGCCTGATGGTGTGACATGCACGGTGATTAAATAATGTATCCGGAGGAGGATTATTTACAGATATCGGGGCTTCAACATTTTGTGTTCTGCCAAAGACAATGGGCATTGATACATATAGAAAAACAATGGTTTGACAATCTTCGCACTGTAGAGGGTGAGATGATGCATAAAAGGGCACATGATTCATCTATAAAAGAAATGCGTGGAGAGACTTTGAGTGTACATGCGGTTCAAGTTTCTTCTTCAATTCTCGGAGTGTCGGGTGAATGTGATGTGGTGGAATATCATCGCGATGATAAAGGGATAACCTTAGCCGGGCATCTCGGATTATGGCAGCCATATCCGATTGAATATAAGAGGGGGAAAATCAAGGAAACTAACGCTGATAGATTACAATTGTGCTGTCAGGCCATGTGTTTGGAAGAAATGCTTTGCTGTACTGTTGATAGCGGAGCTCTGTTCTACGGAGAGACAAAAAAACGTGAAAAAGTAGTCTTTTCGAAAGAAATGCGAGCAGATGTTAAAGAAAAGCTCCTACTGATGCATCGATTAATGGAACGGGGACATACTCCTAAAGTAAAAACAGGAAAGCATTGTTATGCATGCTCATTGAAGGATATATGCCTACCCGTACTTAATAAAGTAAAAACTGTATCTGACTATATATCCTCTGCGATGGAGGAATAATCATGAAACATTTACTCAATACTTTGTTTGTAACAACTGAAGATGTATATCTGACTTTAGAAGGAGAAAATGTTGTTGCGAATAGGGGAAATGATAAGGTTGCACGATATCCACTTCATACTTTGCAGAATATTGTTACTTTTTCATATGCCGGGGCATCTCCTGCACTAATGGGAGCGTGTTCAGAGAAAAATGTCAATATAACTTTTTGTACTCCTAATGGAAAATTTTTGGCAAGAATCACGGACGTTCGGAATGGAAATGTCCTTCTTCGTAGAGAACAATATCGAATTGCAGATGACTCAAATAGAAGTGCTTTAATCGGACGTAACATGATTTTTGGTAAGCTATATAATTCCAGATGGTGTCTTGAAAGAGGACTGCGAGATCACAAAGATAGAGTCAATCAAAATGTACTAGT
>CACXCB010000248.1 GCA_902766005.1 uncultured Erysipelotrichaceae bacterium | reverse complement strand
TCACTGCTCTGTCCTTGGAGAACCACATAATCCCAAGACTGGCTTCCGTCAAGAGCAGAAAGTGTTTTTGAGCCCATTTCTGTATTAGAATTCAGATGTTCCGCAAGGTACGCACCACCACGAGTGTGCGCCATTACCTCGGCGCCGGTAATCTCTGCAAGCATGGAAGGCATATCATTATAATAAGTGAAACTATTGCCGAGCATTAGAATACGCATATACTTTCCTCCATTTTTAGTTTCATCATGAAGAATGCGCCGGATTATTTTAGTGCTTCTCACAAAGATAGTTGACTGGTTTTCCAGTCTTTTTAGCATACTCGATCTCAGATCGAGTACTTTCACCGATATATCCACCAACATTAATTACAAAAATCTCATCGGCCATATCGATCTTCCGCTTGTGCATATCGTCTAGCATCTCTTTTGTCTTCGTCAGCGTTCCTTCATCCATGTTTTCCCAGACTTCATTGTCCCCTGAATGACCAAAGAGGCCGACGCTGATCACTATGTTTCCTTCAAGGGTCAGCCGCTTCTGTGTTTCCAGAAACGCATCTTTAAACCTGGTACTACCACAGAGAGTTATGACTTTATATGCACCTACCATACGATTTTTCCTGTAATAATTATTGTATTATGTAGACGGTTTAAAACTTCTGTCATAATAATCTTCTGATATCTTTAAAGCATTACTATTCTACATCACATCTATTAGGCTCACTGAATCCAGTGAATAGGTTCCTATATACTTCATTTTCTCTTCAAGTATTGCTATTTTTTCAGCAGCCTTCTTTTTCTCCTTTGCAATAGCTCTTCGATATTTTTCCTCGTCTTTCCCAATAGCTCCTATTAATTGGTCTTCCAATTCTTTTATTCGTATTTCAGAAAAATTTCGAATGCCCTTAATCCGTGATCCAATTTTCACATTATTCTTACTCGTTGCTTCTGCGGCAAGTGCCTCTTTTCGTTCTTCTGCTGCTTCTTCTATGTGCATCTGGATATCGTCAAAATGGTCAAAAGATACATTTAAAGGTGATCTACCATTATTAACGACCTGAAGAAGCTGTTTTTTTCTTTCATCATCTAAGCACTCGATCGTATTTCCAGATTCATCTGTCAGAAAATATTCATACGATCTTGTTTCAAAAAAGCCCTTAAACTCCATATCATAGATAAATAGCCAATGTCTTCCAGCGTCTATCCCCTTCATTTGGTTCTTTTTTAATGTTGAATAAAATACATTTTCAGGATATTCCAAATTAACTGCACGAATGTAGTCTATAATAAAATGGATAAATGCTCCTGCTGGCTTAAAAAATACCCGGTTCTTATTTGCATAGGCAGAATCCCCGTCAAAATCAATTTCTAGATCACCGCCATTATCAATTAATTTCCTAATTTCTTCCCCAGCTTTGCCAAGATTCATTTTCTTATTGTAAGCCTTAAGTCTTTCACAGATATCTTTCGTCACATGAATAACAGCTGCTGATTTCGAAACCAACTTGCACCAGCATCCAGATTCCTTCTTTAAAAAGCTGTAGGTAAACAACAACGATTCATATGGTGATATTCTGCTTTTCTTTATTGCATCCTCAAATTCTTCACGGAATCCCTTGTCATTAACAAGATCGTATCTTTTTTCTTCAAATTCTTCTCTTGTCTGTTTAGCCTTTTCTATTCGTTGTTCAAGCTCACGTTCTCTTTTTTCAAGTTCTTTATCCGTAAAATCCTTAGTAATGATAAGCTCATTTATCTCAGAAAGTTCCTTTGCAATAATAGGCTCCATTTCGCCAACAAGATCTGATGCATTTGATATTCTTTTAAGAAGCACTCTATTAATAACCATATCAATCGTATTATCGATACATAGATTGCCTATAATGATCTTATCAGCTTCTTGTCCCATTCGATCTATACGACCGATTCGCTGTTCTATTCTCATTGGATTGTAGGGCAGATCATAATTAATCAAGGATGTGCAGAACTGAAAGTCAAGACCTTCTCCACCCACTTCACTTACAAGCAAAATCTCATACTTGCCCGCTTCAAAGTCACGCATTATATCATTTCTGCCAAACACTTTGAATCCATCTTCATCTCTCTGTCTTTCTGGCGTTTCATCAGGAGTCTTTCCATACATCAGGGCTACACTAAACCCATCAGCAACAAGTTTTCTGCGCAGATATTTAAGTGTTTCTGTATAGAATGAAAAAACTATGACACGCTTGTTATCACCGGAAGCAGACTGTATTTCCTTCAGAAGCTGTATAAAGGCCTCATATTTACTATCGTTATCTTCTACAAGCCTTATTTTTTCCAAAAGATCTGAGTAACTTTCCAAAAATAGGTTTTTTATTGCCTTAGCTGCACTTTTATCTGTCTCACCATCTTCTGATAACATTTCTGCAAATGCCTCATCTGGCATGTGAATAAACTTTTGTACATTCTTTTCCAGTGCAACAATAGAACTCGCAGCTATCCGTTCTAGCCCATTCAATATAAGTCCGAAAGCCCTCTCTGAAACCCCAAACATTCTATATCTCATCAAATTTGTTTGAAGAAATGAATTATACACATCCGCTTCTTGTGGAGAAAAATGTACTTCTAGTGTCATTGTTTCTCTAGTTACACGGTGTTCTATCGCGTCTTTCTTTAGCGTTCTAGTAAAAGATGTTGCAATAGGATTAAGCGATGAAGTGATTCTTTCAAAATCAACCTTGTCTTTTACTGTTAAGATTTCTCCTGTTGAGATTTTATTATAAAGCCGCGTGTACTCTTCTGAAATAAATGAATTATCGTCCGCTATGCGCTTTAGTTCCGTAGCATATTCTATAAGTTTCTTCCGCGATTCTGGTGTATCCGTTTTTACCAACTCAATAGCTTGATTTACACTTCTTATCTGTTTTAGCAACACATTAAAAAGCTGCTGTTCTGAAAAAAGAGCTGGATTGAGCATATGAAGTTGGTTATATAAATCGTCACTGCGAAGATTAAATGGAGTGGCAGAAAGCATAATAACTCTTTCGCTGCACAGGCTTAATATCGCACCGAATTTATGGGTATTTGTTCCTGGATTTCTATAATGATGACATTCGTCCACAATCAAAAACTTAATAAACGGTTCGCCTAGTTCATCAAGGCATCTCTTAAGAAGTTCCTGAAATTTTTCTCCGCGAAAAAGTTGTTCACTAACTATACTATGAGGATACTGAACCTTCCCCGTCTCTAAAATATCCGTTAGCATGTATGTTAAGCTTTTTCCATCATGAATGTAAAAATCATCCATCATGAATTTATTGCGTAATTCCAAACGCCATTTTCTACAAAGTATGCTTGGACATACAATCATAACAGAATCATTGTTTTGCAACTCTCCTCGTGCGATAAGTTCATCTAGAATAATCCCTGATTCTATAGTTTTGCCAACACCTACCTCATCCGCAATCAAAAGTCTCTCATCTGAATCTATAGCAAGAAACTTAATAAGCGGTTTATACTGAAATGGATTAAAGATAATCTTATTGCCTTGATAACTAAAAAGATTCTTATCTTGGCTCTCAGAGAACATCCTATAATATGCATACTTCTGAAAGGACTCTGCATTGGCAAATTTAGCCTCTCTGAGTTTTGAAAGGATTTCCTCTTCTTTATCAACATAGGGAACGAGTTCTGATTCCTTATATCTATTCTTCTTTCCGTTCTGAAAAACCAAGTAGAAGGTCTGATTCATTCCAGGGCTAACTGCATTAATTGTTACAACCTCACCTGTGGTTTTTATTTGGGCAAGATCCCCAGCGTTAAATCTTGATGTCATTCCTTCACTCCTCGTTTTCATCAGATTCTGATAATATGAACGCGATTCTCATAAAATGCTCCCAGGAAAAGGCCATGCTCCTTTCTTTACCATTGACCATAACATGGCATACAATCGGATGATGAAATCCTTCCAGCTTATCTTCCTCTTCTTCTGTAAGCTCCTGATCTTCCCATAATTCACTTATCAGGCTTCGAAAATCATCTTCCATATCTCCACTCCTTATCTTATCCTCAATATATTCAGCATATTCTGATGTTCTGGTTAATAGTTCAGACATATCTTTTCCCATAAAGTCTCCCTGGCCCATCTCACCCCAGCATGACGGGCATAGACAAAACATGTTTGAACTCATATCAGCCAGATTATTTTTCGATCGCTTCACTAATCGAAATGAATAAAAATGAGCATTCTGTTCGCCGGTTATAGTTTTTCCCCCACACAGTTGACACCTTCCTTTATATTTAGAAGAAAGAAATGCTCTCCATGAGTTAAGATCAACCGGCGTGCTATGCATTTCATGAGCCATTATCTTTTTTCTTTGCTCTTTAAGTCTTAACCAAATTCTTTTTTCTGTTCCGAAGTCTTGCACGTCTTCCATATTCGCAACGCATCCAAATAACTCTTCTGGCAACTTTTTTTTGGTCTTTTCGGAAATAAAATCTCGAATTCCATGTGAAAGTTTTAGATATTCCTCTTTCCAATCAAATGCTTCAACATCCTCAATAGCTACTTCAACATTAAAGTGTTCTCTGACATAATTTGCTAGTGCTTTTATATATGAATCTTCATACTCTGATGGCCATAATACTAATGCATCTTCATAATGTCCTTCATATTTTTTACATTTTACGTACACACCATCATATTCACCAAGTACACCCTCCACGAGATAAATATGATCCCATATTTCATTTGATTCTATTTCGCTCTTTACAGTATAGCTAGCATCAGTCGCATCAAGAATCCGTCTTACATACTCTCGGACATCAATTCTTCTGAAATGGCTATTCACCACGACATATATATATTCAAAGCAAGTGCTAATTTTATTAATTATGCCAGAATGAAGAAATGCCTCGTTCTCCATAAAATCAATATCAAATGCGTATCCTATGTCCTCAATATCACAGTTCTCAATAACAGATAAGACAAACTCATTTGCACTACTATCTATCGTTTTCCTTTTTCTTTTACCCCCAGAATAATAATCCAGGATTATTTCAGCAATCTCTTTGTGCTTTGAATAGGACCAAACCCATTTATAGAAATCTTCCGCATATTTTTCCGAGATATAATACGCATCTGCTGTCTCGCTTATGTCTGAAAACTCGTTGATCGTTGTGCTTTTTTCTATGAAATATCGATCATATAAGGATGCATCAATATGGCGGTATTCAAGCCAAGAAAAATATTCATCTTCTTCTCTGTAGTTATCTGTCCCAAAATCATTATCGGAATAAAACAAGTTCCACGAAAGAGGTAAATACTCCCCAAGGATGTTCTTGACAAGTAAACTGCCAGCCCCCTCCCCTCTTCCATAAAAAACGTAGTTCTCAAATGCTTCTTCAGACTCCCTATATATGATGTTCATAAATAGTCTGTGGCAAAGATTACACCTGTCGTACTCCGCCATATTATAATCAACAGGAAACTCAACTTCTTCTCTTATAGATTTAACAAAATGGAGGATATTAGAATTTATACAGTGTACAAATTCATTATCCCATTCTTCCGAAATATATGTAAAAGAGTGGGGTACTCCAAATGCCTTCAAAAGCTTTATTGCTCTCGGCTTTTCTGTTTTCTTAATCTTATCCCAGAATAGAAGTTTGGCTGTGTTTGTTAATATATCTCGAAATACTCCGAACCTGATTAACTCATCTTTCAATACATATCCTTCATAGTTTTCATCAAAAAAGAAGTAATCATTCTGTATTGAAGCGGTTGCATCAGACATATCGATAATGCTTTTCCCTGACTTACAAAGCATGAATACATCATACGCACATGTCCACCAGAGTTCCGTATAATCGTCCTCTTTACTCATTTTCTGAATCAAGTCTTTGATAACAGCATCATCTGAAAACTCAACAATTAAATCATCTTCAGAAAAGATCCGTCGAAGCTTTTTTATCTGTTCCGGCTTCATCGTTTCTTCAGCAAATATTCTATAACTTCCTGAACTGATTCTATCTTTATCATTTTCAGTGGAGTAATACCAATTTATTCCTGGTTCATTCAGACTTCCTATTCTTATGCCATCATCCGCTTTGTACGGAAATATATACATCTCTGCAACTTTTTCTATAACGGCATCAGGATCCTCACTGTCATCTATATAATTCAATAGATACGGGAGAAGATGTTCAGTGATAAACTTGTCTTTTTTATTTTCTTTACTATAGACTCTATTCATCTTCCTCTCATTCCCCTTCACTACCGTATTCATCGGACATATATTCAAGCATGAAATCCACACCATTCTCAGTAAGCGGAAAATACCCGTCAGTAGTACCCGTATATTGAGCAAAACGTTCTACCATTTCACATTCTTCTACCGATGACAAGTTTAGTAACTCTAGATCATCCGCCATTACTGAATGTTCCTCTGTCCATTCCACAATATCATTTATAGTATTCTCGACTTCTTTAATATACTGGTATATAATCCTATCCACGCTGTACGATGATGCTAATGATACAAGTTCATCTTCACCAAATGCTTTAAATATTCTCAGGCACTCAAATCCTTCAAAAACATAATCAGGATATTCATCAAGGAAATCGGCAATCGTTTTTGTAAAATTCTCTATTTCCGGCATTATATAGCGCAGCATAAACAGATCCCTGTGTTCATCGGCTATTTTCTCAAACAACCGATTGAACACTGAAGCGCCTTCCTCCTCTAAAGAAAATATTGCTCTGAAAATCGCATCATTATATACACTTTCCTCTATCAACCCATCTCTTCCTGTTGTCAGTTCCAACGGTACATTGATAAAGACTGTAGCATAAAGCTTTCTTTCTATAGGCAATGTACTATAGAAACAGCCTTTTCCTCTATTTTTTTCAGTGATGCGCCGCGGTACACATATTTCTACAGAGATAGAATCGACATATCGGTTCTTCTCATCCTCATCCATAAGTGAACACTTTCTTCTTGTTTTTAAATCTCTTCTTAACTCCTCAACGGCCTCTTCTTTTTCCTCAACTCCTTGATCTGACAATAGCTTTGAATAGAACGATACCAATGGGGCATTAAGAAAAATATATTCCGTTTTCATCTGTTCTCTTGAATAAAAATTCTCGCTGCCATCCAAGTATATATAATCTATGTTCTTTAGAAATAATGGAGAAATATTACTTCCTACATATTCGCCGTTGACAAGTGATTCCCACTGCTCCCGTATGCCTGACAGTCTTTGTTTATAAACACCATTGACGATAAATAGCATGGTTGTTTTTCCTTCAGCCAAATATTTTTCTTGTTTTTCTTTATCGTCAATCCAATTGGGAACGGTATTTGATCCTGCCTCTAGCCCAAAACAGAAGCCATTACTATATATCTCTACACGTTCAAACAAGGAAAACACCTTCTTGAATCCAAGACCTTTTTCCCCCTCACTCTCATCATGTTTTGATGATTGTCCGATGGCCGTAATGCTATAAACATTTGGATACTCAAAGCCCGCTTCGTCATAACGTAGTAACATCATCCCATTTGCTATATCAACCGCAACTTCCAGCGTTCGTTTATCCTGTCCTTTTCCAGGAATACAATCGTTTATATTCTGAAGCAATTCAGGAATAACATAATCAATCGCCTTCCCATTTGCATCATTCAGATGATGATCAAAGTTCGGAAAAAGGACCTTTTGTTTATTCAAGGTATCTTTCCTAAATTGAGCAAGTTTTTTGACATACTCTCTTTTAGTTTTTTTCCATGGTTTCTTAAGTTCGTTCTGTTCCATTACAATGCTGATCAAAGCACGAAAACTGTCGTCGGTCCCTTTATATCTCCTCTGTACAAATTTCAACATGCAGTTTTCAGCATTTTGCTTATTTATAAGAACTTTAGTGTCATCAAACAGGAAAAAAGATGCAGTATCTCCTGTATTATTAAAAGCTTCTCCCAGGTCAGCCGTATAGTACTCGTATGAAACACTGACTGCACTATCATTTTCCAGCCACCCAAGAGCTTTTTCAATTTCATCACTTGGGTAATTCTGAATTACCTCATCCGAAACAATGTTTAATCTTAAATTATCTAGGTTTGTCAATTTGCATTTCTGCAGGCTCTTCCCTAAATGTCTTTCCTTGATCACGCTCAATCTCAATGTGATGCTTCTACTTTCTTCAGTCGTTCCGATCACATCAAGTGCTCTAATGTAAGCTTCTGCATAGTCATCATCTTTTTGGAGACGGAATTTATTGCAATACTCTGCTGCAAGTCTGTTACGTATATCAGCCCCAACCATCTCATATTCAAATATTCTAGAAAATACTGCTGGAGAACAGTCTTTGATATCTTCGTATGTAATGTGAAGTGTTGCCGAAGGATTATTCTTCTCTTTTTCATAAAAAGCATCTTTAATTGCAAAAAGCACTCTTCCAGAAGTAGTTCTATCACCGCAAAAGGCAGATAAAAGTGCAAGCGTGGAAGAATTGAGGGCGTAAATTCCCCTTCCCTTAAAGTCAAAAAATTCGTCGGGCTGCTTAATTCCCATAGTTTTTATGGAATCGGCAAAATTCCTAATTGATTCTATTTTTTCAACACCCGCCCGATTACAGATTTTTATCAAATCATTCCGATCAATGACCTTGCTTAAAATACCTTCATTCCCTGTTGCGAGATATCCCTCTCTGAAGAGGTTTTTCTCCTGGTCGAGCTCCTCAGACAAGGCACATTTTCCCAGAAAAGAAATACGCAAATTACGTCTTACGTTGTAATAGAGTACTGTTCCAAGCAATTCTTCAGTCTGTGTCCAGTCTCTTGCACCATTCCCTTCCAGCGTATCTTTGGTAAACCCGTTATTAAAACTAATAATTTCATGAAGATCTTCGACCCACTTACAACTATTTATACTTCCGGAAAGAGAGCCTGAGTCAACGCTTCGATATTTCCCAAAAGACAAATAGCCCTCTGGTACTTCTTTTATCCATATGCAGTTCTCATCAGCACATTCTCTCACGTAACTCCCATCTGACATCCTGAAAATAAAGATTTGCATGCCTTTAAAAGCGTCTGGATTTCCTTCCGCTCGATAGATTTTTCTTATACTCTCATAATTTGCCGACATATATGGATAGATGTTTTCATGCATCAATTTGATATATGACTCACCATCTATAGAAAGCATGTCTAGATACGCATTGAGATTTTCTACAAAATGTATGCTATTCAGATCAACCTTTTTTACTCCTGGTAGTAAGGAATACTTACGATCAATTAGAGTTAGCCCCTCTGTATCAAAACAAGTAGCAAGAGCAATCGGATCAATCCATGTATAGCATTCATCCGGCAAAACAATTGCTTCTTTACACGATACATAATTCTTCCCATCATAACTTTTCAGAATATCGTATTCTTTTATAGCTGATGATAAATAAATTCTGCTTATGTTTTTATATCCTTCGAACAACACCACTCGTCCGGATGGAATATATTTTTCTATCCTAATACCTGAAAGCGCTCGAAGTTGTAAAAAAAACTCTGGTAATAACGAGTCGAAGATATGCTTTACAACATTTCTGTTGTCCTCACTATTCTCCGATATTCTGCTTCTTCCACTGTCCGTTTCGAATGGAGCATTGACAGAAACGGGAATCGGAATCACATGCTCATTAAGCGGTAGTGTATTATAAAGTGCTCCTTTCCTGAAGGAAATATTGGACTGTTCCGTTATAATCGGAGCAAAGATAGAGGCTATCCTCTGCTTATTTCTCAATTCAAATGCAAAGCAATGCCTTACCGCCAGAATAGATTTTTCTTCACCAGAGATATTAATATCAATATCGTCTATCTCCAGCATCGCGCTCCGGAATAGTCCCTGATACAAAATACCGGCTGTGGTAGGTTGTGATGTCTTAAGTTCCCCATTTGTGTATTGTCTATTTTTTACTCTTATGTTCACAGAAAAAATATCCTCATCGTTGATGACTGATACTTTTCTAATTTTGCGAAGGAAGATAATTGGACATACCGCAAAAAACTCTGATATATCATCCACACCAAATAGTTTTCGGATTTCAGGTGTTAGTTTCGATATATATCCTTTTTCAAACCCCTCTACAACTATTCTTGTTCCTTTCTCGGGAACGTCTTTAGCATTTTCCCAAATAGGTATTATCGTTCCAAGTCTCTTTACAAATTTGAAACTGAATCCGTTACTATATATATGAACAACTATCCCATCTCCTGGAAGCGCGAATACTGACTTAAACCCCCTTCCTTTTCTACCGGTCTTCTCCAGATCAAACGGGCCTTCTTGCACATATTGCTCGTCCAGTAGATTTCTTTTATTACTGTCACCGAATTTCGTTAGGGCTTTTATATCATCTAGCGTAAATCCGTCTTCATTGTACTCAAATATTATACGGTTATCTGCATCACTTATCGTGATGTTAAGCTCTGGAGTCTTGTCTATTTTGTAAGAGCAGTCATCTACATTCTGAATAAATTCATAGATGAATTTCCATGGATCATCCCTATAATCATCTTCTATTTCTTTCTCATTGTTAATATTTCCATTTCCCAGAGCATTTGTGTATCCCTGACTCCTGAACCATGAAAGTATACTGATAATCTGCCTTTTGTTATAATTCTTAAAACGTCTCTCGATTTCATTGTATGCACGATTTAAATCGTAATCTGCTTTATTGAAGATTGGAACTATAATATTCTCCTTGACATCCTTATACTGTTGTTCCATCTCTCCAACATATTTCAACGCATCCAGATCAAAATGCGCTTTTGACAATTCTTCTAAAGATCCATAATAATCCCCGTTAGAAGCACAGTTAAGGTAGATATTTCCGCCCTGAATATCCCGCAGAAATTTCCTTTGTCCGCCAAAGCAACACATATTGCCCTTATAATAGGCCGTCTGATTTATGCCGACATCATATTTAAGAAGAGACAATCTTGGTCTTATCTCTTCATTAGGAATCTTTTCGAAAAAGCTATTATTTTCGATAACTAATTTCCCTATGGCTTTTTTACGCCCAATGTTGATAATGCATTTTTCAAGTCTGCTTTTTAGTACATCTTCAATGCTGACTTTTAGTGCTCTACTTTCTTTATTTTTTAGAACACTGGAAGCTCCCGATATAGCTCTTATTAAAATCTCAGTTGCAATCTTATCGTCTCTAGACCAAAACCTTCTGTCCTCCTGAACTTTGTCACATATGTCAGCGTAAAGGTCTGTAGAGAATAGATCTTTACTTTCATCAAGAAAATAAATCAGTGCATCATCTCTGACGTTCCTGATAGTATCGTAGGTTGTGTTAATATACTTCCCTGATTCTTTCTTAACTAAACTGATTTCTTTAAAGGTTTCCAGAGGGCATAATTCAGATTCAAGCACCTTTACTGTATCGGAGGAGAGAGCAATATAGTTGCCTTCGCTCACAAAGAGCTCTCTTCCAGTTCTTACTCCCATACGGATTAGTGTTTTTATAGTCTCATCGATATCATTCTTAAAATAAGACGCAAGCGCCTGTATGTCTTCATCTTCTATTATCTTAAGGACTCCGGTTTGCCTAAATGCATTAAAACCGGGTTCAAATTTTTCACTGAGAACATAGTTTTTTAAGCATGCAAACTTGAAATTCTCTAGGCCATAGCCAAAATGAAGCAAAGCCTCAATGTAATCTCTTACGTCTTCCCATGCATAACATTTCTTCGCTGCTATAAGCTGGTTATTTCCACCAAATTGAAAGTACAGAGTCTTTTTGCCGAGTACACTTTCAGCTGTTTGTTTTAATATACCTATATCAACCGGTGATGACTCATAGACTCTATATCGGTTAATCGACAGTAGAGGAGCTCCATTATCCGAATGAAACCATTTAACGTCATCTGAACAAGATTCCCTTACAACTGCAATGGAATCCTTAATTTTCATTCGACTAAGATAAATACGCAGTCTTTTGAATGCATCCTGTTCTATTTTGTTTATAAGATTTGTATTTTCTTTCAAAAAAGGGTAAAGCTGCGTATTAAAAAATGTGACCATCTCCGCAGAATCTAGTTTTAAATCCTCTTCAACTAGATCCAGATATGAATTCAATGCATCTGTAAACCCTTCATCTACTATAGGTTTTGGCCTGAAAAGACTGCTTCCAACATACATATCTGAAAGAATATACTTCTCATAATTATCTCCTAACAAAAGTTTGAAAAAATCTTTAACCCGCGGCCAGCCAAATATATCTTTTTTTACAATACGAGCATTATTGAAACTAACAAATCCCTCAGAATTTGAAAAAAGATGAAATACTGGATATTCATGACAAAGACTGCTTATATCAATCTGCGGAACCCAAGTATTACCATGACCGTCAGAATTATTTCTGTCCTCAAATAGTAATACTGCTTCCGGTATCATGTATTTATCTACACGAACTCCTTCAATGGTCCGAAGCCATAGAAAAAAGGCCTCATAAACGCCATCTCTCTCAAAAATTCGCTCTAAGACCTCAGTATTCCAAATATTTGCTGAGATCTGCTGTCCTTCTTCATCCTTATATGTGCTATATTGAATTCCGCTTCTATCTGGATTTAATATAAACGGAGCATCTATCGCTATCGGCATCTTTATAAGATGCAATGACATCGGGAACGTCCTAAACAATGCGCCTCCTTGCCAATCAATATCTGAAGAAGCCGTTATTACAGGAGCTATAATGGAATAGTTTCTATAAGCTATATCATCCTCTACCATTCTCGTATACCTAAGTAGAGGAATATTAAAATAATCTCCATTTTCAGAAATTGTTGTAATCTCACCTTTCTGAAATTGTTCACAATAGTACACACCATCTTTTGCTATTCCAGCAAGAAGGCTTTTCTCTTTATCAAGTTTGAACGGTTTAGAATAAACCGTCTTCTCACTTGTTTCTTTGTATTCAGTGATGAACGTTTCTTTTCCTTCTTCATTAATACGTGTAACACTCACCATACGAAGTCTGTGCATAAACAGGAATGGGCTATTGGAAAAGATCCCTTCAAAATTATCGATGCAAAAAAGCCGTCTAAATTCAGGATAGATCTCGGACACAGAAAACTCAGGCTTAATAAGTTCCACTTTTATATGTGTGCGTTTGTCCATACGCGCTGGATCTTCTTCCCAGACAGGCATAATGCGCCCTATTTTATTATCCAATTTAAAAGAAAACCCATTACTACAGATATGGACGATCACGTTTTCAGCATTCAATGAAAAAACTGATTTGAATCCCTTGCCTTTTCTACCAGTTTTTTCTTTATAAAATACCCCAGTTTCTTCCTGTCGCTTAACTAAATCATTAACCTTTGTACTCTCGGAAAATGCAGTTATGGCCCATATATCACTTCTTCTGAAACCTTCCTCGTTATAGCAGAATTCAATATTGCAGTGCTGTATATCCCTTTCATCGATAGTTATACTTATTTCGGGAATATCAGCATAATCGCAATCATCTGCATTTTGCAAAAATTCTTCCACGAATTTCCATGGATTCTTAGCATATAAACGGTCAGTCTCATTCTCTGCTGCTTTATTGGCTCCACCAGACGCCTTCTTATAATTATTCAGTCTGCATAAGGCAATAGAATCGACAAATTCATGTTCCGATAAACTATCATCGGCAATGACTGCATCTATATCCTCTTCTTCCCACAATAATTCATAGGCTTTATGTACTTTAGTATTAGTTTTGGAAACTACACGAAGATATTCTTTATACTCATCAAGTGTTTTGAACTGAGTTAAGTCGCCCATTTGTTGTGCCCCTTATAAATATATTCGCCTGTAACTGTATCAAATCCTAATCATCGGATCCATTGCAGCTTTATAGCCGATATGTATATTCGTATCAGTCGGAATCTGCTGCCTCCACTGACTCTCCAGATAAAGAAGAGATCTCTTATAGCGTGGCGAATGATCCGGAATGAGCTTTACCTCTGCCGGATTCACGATCTGTATATTCTCAAGATCAGTCAGGAATATAGCATCTTTATCTTTAACAAGTAGGGAGATACCTACACAGTAAAGAGCTTTATTTCCTAGACTGTTTGTCTCTATTTTTTTGACCATCCATTCTTCATCTCGAATGACGGTTCTCATACCGGGAGCATACTCTATCATTTAATGTCCCTCACTATTTCGGTTTTTTATATATCTGCCGGTTTTGATTCGTTCATCTTTGGGTTTGGTTGCCTCAGCGGGTATAACCCAATAGCTGCCGACTTTCATTGCACCAGGGATTCTTCCTTCAGAACAAAGGACATTGATTCGACGAGGGGAAAGGCCCCATTTTTCGGACGTTTGTTTAATGGATAATAGTTTCATGCTTGACTCCATTTTTATAAAAATAACAGCGAGAAGTATAAAACATATTTCTATTTGTATTATAAGCTGAAGCTCGCCTAAAATCAAATTTATGATGTCGGCTTTCAGCGACATTACTGGACATTTCTATTGTATTGCCAAATTGGCCTTGCGTTGGCTTTGGATTTTTTGCTCAATCTTCAAGATTTCACACTTTCATCAGATTTATCTGCAACAATACCCCCATAGTAAAAAATTCTACGAAGGGAGTAACAAACATGAGTCTGATCGGCAATATCCTCTGGCTCTTCCTGGGCGGAATCGCCAGCGGTCTGATGTGGTTGGTTTCCGGATTTT
>CACXCB010000247.1 GCA_902766005.1 uncultured Erysipelotrichaceae bacterium | reverse complement strand
TTGCTGTCTCCGAGAGTTCCTTTTTCATTTCCTTCTGGCGTTGCTTATCCATTTCTCCGATACCTCACCCTTACAAATCCCGATTTATATATTTAGTATGACTATAGTTAAATCATATTACAACATCAAAAATGACTATAGTCTAATTTACTTCTCTAATTTGCACAAAAATAAAGTCCATTTTACTCATAAAATGCAGTATGCAACTCAACTCCCATCTTGCATTTTAGCATATTAAGAATCCGACGTTTAAAAACCACCCATTCTAAAATATTCTGCTATGTAAGAAGGAGATCCATAACTCGTTTATTTACCAGCCAAAATGTACTTGAGAACATCGAACTCATCACAGTTATTTTGCGGGCACTGGACAGGATCTTGATTTATCACAAAATCGGTAATAACTGCAGAGATTGAGTCGGGCGATCTATTTTCATCAAGATCTTGTTGGAGTTCAATATAGGCTGCATCAAATATACAGTATTTAGTTTCGTTACTGTAAATAAGGAAATGACCAGGATGATGGAATATGACCCATTCATTATCTTCTGTTGGTTCATACGAATTAAGAAGATATTCAAATCTTTCCTTGCTGAGAGGAATCTGTGCTCTTCGAAAGCCTTTTGTATCAGACATGCTGAAGTAACATGATTCATTCAAATCATTACAGGAACGAATGCCTGAAAGCATATGTATTTTCTCACAAGCAGGAATCATTTTTGAGAGAATATTTAATACTTCTGGAAAGCTGTTTAAAGACTGATTAAATTCCACCTGTTTTGACTGATCATCATCAAACAATAGTTCAAAAGATATTTCTCCGCTATCAAATACTACCGGCAATTGATCATTTGAAAGTGCAAAGACATTTTCAATCGACTTTCCGAGTTGAAAAAAGCATGTTTCATAACGTGGACTATGCATTTTCCACATAAATTCATAATCACAATTACCTTTTGATGGAAATCTAGAAAAATATCTATAGTGGATGAAGTCATTGCTTATTCTTAATTCTTCTTCACATGCATCGGCAAAACTAATGCTGCTAGAAGATGCTTTTATTCTGATGAAGGAAACCTTAGCAGGAGTTCTTCTTTTCTTGTTTGATGTTTTGTCTGTATTGATGGATGTATTGACTGCAATATCCAGGTCTTGAGCCATTTTAATTCCAAGACTAAGAATGCCATCATCGAGTATTGCAAATACAACGTCGATATCATATTCGGGATCGCTTTTAAACCAGTCATTGATGGATTGTAGTGCTTTTCTCCATGCTTTATCTTTCGGATAGCCGAAAACACCGGCAGAAATCAGTGGGAATCCAATTGAGTGACAACTGTTTTCCTTGGCCAGATCCATCGATTTTTGATAGCATCCATACAGATCCTGAGGTTCATTACAGTCGCCACCATGCCAGATTGGACCTACAGCATGCACAATATATTTGCATAGTTTAAATCCAGGTGTTATTACAGCATTGCCGGTTTTGCATCCTCCGATTTTGTCGCAGGCTTTCTGTAATTCTTTTGGCCCGGCAGCATCAAAGATATATCCACAAACTCCAGTGCCTTGTTGTAACCTGGAGTTTGCTGCATTAACGATGATATCCGTTTTCAATTTGGTGATGCTGATTTTTTCTAATGTGATTGACTGCATTTAAACCTCCCTAAATTATATAGTCGTACTAAAAGAAAAATGATTTAACAATATCGTCCAGTTCATTTGCAATATTTTTAAAATCCTGATTTAAATCTAATGTTTTAACATAAATGGGATTGCCACTCATAGTGTATTCGCTATCTGGTTGTATATCTTCATCCGTTCTAGCATACAATAACAGTCCTCCAACTTTGTGAGGCTTATCTTTCAGCTCATATTCTTTATTTTTAACATATGCAAAAATCTGATAAAGATTTGCTGAATGAATTGAGTGTTTGTCATAATGTTCCTGAGTCGTATAGGAATAGTATTTTGCATCAATGATCAATGTTTTATTATCCTTCTGCAACATGATATCCGTCTTCATCTTCGGAAGCATGTCGTCATTTCCTTGATCCAGTTGCCATTCAATTGGAGAAGGACTTGCGTGAAGTTTCGGATAATTTTTACGATAGTATTCCAATAAAAATTTCTCATAAAGCCTACTCATGCGCTGTTCATCAAAGAAATTCATCATCCTATATGTTCCATCAGACTGCGTCTGAAGCAATCCTTTAACAACCAGGTAGCATACAGTAATCAAGAACTGATAAGATTGATCATTACGGTTATAGTGCGTATTCCAGTTAATCAAATGAATATCCGCTTCCTGAACATCTGCAAAATAGATAAGCAGGTTTTTTATTTGTTTTTTCTGATATACTGTCACATCTCCTCTAAGTAACAATAAAAGTGTTGTTTTCAATATGCGGTTCAGTTCAGTATCAATAGTAAACTCATCATAATTACATGCCAGTTGTCTTCGTAATATAGATTGTGTCTTAAGGGAATCAGACACATTAATTTTCCCACGAACCGAAGATAAGGTTTTGGTGTGAGCCATATAGTCTCTTTTTAGTCCTCTTTTAATTTGAATAGAAATTCCCTTGATTAATATTTCTGCACATAACCTTTGAGCATTATCAAAGACTTCAGCATCAACATTCTGAAGTCCTTGTTCATTCAATACCTGAAAAGCATACGAAAGCATATAATAGATATTTTGTATAAGAATCACTTGATTGAACTCCTAAGTCTTTCAGACCAGTCACGTACTTTTGATGTATCGTCGAACCAGTATTCTTTAAGCAATGGAATTAATTCATATTCCACGATGTTATTCAATGCAACTGCAGAAGCATCATTCAAATCACAAAAATAGCTATGGCCAATGCAAAACCCTTCACCTAATGTGCTGTCCTCAGATATTGCAAAGTTTAATTTCTCCACACAATCAATCAGATTGTTAAATTTGGTACTGTTCAAATTCATCTTATATTCTATAAACTTGCTCTGTTTAAAAGCCGGTTTCATTTCATAAAAAGAGAACCTTCTTCTTAAGGCATAATCAAGCATTGCCAGACTTCGGTCAGCAGTATTCATCATTCCAATGATATATACATTTCTTGGAACAAAAAATTTTTCATCAGAATACAGTAATTGAAGTGCATTGCCTCGTTTATCCTTCTCTATCAGCATAAACAGCTCTCCAAAAATCTTGCTGAGGTTGCCTCTGTTGATTTCATCGATAATAAAGAAATATTTATTATCCAAATCATCGGCAGCTTTCTTGCAGAAATTATAGAATGAGCCTTTTTTGATTTCGAAACCATTGGAATCTGAAGATGGACGAAACCCTTCTATAAAATCTTCATATGAATAGCTCTGGTGGAACTGTACCATCATAACCCTGTCTTTGTTCTTTTCACCCATGATAGAGTAAGCAAGGCGGTTTGCAGAGAATGTTTTTCCGACTCCCGGAGCACCTTGAAGAATGACATTCTTTTTATTTTGAATCAGTCCAACAAGAGTGTCATAATCCTCTTCATCCATATAAACTTCTTCAAGAAATTGTTCCTTGCTGTATTCAGGCCATGTCTTTTCGATTTCCTCATTTGGCTCAGCATCATCATCTTCAATAAACAACTTCTTTAGCTTTTCAACATAATCTGTATAGGCAGTAATATCGGTTAATGTTTTCATTACCGCTTGCCCTGGATGATCCCACTCGCCAATATGTGTCCAGTTTACTTTTCTGAAGTTTTTATAATCGTCATCACCATCTTCATAATAATAATCCGAACTGACAATACCTCTGCCTACAAGTTTATACATTCCCTTTTTTGCATAAATAATGTCACCGGGTTTTACGTCATGTACAAATTGCCATGTTGCTAAAGAATCCATTTTATATGATTTATTGGGATCATACACAGACTTCATCTTGGTTTGCATTTCGTTACGGCTTTTATATTGTGAAAGGTCATCGAGTTCACCCCATCCAATACCCATAATGCCTTTTTTCGAATACTCTTTCCATTTGGAAGCGTTATGTCCGGGAGAATACATCCAGTAGTGTATTTCCTTAACATCTTCATCACCCAAGCCCGGTCCTACCTCTGGAGAATCCTCCGGATTGATCACTTTGTTATAATAATCCCATAGTATTTTTCCAAGAAAAGATTCAGCATATTCATTTATTTCAGGAATATCTGTTCTTAGATGCTTATTCAAAAGAAAATTCAGCTGATGGCATCTCATGTTATCATCATATTCATAATGAAAATAATCCATCAAGGAACGCAAAACACTCCATGAGCCAATTGTCAGATATTTTCTCGGATAGTAAATCGAAAGATACTTTGTCATGACCATCGCCATTCCCTGAAGCATTGGAAAATCTTCCAAAACCAGTGGATGTTCAGACTCGCCAGACCTTACAATAAAATGGTAAAATTCATCCCTAAATTTAGGCCATACAACGGTTATATCATCAATATTTTCTGATCCGCGTCTATAGCAATTATCTTTTTTGCTAAAGAAAAACCCATGTTTTTGTGCACTGCCACCCCCAATGCCAAAGCCAGTGCGTTTGTATTTACCAAATTCTGCAAGATAACTGAGACTGTTTTTAGATTCATTAGTACCTAAACAATATTCATCTGCAGTCAGCATTTTTATCCTTTGCAATGGATATTCCTCTATAAATGCAGCTCTCTCTTGCTCAGCAATCTCAAGACTATTCTTATTTGATCCGACAGTTAAACTAAAGAATGATTTAAACCTTTCAATATTGTTCACATTGTTTTCCATCATTCTATGCCTCCATCACATTGTCTGTCCATAGTTCACACTGAACAATAACTGTCTTAACAGCATCATCCATTCCTTCCGGCGGATATTTGTGTTTCTTAAGCAGCTTCTTTACAATCATCCTCATCTTTGCCCTTGCTGAATCCCGCTTCTGCCAGTCAACCGTCTGGTTCTTGCGCAATGCATCGGCAAGCTCTTTTGTAATAGCAATCAACTCTTCATTTTCGTAAAAGTCCTTAATTGCCTGAGGCTTGGTCAATGCATCATAGAATGCAAGCTCGTCTGCGGTAAGGCCCAGTTTCTCCCCCTCTTTCTTTGCGGTTGAAATCTGTTTTGCAAGACCAAGGAGTTCCTGTATAACTTCCTCATTTGTAAGCATTCCATTCAGGTATGCATTCATAGTCCTTTGTATGATTTCACTGAACTTCTCTGATTTGACTACATTGGTCCTCTTATACAGCTGAACCTGTTCTGCTATCAGTTTCTTCAATAACTCGACAGCCAGATTCTTCTCTTTCATCTTGGATATTTCTTCGAGAAACTTTGGATCGAACAGAGAGAACTCTTCATGAACATCAGAGAACAGGTTAATGACTCCGTCACTCTTAATGCTCTGCTTCAGCAACTCATTAATTTTCTGGTTCATCTCCGGAAGAGATATTTTTGTACCTCCTCCCTGGTTGGAAAGGCGGTTTACCAGAACCCGCACAGATTCAAAGAAAGCGGCTTCAAATCTGGCATCTTCTTCCACAAGTGAAGAACATAGGGACAGAGCCTGTTTTAACAAGGTTGCTTCCTTCAGGAATGCCTCTTTTTCTTTCTCACGGCTTACATCCACAATATAATTGACTGCCCCGCTGATAGTTTTTGCCCTTTCAAGATCCGTTCCGTCAATAAACTTGCTGTAGTCATAATAATGGAACAGAGTCTGGCATACCTCAAGCTTTTCTATGAATTTTGGATAAGCCACTTTGGCAATGTCCGTATCACCATAGTTCTTCTTGTCTCTTACTGTATAATCATTCATCGCCTGTTTCAAGGCGGAAGCAATTCCAACATAGTCGACTACAAGACCGCCTTCCTTGTCCCTGAACACCCTGTTAACTCTGGCAATCGCCTGCATCAGGTTGTATCCAGACATTGGCTTGTACACGTACATCGTCGCAAGAGAAGGTACATCGAAACCTGTCAGCCACATATCCACAACTATCGCAATCTTAAACGGGCTGTCATTATCCTTGAACTTCACAGCCATTGCTTCCTTATGCGCCTTGTTTCCAACAATGTCATGCCATTCTTCCGGATCCTTG
>CACXCB010000246.1 GCA_902766005.1 uncultured Erysipelotrichaceae bacterium | reverse complement strand
TCGCAGACGACGGCAATCTTCATCAACCAGCTGCGTGAAAAGGTCGGTATTATGTTCGGCAATCCGGAAACAACACCAGGCGGACGTGCATTAAAGTTTTATGCATCCGTCAGGCTGGATGTACGTAAAGGCGAAGCTTTGAAAAACGGAAGCGATCAGATCGGTAATGCAACGAAGATCAAAGTTGTTAAAAACAAGGTTGCACCTCCGTTCAAGACGGCAGCCGTTTCCATCATATACGGCGTGGGCATTTCTCACATCGATGAAGTGATTAATCTTGCTGTGGAAAATGATATCATCGACAAGTCCGGGGCATGGTTCTCCTACAACGGTGAAAAGATCGGACAGGGATTCAATGCCGTACGGGAGTACATGAAAGCACATCCTGAATTTGATGAGGAAGTAACGCAGAAGATCAAAGAAAAGTTTTTCCCGGAAAACCCTGCGGAAACTACAGAAGAAGCAGCATAAAAACAGGCCATGCCTGTTTTTTTATGCTACAATGCTTGATATGGATCAATACGTGGCTTTTTACAACAGAATCCGCAATGTCCTTCCCGAAAGGGCTGTCCGCATGCTGAATGAAATCATCACGGATGGTATTTTTGTTTCCTATCCGGTATTTCTTTTTTTTCTGCTGATGAAGCAGTCACACTTATTATTTAAAAGCGTTTTTGTTCCGGGCATTACCTTCTGCCTGATAACACTGTTACGGAATGTTTTTGATGTGCCCCGTCCCTATGAAGAATACGCAATTGAGCCGGTTTTGCCCCATTATAAGAAAGGACACTCCTTTCCCAGCCGTCATGTCTTTTCCGCAACAGTCATTGCATTTACTTTCATGGGTTTTAATGTATGGTTTGGAACAGGGTATTTTATCGCTGCGATCATGCTTGCGGGATTGCGCGTAATCGGAGGGGTTCATTATCCTAAAGATGTCATCGTTGCACTTCTTTTGGGAATCTTTGCGGGAATATCAGAACTTGTCTTGTGAAAAAACAATGAAAACGTTATAATAATATGAGCGGGTTCTTCCGCAAAATGATGAATACAGAAATGGAGGTTAGTATATGGTTCCAATGCAAACTGCCATTTTTGTGGGGATTGCAGGTGTTATTATCGGAGTAGTCATTATGATTATCGCCGGTAAGATGGGACTGGATCAGGCAAAAGAAAAGTCTCAGAACATCCTTGAAGAAGCAAATTCAAAAGCAGAAGCTGCTGTCCGTCAGGCCAATCTGGACGGAAAACAGCAGGTTTACGAGATGAAGTTACAGGCTGAAAAAGAATTAAAAGATCAGCGCAACAAAATCCAGCAGATGGAGAACAAACTCGTACGCAAGGAGGATAGTCTCAGCTTCCGTGAAGAAAATTTAACTGCCAAGGAGAAAAGAATCAACGATAAAGAAAAACAGACAGATTCGAAACTTGCAAGTCTTGCAAAGATGGAAGAGGAATTGCAAAAGAAGATAGATGATCAGATCGTCATCCTCGAACGTGTTTCCAAAATGACACAGGAGGATGCAAAGAAAGAGCTGATGGACGCTGTCGAAAAGAAAACAGAAAAAGAAATTGCACAGTATCTGCGTGAACAGCAGGAGGAAGCAGAAACCCAGGCTTCCGATATTGCAAGAAACATTATCAGTCTTGCAATCCAGCGTTACGCACAAGAAGAAACAATCGAAAGAACCGTTTCTACCGTCAATCTGCCCGGTGAAGAGATGAAGGGCAGAATCATCGGCAGGGAAGGCAGAAACATCAAGGCAATCGAACAGGCTACAGGAGTCGATCTGATTATCGATGATACGCCGGACATGATCACGATTTCCTGTTTCGACCCAATCCGCAGAGAGATTGCCAGACAATCTCTTGAAATTCTGATGAAAGACGGCAGAATCCAGCCGGGCAGAATTGAAGAGGTTGTAGAGAAGGTTACAAAAGAAATGGATGAATCCATTCTGAAGATCGGTAACGAGGCAATATTCAAACTCGGAATCGGGCGTATGAACAGGGAACTCGTCAGACTGCTTGGCAGACTGCGTTTCCGTTACAGCTATGGACAGAATGGCCTTGAACATTCCATGGAAGTTGCTACCTTTGCCGGTATGATGGCTGCCGAACTCGGCCTGAACCAGAATCTGGCAAAAAGGGCAGGACTTCTGCATGATATCGGCAAAGCGCTTGATTTCGAGCAGGAAGGCTCTCATGTTGAGCTTGGCGCTAAGGTAGCCAAGAAGTATGGTGAGAACAGCATTATCATCAACTCCATTGAAAGCCATCATGGAGATACGGAGCCACAGGATATTATTGCTATTCTCGTTGCTGCTGCAGATACATTAAGTGCAGCAAGGCCGGGTGCAAGATACGAATCCATGGAAGGATATATCAACCGTCTGGAAAGCTTGGAAAAGATCGCTTCCTCCTTTGAAGGCGTTGATAAAGCGTATGCAATTCAGGCAGGCAGAGAAGTCCGTGTCATGGTCAAGCCGGATAAGATGGATGACATTACAATGGTAAAAGTTGCTCATGACATTCGTGAAAAGATTGAAAATGAGCTGACTTACCCGGGACAGATCAAAGTTACCCTGATTCGTGAAGTCAGAGTACAGGAACTTGCAAAATAACAGGTACAAACAGTACCTGTTTTTTTATGGCTTGCATGTCTTGGCTCAAAAAGTGTATGATAATATACAGGTTTTCATACCAGAATCAATGCGAATTGGTTCGGAAAGGTTTTAGAATTACAGTGAATATCCTCTTTTTAGGTGACGTGGTCGCTGAAGATGGCCTCGCCACTGTTGTCAACACTCTTGCCACAATCAAAAAACAGTATGAAATTGACTTTACGATTGTCAACGCAGAAAACTCTGCGCACGGAAAAGGAATTACACAGAAAATTTATCAGGAATTGAGCGATGCAGGGGCAGATGTCATAACGCTTGGCAATCATGCCTTTGCCAAAAAGGAAATCATTTCTTCTTTTGACCAGTGTCCGTTCATGATCCGGCCGGCAAATATAGAGCCCTTGGATGTCGGAAATTCTGTTATCATTCGCGAAATTGATAATTTGCATATTGCCGTAATCAATCTTCTGGGGAATGTTTTTATGACGGCTTCAACTGCCGGCCCGATTGAAGTGATGGAGGAACTGCTCAAGGAAATTGATGCTGACATTATTATCGTTGATCTTCATGGGGAGGCAACAAGTGAAAAAATCTTGTTTGCGGAATACTTTGCAGATAGAATAACAGCGATATTCGGAACGCATACGCATGTTCAAACAGCTGACGAAAGAATTATCCGCGGATGTGCATTTATTAGTGACGTCGGCATGTGCGGACCGTATGACAGTGTGCTTGGCAGGAATATCAATGAACTGATTAATCACGTTGTCAAACATCAGCCGACGGTTTATATGCCAGCCAAAGGAAAATGCATCATGTGCGGTTGTGTTGTAAAGATTGATGAGACAACCTGCCGGGCAACTTCCATTGAAAGGATCCGCTTTTTCCCGAACGCCTAACATTCATTTTTATCATTGAATCAGAAACATTGAGTGGTATAATATTAACGAAGGAGGACATTATGCCAGTAACAGTTGATAAAGATATGTGCATCGGATGTGGTGCATGTGTAGGTGTTTGCCCAGTTTCCGCTCTGTCTCTTGACGATGAAGGAAAATCTGAATGTGATGCGGATGCATGCATCAGCTGCTTGTCTTGTGTAGGTACTTGCCCGGTATCTGCTATTTCAGAAGCTTAAGCAAAAAAAGAAAATCGGTTTTCACCGATTTTTTTTGTTCTTTCGGCTGTTTCTGCTATAATGATTGCCATGAATAAAAAGAATCAGAATGCGTTTCAGCTTCCAAACCAGAAAAATGCGACAAAACGTACAAAAGAGACAGTCTATTCTTCCTTTGCACTCGAAGAAGATGCACGTCTTTTGGGAAGAGGGAAGCAGTATTACATTAAGACATACGGATGCCAGGCAAATGTCAGGGACAGCGAGACAATGGCCGGCCTGTTTGAAATGATGGGTTTCAGCGAGGCAGATACCCTGGAAAATGCAGATATTATCCTGTTTAATACATGTGCGGTAAGAAGGGCTGCGGAACTGCATGTATTGGGGGAAATAGGCAGTCTGAAACATTTTAAAAATGAACATCCCGACAAGCTTCTCGGTATCTGTGGCTGCATGGCACAGGAAGATGCAGTTGTGGATGAAGTGCTGAAGAAATATCCGCAGGTGGATATGATTTTCGGTACCCATAATCTGCACCGCCTGCCACAGCTGATTATCGACTGGTATAAAGAACATAAGAAGATTGTGGAAGTCTTCTCGGAAGAGGGCAGGGTGATCGAAGACCTTCCGGTTAAGAGAACGATGGATGCCAAGGGTTTTGTCAACATTATGTATGGCTGCAACAAGTTCTGCACCTACTGCATCGTCCCTTATACAAGAGGCAAGGAACGCTCCAGAAAAGTTGAGGATATCATTGCCGAAATCAAAGAACTGCAGTTATCCGGCAGAAAGGAAGTTGTGCTGCTGGGACAGAATGTCAATGCCTACGGCAAGGACATTCATATGGAAGACGGGTTTACAAAACTGTTGGAATCCTGTGCAGAGACAGGTATTGAAAGAATCCGTTTTTATACAAGCCATCCGCGTGATTACAGTCCCACGACAATAGACATCATGCAGAAATATCCGAATGTGATGAAATCGCTGCATCTGCCTGTACAGTCGGGATCCAATGAAATATTGCGCAGAATGGCACGCGGCTATACAGTTGACCAGTATAAGAAGCTCTTTGATGAAATGAAGGCCAAGATTCCGGAGATCACTTTTACAACTGATCTGATTGTCGGTTTTCCCGGTGAAACGGATGAACAGTTTCAGCAAACGCTTGATCTGGTGCGGTATTGCCGGTTTGATCTGGCATATTCGTTTGTTTATTCACCAAGGAGCGGCACGCCTGCGGCATCGATGAAGGATGATATTCCCCCGGAAGTCAAGAAAGAACGCCTGCATATCCTGAATGATCTGCTGGCAGAGATTGCCAATGAAAACAATCAGAAATATCTGCATAAGCATCTGAAGGTGTTATGTGAAGGAAGGTCAAAAAAGAACAAGGATGTCTACAGCGGCTATAGTGAGGAAAACAAACTGGTAAATTTCAGAGGTGAGGAAGGTCTGGAAAACCGGATTGTCGATGTGGAAATAACAAATGTTCATAGCTTTTCTCTTGACGGGAAAGCATTGTGAGAGTTACCACTTTACGCTATAATAAAGAAAATTATAGTCTGGAGGATAATACATATGAGTAAAGTTCGCATATTTGCCCTTGGTGGTCTTGACGAAGATGGCAAGAACATGTATGTGGTTG
>CACXCB010000245.1 GCA_902766005.1 uncultured Erysipelotrichaceae bacterium | reverse complement strand
GTTTCCAGCACACAATACGGCACGGTAACGGTCTCTTTTCTGCAAATCACATTTTCTGTAAACACTCATGGGGTCAGAATCATCCCCAGGTTATTTTACCTCGATTTTTCAGCCGCCCCGACTAATATTGGGGCGCCAAGAAAAAAAGCTCTTTCGAGCTTTCTTACTTTGTGATTAATTTGAACGGCTTGACACCTTCCACTGCCTTGGCAGGTGTGATTCTTGCCTCATCATTATCCAGGTCAATCAGAATATACTTGCGATTGCCCATGCCGATTTCATACATGTAGGACAATTGTCTGTGGCCATGTCTTGATTCGATTCTTTCCACAAGATCATGATGATCCTTTTCACACATTGCATAGATCAGATCGACACATGCGGAATCAATTGCACAAATATCCGTGGAAGCCAGGATACCTACGTTCGGTGTAACAACAGGCTGTGCAGCAACACCTTCACAGTCACAGGAAACAGACATGTTTCTCATAACGTTGACATAAGTAACATTCTTGCCGAAGAAATCGATTGTAGCCTTTGTGGATTCTGTAATCTTCTCCATCAATTCATCTTCCACAACACCCCAGTCATTTCCGTTCTTTGCATGGATCATGCCTTTGCCGATTCTGCCATCTGCACATCCGATACCGATGTTCTTGTTTGAGCCGCCGAAGCCACCCATTGCATGTCCTTTAAAATGTGTTAAGCAAAACAGGGAATCATAATCTGTCATATGGGAACCATGTGTCATGTGGTCAAACCATTTTCCACCCTTGACAGGCAGATCCACTGTACCCTCTTCATCCATGATGTCTACTTTGCAGAAATCCCATCCATTGACTTTCAATGTTTCACGATGCTGTTCTGTTGTGTAACGATCGCCTACATAGAAAGTGTTTGTCTCAACGATGGTTGCATCCTTTAATGATGGTTCGTTTTCCATGACCTGTTTTACCCAGGCTGCCGGAACGATGTTCGGTCCGTTCTTTTCACCGGTATGCAGCTTGATCGCAACTTTGCCGGTAATGTTTGCGTTGACCTTTTCATAGGCTTTCTGAATACCTTCTGGTGAAAGATCTCTGGTGAAGTAAACAATGGACTCATTACCTGTTCTCTCTTCATAAGGAACATATTTTGTTGTGTCTGTCATTCTTGACCTCCGTTACCTTTCTAGGTTTATATAGAAATATTGTAATATACCGGAGTAGGGTTTAGTCAAACACAAATATCTGATATATGTTTGAAATTGACTATACTTGTGCAAGTTGTGCATCTTCACACAGTTTGTCGCCAAGGAATACCCTTGCATTTTCCTTGAAATTCTCGGCATCATCACTGACATAATACTGTCTGTTTCCCATACCGTGATCCGCCATCAAACCTGAGGCTTCCAAACCTTCAAGCAGCGTATCGGCAGCAGCTTCGGATGAACTGATAACCGTAATATCGGGAATAATGCTTTTGATAGCATCATATAACAGAGGATAGTGCGTACAGCCCAATACAATCGTATCCACATCATGTACCAGAAGCTGATCAATGTATTCCCTTAAAATCGTCGTAACAACAATATCCTCTTTTTTGTATCTGCCGTTTTCCACCAGCGGTACAAGCAACGGGCATGCCAGCGAAAAAACTTCTGCTTCAGGATTGTATTTGTGGATGGTTTCCGTGTAAGCGTTGGAACGGACAGTAGCAGCAGTTGCCATGACGCCGATCCTGTTGTTTTTTGTGGCAGAAGCTGCTTTTTTGGAAGCAGGCTTAATCACCCCGTAAATCGGAATGTTGAAGGTTTTCTCCAGAGATTTTCTGGCAACGGAATCTGCCGTATTGCAGGCAATCACGAGACTCTTGAGCTCAAACTGCATCAGAAATTTCACATCATTGTAGGCATACTCCCGAATCTGTTTTTCTGACTTTGTGCCATAGGGAAGATGGGCCGTATCACCAAAATAGATGATGTTTTCTTCCGGCAGTTTTTCGATAATGCTTCGGGCAACGGTCAATCCGCCGATCCCGGAATCAAAGATGCCGATATATTTGTTGCGTTCCATCATAATGCGTTAACAATCTCCTTAAAGTGTCTTCCTCTTTCCTCAAAGCCGGAATACTGGTCAAAGGAAGATGTTGTCGGTGACAAGAGGACGATATCACCTGCCTGGGCATATTTGTTTGCCTCGTGGACAGCCTGTACAAGATCTTCAACAATCACTGCCTTATCGCCAACCAAGTCTGTTGCAATTCTTCTGCCGGATAAGCCATATCCGATGACCTGCTTGACACAACCCAGATATTTCTTTACATCATCCATGGCAAGGCCTTTTTCAAAGCCTCCCACAAGCAGAATGACACCTTTATCAAATGACTTTAAAGCAGTAATTGTCGCATCTGTATTGGTCGCCTTGGAATCGTTGTAATATTTCACGCCATTCAGTTCCCTGACAAATTCAATACGGTGTTCCACACCGGTAAAATTGCGAATGACTTCCTGAATGTCCGTGTTACTGACACCGACCTGTTTGCATGCAGAAGCAGCTATGATGATATTTTGCAGGTTGTGTTTTCCCGGCAGCCTGACATCGGAAAGATCCAGTACCTTCTCCCCTTTGATGATCATATATCCATCTGCAAGATATGCATCCGCATCGGTTGTATCCAGGGAGAAAGTCTGTACCCGGCAAGGAATCGGATAACGCTCTGTATATTCCAGAACAACCGGATCATCCTTGTTTAACAGGAACAAATCATTTCCTTTCATATTCTCATAGACTCTTGTCTTTGCCTTGTAGTAGTTGTCCAGTCCACCCATGGAATCGATGTGATCCGGTGTCAGATTGATAATGACAGAAACCTCCGGTTCAAAATCAACGATATCCACAAGCTGTGCCTGGCTGATCTCCAAAGAAATATAATGGCCTTCTTCCTCAAGCAGGTTTTCTTTCATGACAATCTCACATAGAGGTGTGCCGATATTGCCGCCGACATGCGCTTTATCCCCATATGACTTCTTTAAGAACTCATAGGTTAAAGTCGTTGTGGTGGTTTTCCCATTGGTACCTGTAATGGCAATATAATGTTGCGGTTTAGATACCTGGTAAGCAAGCTCAATTTCCGTGATCACCGGAATACCTCTGTTCTTCAGTTTCTTTACAAACGGGCTGATTGGCGGAACACCCGGGTTTTTAATCACCAGATCAAAATCTCCGTCAAAGACTTCATCTGTCTGTTTGACAACCTTGACACCCATTGCCTCCAGTTCTTCTTTTTCTTTGACTTCTTTTCTTTCCGTTAAAGTAATATCTGTTGCCCCTAATTTCAGCAACAGTTTAATCGCAGCCATTCCGCTTCGTGCCAATCCGATAATCAGTATTTTCTTATTCTTGAATTCCATATATTTTTCCTCGCCTTTCCATTATAAGCCACAAAACAATCCTTCGCACAAAGAATCAGAAAAGATTCAATGCAATCTGCCTGTTTTTATAGGAGATCTGTTTCGCCTCACGGATTTCATCATCCTTCCTGATATGTCCAATCAGAAGCGGACTGTCCGGATCATGCTTCTTTACATTCTCGATGACAAGAGACCTGTCATAGTTTGCATAACAGTATTTACAGAAATGAGAACAGGTATTGTAGGCACCGATATCACTGCCAAGCAAACACTTGCACCCTTCCCTTGCATAGCTCAGCTTTACATCCATAAAGTCCATGTGCAGCGTTTCTTCCAGCATTTCTTTTGTCAAACAACCGGAAGTATCTGCACCGTATGGTTTTAAATCCTCGCCTTCAAGACATGTCTTTAAAACCATATCATTTTCCTTTGCAATTTGTACCATAGCTTTTCCCAAAGCAATCCTTTCTTGGGAAGAGACTTCTTTCACTTCAGGAAAATTCCTTTTTGTTTTTTCATACAGGTCGATAAAACTGATCACTGCAATATGCGTATACCCTTTCAGATACCTTGCCATTTTGGCAAAGGCATCGATATGAAAGGAGACACTGTATTTGTCAGAGATGAAAATCGGATCATACCGCCAGCCGACGCAATTGCTTCCGACGATATCCGATAATGCCCTGAAGGATGCCATAACCCTTCTTTTGTCTTTAACATTCGGTTCGATTTCTTTTCCATACGGTGTGATGGTTACATACCAGAACTGATCAAAATCTTTTAACCGGTTCATCCTGCCAAGCATAGGCTCCGGATTCTTCGTGCAGAAAGAAAGCACATCCACTACATCCGGATCGATTCTGTATTTTGTCACCAGTTTCGGATAGAACGGATTTCTGACCAGGACATATCCTTCTTCCACCCTTTTGTAAAACCAGTCGCTGAAGAAAGCAGGAATATCGGTTCTTGAGCCTGTATTCAGAATCATACTGCACCTCCTTCATGGAAAAAGGGATTCTGCAATCCCTTATCTTTTAATCCGGTATATACTCACGCCAGATTTTGGCACCGAGTTTTTCCAATTTCTTGTCAATCTCTGAATATCCGCGGTCAATGTGATAGACGTTGCGGATTTCGGTAACACCTTCTGCAAGCAGGCCGGCAACAACCATTGCCGCACCACACCTGAGATCTGTCGCATAAACCCTGGAGCTATCCAGAGATGTCGGTCCTTTTATAATTGCGCTTCCATTCAGCAATTCAATATCTGCCCCCATTTTCTGCAGTTCCAGGCAATGTTTGAAACGCTCAATATAGATTGTCTCTGTTACCTTGCTCTCACCTGCAGCCTGTGTTAACAACGCTGTTAAAGGCTGTTGCAGATCCGTCGCAAATCCGGGATATGGCTTGGTGGTGACATCAACGCCTTTCAGATGGTCTGACTGCTCAATTGTCACCTTGTCCACATCCACCTTCATCTTAACACCCATATCTTTTAACTTGGATAATAAGGCATCAAGATGCTGCGGAATGATATTGTTGATGACCATCTTCTTTGCCATTGCGGCAGCAATAATAATGAATGTACCTGCTTCAATGCGGTCCGGAATAATCTCATGGAAACAGCCGTTCAGGCTTTTGATACCATCGATGGTGATGACATTCGTACCGGCACCCCTGATTCTTGCACCCATTTTATTTAATAATGTTGCTACATCGATAATCTCCGGTTCTTTTGCGGCATTCTCGATTGTTGTTCTGCCTTCCGCATAAACAGCAGCCATCATGATGTTGATGGTTGCACCTACACTTGCAATATCCAAGAAGATCTTGTTTCCGATCAGTTTATCGGCAACAATCGTATAACAGCCTTTTTCGTATGTTACCGTTGCACCAAGTGCCTCAAATCCCTTTAAATGCAGATCAATGGGTCTTGGTCCAAGGTAACATCCACCGGGCATCTTCATACGCACTCTGCCATACTTGCCAAGCAGTGCACCCATAAAGTAATAGGAAGCTCTGAGCTTTGTAACAATATCATCATCAAGGTCTTTATTTTTCATATGGGATGGATCAATAATCAGATGATCCTGTGCAACTTCAGTTACTTCTACATCCAGCAAACGTAATATTTCTGAAAGTGAATCAACATCCGCAATCTGAGGGATACCGACGATTGTAACCGGTCCACTGGCCAATACTGCAGCCGGGATCAGGGCAACTGTTGCGTTTTTGGCACCGGAAATGGTAACCTCTCCCTCCAACATGTGTCCGCCTTCAATTTTCATGACTTCTTGCATACTGTGGTCCTTTCCTTCTTCTCAGAAATCTGTTCTACATTCTACAATATTCTTCACTATAAACCAACAGAAATTTACATTATCATTTGTTTTTCAGCTGATTCATATTTTTTTCATAATCCAACTGGAATAAATACGCATATAAAAGGTCCAGTATATACAGGATGGCATTTCTCGAGCCGAAGGAACCGATCTTCGGCGTCTGCTCATAAAAGGCTGTTTTGAGCCTGACGGTAGCCAGTTTATCCAGCGTGCTCTCTGCCGGACCACCAATCAATATAATCGGGATTTTCTTTTCGCTCAGAAGTGCTGCTGCCTGATTCAGAATCTGATCATTTTCATAATAGGAAATAAAAATACCTATGGAGTCATTCGGCTGGTTTTTACTGTTTGCAAGCACCATACCCGGAAAAAGATTCCCATACGTAAAATACCCGATAGATTGCAGCTTAAACTGAAAATCCGAAGCCATCAGATAGTTTTCTTCCAAAGCATAGATAAAGATCTTCTTTCTTTCCCTGATGAATTTAGCGGCCTTGTTCACCTCTTCGAGATTCAGGTTTTGAATTGTATCATTCAAGGCATGAATCTGCAGTGTTTCCAGTTTATCCGCAATGGATTTACGATCATCATACAATTCAAACGGAACGGAAGATGACGGAACAAACTGCGAACCGGCAACCGTATTAATTTCTTTGGCTAGCTCCAAGCAGAATTCCTTATGTCCATTGACACCGAGTTTCTTATAAAAACGCAAAATGGTAGACCTTGAAATAAACAGCTTGTCTGCCAAATCATCGAGACTCATCTCCACAACATCTCTGATATGTTCCCGAATGAACCTGGCAAGCTGCACTTCCGTAGGCGTCATAATCTGACGATCATATATTTTATCCAGCATTCCCATATCAAACATTTTATGATAAAAACAAAAAAAAGAAAAGAAGTCAGAAACTCCTTCTCTTATCGAATGACATTATATCCGTATACAAACCAAGAAATCATAATCAGACATCCTACTGCTGTCCATGCATAGACAGAGGATGTATTCAGATATAGTTTTTCTCTTCTTGTCCAGATGTACCAGATGCCCACAGGTGGAAGAAAGAGGACCATGAAGTATGCGATGACATTCTCTGTTCTGAGAATATTCACGATACGTTTCTGGTCCTCTGGAGTCGTCAATCCTGCGGCCATCTGCCGCCTTAATTTTCGATTCTCTTCTTTAAGTTCTTCTTTC
>CACXCB010000244.1 GCA_902766005.1 uncultured Erysipelotrichaceae bacterium | reverse complement strand
TGTTTGTGTAAGGGATTATTATAATATGTGTAGAAAACATTAACGAATGTATGATGGCTTTATGTTAAAATATTTTTAAAGATAAAATTCAGGTTTCCTGAGAAAAGAGGATCATTTTATGCAAAGTAAATCAACTGCGTTTTTTCAAAAAGTTGTATTTCATGCATCAAACAAGCGTGGTCTTTCAGAACACGAAACGATTCTTTCTGACGGAAGAAAGATTGTGATTGATGCATCTTATGGGGATGAGTATCCTAACAGCTACATGGATATATATCTTCCTTTGTCCGGAGACAAACGTCCTGTCTTGTTCTATATTCACGGAGGCGGTTATTGCTGGGGTGATAAAAGTGAATATGAACCTTTGAATATAAACAAAGGAAACGGTGAATTCTTCAAGATGCTGAATGACTGTGGTATTGCTGTATTCTCTTTGAACTATGCACTATGTGATGAGTATACCTATCCTGTACCGCTGAAACAATTGGCTGATGCGATCCGGTTCGTATGCGGCAATGCAGAAAAATACGGCATTGATACTTCAAAAATTGCTTTTGGCGGTGATTCAGCCGGCGGACAATTGTCCGGACAGCTTGCTCTTCTGATTACGGATCCGGTCTATGCAAAACAGGCCGGTATTGAAGCCCCTTTAACTGCAGAACAGCTGAAAGCAGTTGTCTTCTATTCAACACCGTTTGATATGACGGACATGGGAATGTTCGAAAAGGTTGGGCAGGAGTATTTCGGAGCCGGCAATCTGAAAGATAATCCCAAAGCCAGAGAAGCATCCATACTTAATTATGTAACGGCAGCTTTTCCACCATGTCTGGTTTCCGATGGAAACAAGGGTACCTTTCCGCATCAGGCTCTTAAGATGGATGAATTGCTCAACAGCATGTCTGTTGAACATGAACTGTATCTGACAGATCCTAAAGAAGCAAAGCTGATGCATGGCTACGAGGTGACGGATGAGAAATACGGCAAATATACCAGAAGAAAAGCAGTTTCTTTTTTGAAAAAGCATCTGCAGCCACAGGTAGAAACCGATGATGCAGAACAGCTGTTAAATACGGGAATGATTACCTGGGATCAGAGTGGGTATGATTATAAAGGACCTTTAATGCCTGCAGCGTATCTTCGCCATGATTTTTCAACCGTTGCAGGTTTGCGGAAGGCGACACTCTTCATGACATCTCTTGGCAATTATGTTCCGTATCTTAACGGCAAAAAGGTGGATGATCAGCTTTTGACACCCGGATATACCGAGTATTCAGAACGTCTGCAATATCAGGAATACGATGTAACAGGACTGATCAAAGAAGGAGAGAATGCCATCGGTTCTGTTGTCGGTGACGGGTGGTACAGAGGCAGTTGCGGACCGATGGGAATGAGAGCTTCTTATGGTGAGGAGCTTGCCTTAAGTGCTGTCTTAAAACTATCATATGAAGATCGGGACGAATGCATTATCAGTGATGAGTATTGGCGTTATTCTGCAGACGGTCCGATTCGTGAACAGGATTTGAAACTGAAAGAATACTATGATGCTTCAAAAGAAATGACGGGTTGGAATGAAGCAGGATTTGATGATACTGGATGGAGTACATGCCTGAAGGCGGTTGCAGGAAGAAAGCTGATTCCTTCGGAAGGTGAAAAGATAACTGCACATGAAGTATTTATACCACAGGTTTTAAAAACACCGGATGGCAGTGTTGTTCTTGATTTCGGGCAGAATATGGCTGGTTATGTTTCCTTTACCGTAACCGGCACAAAAGGAACAGCAGTCAGGCTTCTGCATGGGGAAGTGCTGGATGAAAAGGGGAATTTCACCACCTCTAACATCGGGGATGAAAGGATTCTTAAACTCGGTCAGGAAATTATCTATGTTCTCAAGGATGGCACACAGACCTATGAGCCGCTGTTTCTGATTTGCGGATTCCGTTATGTCAAACTGATTGACTGGCCGGAAGAAGTCAAAGCAGAAAACTTCCGGGCACATGCGGTTTATTCCGATGTAAAAATGACAGCTTCATTTGAATGCTCAAATGAAAAGATCAATCGTCTGGTCGAAAATACCGTGTGGTCTTTGAAGAGCAATTTTGTGGATATTCCTACAGATTGTCCACAGCGTGAACGTTCCGGTTGGACAGGTGACATCAATGTCTTTATTGAATGTGCCGATCTGTTATGTGACAGCAGGAAGTTCATCAGAAAATGGCTGAAAGATGTTCTTCTGACACAGATGGATGATGGTGCAGTGTTGTCCATTGTTCCGAAAGTCTATATGATGAACCGCAAAAACAATGAAACCACTCCGGGTGCTGCAGGATGGGCTGATGCGATTACACAGATTCCAATGCGTCAATACATGGTGTATGGAGATAAAACAGATCTTGAATTGTGCTATGAAGGCATGAAGAAGTTTGTTGACTACAATGTCAAACGTGCATCTTCCGTAAAGATCATTGACCGTGTAACCGGAAAGAAGGACAGCGGATATATTCTGGATAAAGGTTTTCATTACGGGGAATGGCTCGAACCCGGTTCTGCAAACATGGCAAATGCGATAAAGGCGTATACCAGTCCTGATGCGGAAGTAGCTACAGCCTGGTTCTATTATTCCGCCAGGACACTGGCTGAAACGGCTGAGATTCTCGGATATGAAAAAGATCAAGAATATTATCATGAACTTTCTGAAAAAATAAAATCTGCTTATCAAAGCCGTTTTGTCAAAGAAGGGAAAATCAATTCAAACAGGCAGTGCAAATATGTCCGTCCGTTGTATATGGGACTTCTGGATGAGAAAGAAGCGAAAACTGCTGCAGAGGATCTCTTCCATATGGTCAGGGATAACCGTTATAAAATCGGTACAGGTTTTCTTTCCACCTATCAGATTCTGAATGTTCTTACCGATTACGGTTATAACGAAGCTGCATACAGAATGCTGGAAAACGAAGAGTGTCCGGGATGGCTGTATGAGGTTAATCAAGGAGCAACAACCATCTGGGAAGGATGGGATGAGATTGATCCGAAAACCGGTAAGGTCAAAGCAAAATCTTTGAATCATTATTCACCCGGTGCTGCTGTGTCATGGTTATGGACCAGATGTGCAGGTATTCAGGCACTGGAACCGGGATATGCAAAAATTCTGATCAAGCCTCAACCGGGTGGAAAAATGACTTATGCCAAAGCATCTTTTGACAGTGTGCGTGGCAGAATATCTTCTTCCTGGAAAATAGAAGACGGGAAATTCATTGTGGATATTGAGACACCTTCTGAAACAACACTTTGCATGCCGGATGGAAGTGTGATCGAAAATGCGCAAAGCGGCAGATATGAATGTCAGTATGAAGAAAAGGATATGACTATATACAATACTCTGATACCGGCTGACAGTACTTTAGGCAGTCTCAAAAAAGCTGAACCATTCCATGAAGTCGGAAAATACATTATGTATGCTCCGGGAGTACTGGGTATGATGACCGGAAATATTAAAATTTCCGAAGCAGAGAAAAACGGCTGGAACAGTGCGTCAATCCGCTATGGTCTTGAAAGCCTGGAAAAAGTAACCGCAAAGGGTTCCTGTCTGTACAGGGTGTATAGGGATGAAGAATGCAAAGATGACAAACAGAAAAAAGATGTGAATGTTATCTTTATGCCGAAAACCGCTGATTACGGCAATAAGCCGTTTATCGTGTTATGTGCAGGAGGAGCTTACACAAGTGTATGTTCTGCTGTTGAAGGTTTTCCTGTAGCTGCCCGTTTCAATGATCTTGGTTATGATGTATTTGTATTGACATATCGTGTGGGCATGAAAGATGTTATGCCTAAACCGCTCGATGATCTTGCATCCGCTGTTAAAATGATCCTTCAAAATAAAGAAACTTACAATGTATCAGAAGAGTATGTTTTATGCGGCTTCTCTGCAGGTGCTAATCTTGTCTGTGAGTTTGGCACAGAACATCTCGGTTATGCAAAATACGGATTGTGCAAACCGAAAGCCATTGTTCCGGTATATACATTCGTCAATTACAACCTGTGCGGAGAAAGCCCGGTCATGAAGTTCTGTTTGAAAGCTATGCTGGGTAAGGAACCGTCAGAAGAGAAGATACATGAATATAATGTAGATGAACATCTGGAAGGATATCCGCCATGCTTCCTGGTATGTGGCAGAAATGACAGTACTGTACCGGCTGAGAACTCAGAACGCATGAAAGAGAAACTGGATGAACTGAGTATTCCATGCGGATTGAAGATCGGCGAAAATGCAGAGCATGGTTTTGGCGAAGGCCGTGGAACCGATGTCGAAGGATGGTACATTGAAGCTGATGCATTCATCACATCACTATTGTGACTTGTCGGAAAACAAAAAAAGTGTTTATATTAAGTCGAAGCTTTGAAAGAGAAAGAGGAATCTGTCTATGGTTCCTCATTCGTTCTTTCTCCACAAACTGAGTAGTTGCGGCTCTTATCTAAGGTCCTTTTCTCTTGCCGGATTACATACCGCAGACGGATACCGATGATGATCGCCTGGTGGCAGAATGTCTCCAATGAGGGTTCTCATGGGCGGTAATCACCAGCCCGGGCAGATAGTCTTTCTAACCGGAGGAAACAAGAATCTGATCATCAACCGTTCCAAAGTACAACGGAGGATTCTATACCATCCTTTTGAGAATGGCGGCGGTATCAAAGTAAGAGAATCAAGGGTCTGCCCTTCTCGTAAAGAAGCGGAAGCAGTGATACTGAACAGAAAGAAATAGACAAATCGGTGTTTGTGAGGACAAATTATGAGGATATTTGCGCTTGAGCTAAATAACGATATCAAGGGAATCGAGCAAAGAGATACATATATTGAAGGCCTGATCCAAAAGCTTACAAAGCCGCAACTTATCGTGCTGCCGGAACTATCCCGCTGCAGCTACATGGCGAGCCAGGCGGTATGGCAATACGCAGATGACCGGGGACGTGAAACGTCTGAATGGGCCGTCAGGATGGCAAGGACCTATGACACCTTCATTGGAGTCGGTTATCTGGACAAAGAAAACGGCGACTATTATAACCGGTATCTGATCGCCGGACCGGAAGGTGTATGCGGGTCTGTTACCAAATCCGAGGGAGAATCCGCTGTCTTCAAGCAGGGAGACTTCGGCAGTGTCATTTCAACCCCGTTTGGCACCGTGGGAGTCGGTATTTGCTACGATTCCAGACGCATGCATTTCTATGATAATGCGAAAGATGCGGAGCTCTCGCTTATCCTTTTTCCTCACGGAGCTCCTGCGGATCCGAAGGAGTCTGAGAAAGAACGTGCAGAGAATGACAAACGCTGTGGCTTGTACGTCGATGCTTTTGGCGTTCCAGTGGTATACGTGAACAGCAAAGGCAGCCTTGAATACATGCCGGGCATGATGGGTGCGATGATGAAGAAGCATGGATTCCGTATGAACGGTATGAGTCGGATCTATGCGGAAAACCACGAGCCAATTGAAGTCGGGATCCCGGAGGCCATAGGAGCGGAAGTCGCTCTTTCGCCTCACAAACGAAGAAAAGACATACGCTTCCACGGAAAGGATATTTTGCCTGGCAACTGGCTTTTCAAGCAGCTTATTTTGAAACCGGACACGAAAGCAGGAATTCGTTCTTATGAGGCAAACCGATAAATTCCAGTTTGTCGCTGAGTCATACCTTGTAACAATCTCCCTTCTTACATAGCTGCAAAAAGTTATCAGCAACTAATAAGTCATGCCAAAAACGCATCTATTATTGCAAAAGTCATAGAACATTTGTTAAAATATCTGCATAAATGGCACGACATTACGAAAGGGGGCAGGCTATGAAGCGAGAAATAACAAAAGATCTGGTCAAATGGAAAGGCAAGGCTCGCAGGAAGCCCTTGCTTATGCTGGGTGTCCGCCAGTGTGGCAAAACATATATCATTAAGGAGTTTGCTAAAGAGCATTTTAATAATTATGTATATTTAAACTTTGAAGAATCAGAGAATATGGCTGCGATCTTTGATTATGACTTTGACATACATAGAATAATATCAGAAATAGAGCATGTTTCCGGTCAAAAGATCATTCCCGGAGAGACGCTGTTAATATTTGATGAGATCCAAGCATGTACCAGAGCTATAACCTCGCTGAAATACTTTTGTGAAAATATGCAGAAACTGCACTTGATCTGTGCAGGATCATTGTTAGGAGTTGCAATCAAAAGAGAGGAAGTGTCTTTTCCTGTCGGGAAAGTGAATCGCTTGCAGCTCTACCCTATGAATTTTAAAGAATTCGTGATAGCAAACGGACGTGAAGACTTGATAGAAGTACTCGGTAACTGGAAGATTGACAGGGCGGTACCGGATCTGTATGCGGTGCCGATGAAGAAACTCCTTAAAGATTACTACATAATAGGTGGCATGCCTGAAGCAGTGCAAACTTGGCTGGATACCCATAATTATGAAGAAGTTGAGGAAGTCCAGCGAGAGATACTGTCTGACTATGCAAATGATTTTTCGAAACATGCTCCCTTGAAAGAACTGGCAAAGATCAGATGGATCTGGGATTCTGTACCTGTACAGTTGGCTAAGGAAAATAACAAATTTGTTTTTTCTCATGTAAAAGAAGGCAAAAGATCAGCTGATCTGGAGGATGCTTTGCAGTGGTTAAGAGATGCTGGCCTGGTATCTCAGCTGTGTCTTGTGGAAAAGCCTGAAACTCCGTTAGCTGCTTTTCAGGACAAGACATATTTCAAGGTATATATGTCCGATATAGGACTTTTGCGTGCTAAATCCAGGATCTCCCCAGAAACTATATTGAATGAAAAAGATACATTTATCAGATACAAAGGGGCATTCAGTGAAAATTATGTTTTGAATGAATTGAAGTCATTGGGCAAGGAAGCGTACTTTTGGAGATCAGGAAACAGCGCGGAAATTGATTTCATATATGAGGATAATGAGAGAATCATCCCTGTGGAGGTCAAGGCTGCTGACAATACCCAGGCCAAAAGCTTTAAACAGTATTGTAAAAAATATCAGCCATCACTGGGCTTTAAGATCTCAAGCAAAAATATTGCTGAAAACTTATGCGAGAACACAAGGACCATCAGCTTGCCAAATTACATGAGTTGGAATTTGGAACTGTATTATTGAATGAAGAATAATATGGGGTTGGATTATAAATTACGGTTTATCGCTGACTTAAATCTTTTCTTTACATAGCCATAAAGCCCTGTGGAAAGGCAGTGTCATTCAATTAACACACTTGATATGATATTATTCAGAACTAACAATTCAATTAACAGAATGCTTACATTCAAAGCCGAAGCGAAGTTCGCCAAAACATCTCGGTGCGTTCTTTCTATGCTTCGGTTTTTTGATTTCTGCTGTTTTGACTCCACAAAATGCCGGGATATATGATTTCTGGCGCAATGAAATAATCTCATTCGACTTTTTTGCAGATTGAGGTATAGTCATTTTTGATGTTGTAATATGATTTAACTATAGTCATAATAAATATATAAATCGGGAGTTGTGAGGAGGATTGTGATGAAAGAAAACATCGTACAGAAGCTTACATCAAAAGATGATAAATATGCCTGTGCCTTTACTGATAGAATTGTTGCAGAAAGCCA
>CACXCB010000243.1 GCA_902766005.1 uncultured Erysipelotrichaceae bacterium | reverse complement strand
GATGATAAATGACGACAGCTTTGCCTATACTGTCATCCATCCGGTTTCACCGTTATTTTCCGCAGATATGGATGCCATCTTCGACCTGAAAAACCATCAGCCACAAGAATATGAATTTGAAGTGCTGGCAAAATATTTGGGCATGTTAAGACAAATTTACCGCATCTATTGTCACACCAACCATAATGATACCATTACGCATAATGCAGATTTGGAGATTCTCAGGGAAATGATGGCATTTGTGGGAGAAAACTATCAGGAAGATATTACAGTGGATGCCCTAGCCCGTGAAGGCAACGTTTCCCGCAGCAAATGCACAAGGCTGTTTCGGGATTATCTGCAACAATCACCAATTGAATATGTACAGAATTATCGTCTGGAAAGAAGCGTGGTACTGCTTCGTACCACAAATGCCTCATTATCTGAAGTGGCAAGAAAATGCGGATTTAACCAGCAGAGCTACTTTAACCGCTTATTCATGCGAAAATTCCATATGACACCGAAACAGATGCGGATAAAAGAATAATCAAATACAAGGCGATGCATCATATCTCTTCGGCACTGAAGACCAGTTTTGCATCAACGGAAGCCGCACCTTTGACATAAGGCATCAGCTTTTCTGCTGTTTTTCCGATCCCGGATCCTCCGGACGTTGCAAAAGCATGAACTGTGATGCCTTCCCAGTCATACGCTTTACAGAAGGTATTGACCACATTCGGTGCACAGCCGTACCAGATCGGAAAACCGATATAGACAGTATCATACTGTCTCAGATTATCCACTTTCCCGGCAACCGGAACATCCTTGTTTGCGACTTTTTCCCGATTGCAGCGGGCAAGCGGATTAATGTAGTAAAGATCGGCGGAAGTATATGGCTTAACAGGTATGATTTCAAACAGGTCAGCCTTTTTTAAAGCTGCAAGGCCCTTTGCCACTCTTGCGGTCCTGCCGCTTTCTGCACTGAAATAAACAACTAACGTACTCATTATAAACTCCTTTATAACAGTCTTAAATCTATGTAAGAATCATACCATTCATTCATCCGATTTGACAGGATAATACACAAAGACAGATATTCCCTTCTTCAAACAAAAAACCGGAAAAATATCCGGTTGGTAATCAAACATATTACAGAAATATTGTAATACTGTTTTTCATAATTCTTTGCATATTTGTATGCTTCTGACTTAAAAGAAATTTCTGATCTCTTCGGCAATTTCCCTGCATCTGTTTTCCAAAGCAAAGTGTCCGCTTTCTACATGTATGATCCTTGCATCCCTGACATCTTTTTGAAATGCCAGAGCACCGTTCCATATAAATGAAGGATCTTCTTTTCCCCATACAGCTAAAAGCGCAGGCTGATAATACCCAGATTTTTTCAGGATGTTTCATCACAATACGAATTCCGATCGGTGCACCGTAATCAAAACATACTTATAGAATTTTCTATGTTTAATGCACTGGGAAAATGATCCATGATTTCATCAAGATGATCAGATGTCTGTTTTTCTCTATTTTCATTTTTTCACCTTCGTTCTGTACTGTTTCGGTGTCATACCTGTAACTTTCTTAAATACATTCTGGAAGTAGCATTGTGAGGAAAAGGAGAGATAATCGGAAATATCCATGATGGAATACTCCGAAAACTGCAAAAGATCTTTAGCGGTTCTGATCTTTTCTTCCTGTATGTATTGTCCGATATTCTTCCCTGTCTCTTTTTTAAAGATGGCACACATATAAGACTTGGATATGCCGGTGTCTTCTGCAATCTGATCCAGAGATAGTTTTTTCATATTGTTGATGCGAATATAATGAATGATTTTTCTGATCAGCGGAGAATAAGATTGATTCTCTTTTTGTTTATATACTCTTGTGCAATAGTCTCTGCGTAATTCTATCGTGATATCTCGCAATGCATTTGCCGATAAAGCCGCATCAATTCTTTGGGAATACCCTTCTGCCAATCGCAAACCGATAGTGGATTCCAAGCCACCTTTTTCGGCAGCTTTTCTGACAATATACAAAAGAACAAAACAGGAGTTCTTATAGTGTCTGAGAACATTTTTCGATAATGTTCCATACGGTGCAGGCTGTTCTTCTTTCATAAAGGCATTCAGTTCATCCACCATACCGTTTTCGATATATCTTTGCATCTGATCAACAAACTCATCATTATACTCTGCCCATTCAATTTCATATTCTTCGGTCATATGTGCCTCAACCAATGCACTTATTTCTGTTGAATCATTCTTTTGAACAATTGGGATGCGGTGATTTAATGCCTTATAAAAGAAGTTCAAAGAATCCATAAACCTCTGATACAAACAGATTTTTTCATAAGTGAGCTGGCGTATTACCTTCTTATCCTGCAGAAGAATCTGATGATCTTTCAGTAAAGAAGATAATTCTGCTTCAGAAATATGCGCAGTTAAGACAGGTCCGAGTATCACAAGATAACGGTCTATGAAGAATCCGCTTGTGATAAATATCTGATCAAAATACAGAAGAGAGAAGCTTTCTTTTTCCGGCTGTATTCTTTTTATCAGATCTTTCAGCAATCCGGCATATGTTGCATAAGAATCAGAAATAAAAATCATATCGTCTGCATAATAAACAGAAACCGATATTCCTGTCATTTCCGAAAAAGAACTGCATATATCAAATAACACTCGTTTTTCCATATAATTATCATAATATATTATAAGTAAAAAGAATATATTATAATTATGTGTCTTTTATTTTCACTATGATATCGGTGAAAAAGGAGACATAAAAATCATGAAAAAATTAAGAGTTGTCGTCATCGGTACAGGTAATGTTGCCAGTATTGCAATCAGAAGCTTAAAGGACCGTGAAGATGTTGAACTGGTCGGCGTATGGGCACATAAGGAAACCGCAGGCCATCTCATCGGAACAGATTCAGGCTGTTTGGACATCGATGATCCAAACGGAATCATCATTACCGGCGATGAAGAGGAAATCTTCGCATTAAACCCCGATTGTGCAGTCATGGCTATCAATATCCGCGATCCTCGTGCAGCAATAGCTGTCAACGGTGCATGGTACAAAAAGTTTTTGGAAAGAGGAATTAATGTTGTGTCGCCATCCGTTCCGGATTTGATGTGGCCTTCAAAAGCGATGAATAAACCTTTTGTTGAAGAAATAGAGAAAGCAGCTTTGGAAGGAAATGCTTCTATTTATATTAATGGCCAGGAACCGGGTTTTGCCGAGAATCAGGCAATGTTACTGGCAACTTGTTCTAACACAATCAAAACATTAACCATTACAGAAATGTATAATTATTCCTCTTCACCTGCAAGAGCAGAACTGGCTCCGTCTTACGGATTTGATGAAGACATGGATTTTGTCCCGATGCTTTCAATACCGGATGTACAGAAAATGGTATGGGGATTAACCATTCACCATATTGCCAATGCGTTCGGTTATGAACTCGAAGATATCACATGTTCCTTCGAAAAGAGAACAACAGATAAAGACCTGGAAGTCGGATGGGGTACAATCAAAGCAGGAAAAGTCGGTGCGGTACGTGTCAGAACATGCGGCATCGTCAATGGAAGAGAAGCAATTGTCATTGAACATGTCAACCGCATGACACAGGACATCGCCAAAGACTGGCCATATACCGACAGAGTCGGACAGATCCGTGTCAACATCGAAGGCGATCCTAACCTGCAGGTAGACATGAATGTCGGGGTACCGGAGAGACCGGAAGAACTGTCTTACGATGGTTACATTCTTACAGCTATGCGCATTGTCAATGCCATTCCATATGTATGCAATGCCAAGCCCGGCATCCTGACAGTCCATGATCTGCCGATGACATTGCCATCCTCTGCCTTCAGAAGTGATGTCACATTCATGGAAGGACACAAAATTTGCCCTCCAATCAAAAAATAAAAGTCCATATTTGAAAAAGTATGTTAAAATATAGGTAAGCAGAGCATTCATTATCTTTATATAATCAAATGTATCTCTTACCTTCCTTTCTGAAAAGAAGCCCGTTTCCGAGCTTCTTTTCTTTTTTTATTTTTTTACCATTTCCATGCCGGTTTTGACGAAACGGAACATTCTTACAGCACCTTCATAATACAATTCTTCAGCACGTTCAATGGCTTCTTCAATCGGCATAGGTCCGTTAACCGTTGTCATCAATGAACAAACTCCGTGTTTACAGATTTCCATTGCATCTTTTCCCAATCCTCCGGATAGGCCAAGCACCGGAACGCCTTTCGCTTTGGCATGCTCTCCGACTCCCTGCATAACTTTGCCGAAGCAGCTCTGCCAGTCTGTCCGTCCTTCACCTGTCACAACAAGATCAACACCTTCCAAACGTTCATCGAAATGGATTAAATCAAGTACTGTCTCAATGCCGGATTTCATATCTCCTTTCAGATACACTTTTAATGCTGACCCCAGTCCGCCGGCAGCCCCTGCACCTTGTATGGTATCGCAGTCAATGCCAAATGTATTCTTAATGACATCCCGATAATTGCACATTCCCTTTTCCAACTCCTGTTGCATCTCAACAGAAGCGCCTTTTTGTGCTCCGAATGTCCATGTTGCTCCTTTTGGCCCGCAAAGCGGATTGGTTACATCGCACATAACGGTAATCTTCGTATCTGCAATCCGTTTATCCATTCCGGAAACATCAATCGTTGCAACATTAATCAGATCTTTTCCGAATCCTTCCAATTCCTTTCCTTCTGCATCCAGGAATTTTACACCGAGCGCTCTTGCACACCCCATGCCACCGTCATTTGTAGCGGAACCGCCGATTGCGATGGATATATCCCGATATCCCCTTTCAAGAGCATCCAGGATCAGCTGGCCTGTGCCGTAAGTTGTCGTGTTCATCGGATTACGCTCTTCTCTTTTCAACAATGGCAATCCGGAAGCGGAGGCCATTTCAATGACTGCTTTATCCCCGTTAAACACACCGTAATGCGCCTGCACCGGTGTCATCAAAGGTCCATATACCGTACAGGTAATGATTTCCCCATTTTCTGCAGCAATAACTGCATCAACCGTTCCTTCACCGCCATCGGCAACAGGAACACTGGAAGTCTCACATTCACCGAATACTTCTTCTGCAGCCTTTTTCAATAAAGCAGCTGTTTTTTCACTGCTCAGGCTTCCTTTAAAGGAATCCGATGCAAATAACAATTTCATAGTATTACTCCGATTAGTGCAGGAACAAACTCAGAAGAGCAATTTCCAGAATAGCAGCAAGACCCATAACGAGTGTATTGGCTGTCTGTGTTTTATAACCGCGATCCGGAGACATTGCACCGAAGTTTGTAACAACCCAGAAATAAGAGTCATTTGCATGAGAAACGGTCATAGCACCTGCACCGATTGCCATACATACCAGTGTAATCTGAATCGGTGTTGTGAATCCGAGAATCGGAAGAAGCGGTGCAACGATACCGGCTGTAGTAGTCAAAGCAACAGTTGAAGAACCCTGTGCGGATTTCAAAATTGCCGATAACAGGAACGGGAAGAAAATACCCATTGCGGAAAGAACATTTGCATGTTCGGAAATATAGTTGACCATATCGGAAGCAGAGATGACTTTACCAAGAACGCCGCCTGCAGCGGTAACGAACAGAATCGGTCCGACTGTCTTTAATGTATCATCACAAATCTTATAGAAATCTCCCATCTTTCCTGCTGTGTATAACTGTGCTGCTGCAAAAGCCGCACCAACTGCAAGAGCGATAATCGGTGTACCGAAGAAAGAAATCAATGTTGCAAAATCACCGGACATCTTAGCCATGGAAGCAATAGAAGATAATGCCATGAGAATAATCGGCGCAACGATCGGTGCCAGGGAAGAGAATCCGCTTGGCAGTTTTCCGTATTCAGCTACGAGTTCTTCATAAGTCTTTACAACTTCTTCTGTATTCATTTCATCATCTGCCTTTACACGTTTACCGATGAATTTAGCATACACAAGACCTGCAGCTAACGGGAATAAAGAACAGACAAAACCAATCAGCATAACCAGTAAAAGATTATCTCCGATGCCGAGAGTAGAAGCTGCTGCAATCGGTCCCGGTGTCGGCGGAATAAATACGTGAGAAATATACAGACCGGAAGCAAGACCGACTGTCATTGCGACAGAAGACTCACCTGTACGCTTAACCAATGCTTTTCTGATCGGATTTAAAATAACAAATCCGGAGTCACAGAATACAGGAATGGATACAACCCATCCCATCAGTTCAACTGCAAGAACAGGATTCTTCTGTCCTACGAGTTTAATAACGATATCTGCTAAAGTTAACGCAGCACCTGTACTCTCCAGAATACTTCCGATTAAAGCACCTAAAATGATAACAATACCGATACTGGAGAATGTTCCGGAGAAACCTGCTCCAATAACATTCGCCAAACCGCTGACTTTTGTACCGTCTTCAAGTACACGGTCCGTTAACGGAATACCTGCAACCAATCCCAGTACAAGAGAAATGAGCATGATCGATACAAAAGGATGAATTTTGAATTTCGAGATCATGACGATCATCACAATAATAGCAACGATAAAAGTAATGATAAGTGGCAAGCCAGTCATAATGATTATCCCCTTTCTGACATAAACTTTGTGTTACTATTATAACACTTATTTGTGCTAGCTAACCCTTAAAAATCATTATCCGTCTAATAAAAAAAAAAAAAGGAACAAATACGCTTGTTCCTTCTTCCTGAATAATCACTTATTGAAACACTTCCGTACAATGGGTATTTTGAAGTTTCCTTTTATCCGAATAAAGAAAATCCTCTTAACTTTTTAAGCATGTTTCGGGAAAACGCATCCCCGTTTTCAGCAGCTTTCTGATACCAGTACTTTGCCATCTTTCTGCTTCTTTTCACACCTTCGCCATTCAGATACATGCCTGCCACAACCGATTGTGTATTTTTGTATCCTTTTTCAGCACAGGCAAGATAATAAGCAAAAGCTTTCTGCAGATCTTTTGGAACAACCTTGCCTTCCTCATACAAATAGCCGCAATTTTCCATAGCTTCAAGATCCTGCATTTCAGCAGCCTTCTCCATATAAGCAACAGCTTTCTTTCCGTCAGGTTCAACAACGGAAAATCCTTTCAGATAGATTCTTTCTAATGATTCGTCTTCTTTGGCAAATTTTCTGTCGATCCCTCCATGTTTTCCATACCGATAGATATAACTGCATGCCTTCAATGCATTGACACAATTTTGATCCGCCAGTTGCAACAACTGTGTGAAACAGTATTGCCTGTCTTCATCACTCACCAGATAGGAAATAACAACTTTTCCAAAAAGATCTGCTGCTTCCTCTTTGTCCCCTTGGATCAGTTTTTCTTTTGCATTTTCAAAGAATTGTTTTATTGCATCACATTCTGCGTCATATGATCGGATAACCATTCCATCTCCTTACATCATTCAAACTGAGATGCATACAGCTTGTAATAATATCCTTTGTTTTCCATTAACTCATCATGGGTCCCCTGTTCCACAACGTCACCATTGTCTACCACAAGAATCTTGTCGGCATTCTGGATGGTGGATAAACGATGGGCAATGACAAAACTTGTCTTGTCCTTCATCAGGGAACGGATCGCTTTTTGTACCTGTCTTTCAGTATTTGTATCAACATTGCTGGTAGCTTCATCGAGAATCAACATGTTTGTGTTATACAGCATTGCCCTGGCAATGGTTAACAATTGCTTCTGTCCCTTGGAAATATTACCGCCGTCTTCATAGATGATTGTGTTGTATCCGTTAGGAAGCCGCATAATATAGTTATGGATTCTGGCGGCCTTGGCAGCTTCAACAACTTCTTCTCGTGTCGCATTTTCCTTGCCATAGGCAATATTGTCAAAGATGGTTCCCTCAAACAGCCATGTATCCTGTAATACCATCGCATAATTCTTTCTGAGACTCTTTAAGGTATATGCATGATAATCCTTTTCATCTACATAGATCGTTCCCGCATCCACATCATAGAAACGCATTAACAAATTGATGATGGTGGTCTTTCCTGCGCCTGTATGTCCTACAATCGCGATAGTCTGTCCGGGTTTGGCTTCCAGGTTCAGATCATGCAGAATTGTTTTTTCAGGAAGGTATCCGAAGGATACATGTTCTGCCTGAACATGACCTTTGCTTTCCTGCAATATTTCTGCCCCATAGATATCTGCCGCTTCCTCAGGCTGATCCAACAACTGGAATACTCTTTCGCTGGCTGCAAGTGCGCTGAAAATTTCATTAATAATATTGGAAATTTCATTGATCGGTCCGGAAAACTTTCGGCTGTACAAAACAAAACTCGAAATCTGTCCGAGACCGACAATATTATTCATGTATAACAGGGATCCTCCCATACCGATAGCAGCCAAACCAAAATTGGAAATCATGCCGATTGTCGGTCCCATGCGCATACCCATGCCGTCTGCATTCTTGTAGGCTTCTGCTGCATCCCTGTTGATTTGACTGAATTTCTCTGAAACACCTTTTTCTCTTGCATAGGCAAGAATGGTTTTCTGTCCGGTGAACATCTCCTCGGCATAACCGTTCATTGTACCGTAAGCCTTGCTTCTTTTCGCATAAAGAGGTCTTGTGATTTTGCTCATCCTTCTTGTAAACCAAATCGATACAGGAATTGTAAACAACATGCACATGACTAGCGGCACGGAAATCAGGCACATCATTGTAAAGCTTCCTACAACAGTAATAGTACTTGTCAGAATCTGAATGACGTCTGTAGAAAGACTCATCGATACTACATCAATGTCATAGGAGACACGGCTGATAATATCACCTGCCTGGTTACGGTCAAAATAACTGACCGGAAGTTTCATCAGTTTTTCAAAGACATCTTTGCGCATGTTTTCAGCGACATGTCTGCCGACTCTTGTCATGCCGATGCTGACACAAAATGAAAGAATATTGCTGGTGACATAAGCGATTAACATGTATGCAGCATATCTGCTTACCAATGCCATATCGATCTGTCCGACACCTTGTCGATAGCCTTCTTCTGCAACTTCAATGGCTTTCCCGGCAAAGCGGGGACCCAGAAGGTTTCCGATATTGCTTAAAACAGCACAAATCAGCAAGGCCAATACTGCCCAATTATATTTCATCAAATATTGAAGGATGCGGCGTAATGCACCCTTCGCATCTTTTGGCTTTTCTTTCTTTCCGCCACGATCACCTTTTCCCGGCATGCATACACCTCCTATCCTTTCATAGCGCCCATCTGAATTTCATAGATTTCACGATAGGCGTCACATGTCTCTAACAACGTTGCATGGTCCCCATAGCCAATGCATTTTCCGTTATCCAGTACAAGTATCTTATCCATATTCATGACACTGGAAACACGCTGTGCAATCATGATCAGTGTCGTATCCGGATAATACTTGTTGATTGCGTTTCTCATAGCAGCATCTGTTTTGTAATCCAAGGCAGACGAGCTGTCATCCAGAATCAGAATTTGCGGTTTTGCCGCAAGAGCTCTTGCGACATACAGCCTCTGTTTCTGTCCGCCCGAAAGGTTAGCCCCTTTAATTGCCGCCATATAATCAAGCCCTTCATCCAGAGAATCAATAAACTCTTTTGCCATTGCAGCACCGACTGCATCATCGATATGTTCTTCTTCCAAATTTCTGCCGAAGTCAATATTTTCATGCAATGTATCTTGGAAGATCATATCGTTCTGGAACACCGTACCGAATTTTCTTCTTAATTCCTGTTTTGGATAACTGCTGACCGGTTTTCCTTCTACAAGTACTTTTCCTTCATCCGGATCATAGAAATGCATCAGCAGATTGATGATGGTTGTCTTGCCGCATCCGGTAGGGCCGATGATGCCGAGACTCTCTCCCTTTTTCATGGAGAAGGTAATATCGTAGAGTGCCTTTTCCCTTTCCTCTCCGGCAAAGTCCTCTTTGTTTGTGCTTCCTTTTCCATAGCTGAAATCGACATGTTCAAAACAGATCATATCATCTGTTTCTTCCTGTTCTTCTGCATTGATAACCTTTGGTTTTTCCTCTGCTGTCTGCATGACTGCATAGATGCGGTCTGCACTTGCAGATGCCTTGCTCATAGTCATGAAGATACGGCTTAATCCCATAACACCCATGGCAATCATGTTAAAGTATGTCAAGAATGCCAATATAACACCGGGTTTGATATATCCCTGATTGACTCGATATGCCCCATACAGTACAACTACCGATAAACCGATATTCAGAAACAACTGCATTAACGGTCCGGGCACTGCCATGACTGTTGCTGCAGAAATATCCGTTTTTGTCATATCTTTGTTGGCATTGGCAAAACGCCTGATTTCATAATCTTCCTTGCTCAAGGCTTTGACAACACGGATACCGGTAATGTTCTCTCTCATGATCCTGACGATCACATCCAGTTTCTGCTGTACTTTAGAATACATCGGTATACCTTTGGAAGAGACAAAAAAGATAATTGCAATTAATATCGGCAGCATGACAAGCATGATCATTGCAAGATGGAAATCCATCACCATGGCTACGATAACACCTCCGATTAACATCATCGGTGCACGTATACATAAGCTCTGGATCTGCTGAACTGCACTCTGGACATTGTAGCTGTCACTTGTCATTCGTGAGATTAAGGATGGTAATCCCACGGAGTCAAACTGCGATCCGGTTAAAGCCATTGTCTTTTCAAATAATGCCTGACGGATTTCATAACTGATGGTATGGGCATTATCGATGGCTTTGCCGTTTGCCGTGACATTCAGCATACGTGTAGTAATTGCTGTCACAAACATCAGAATACCCCAGAAGAGAACCTGTTTTAAATCATTGGTCAATACAACCGTATCCACAATATATTCGAGGATGTACGGCAATAACAGTTCGCTGATTGTCGCAAAAAGCTTGATGATTATAGCAATGAGAATGACACTTTTGTGTTTCCCAATGTATTCAAATATCAATTTCATCTTTTTTCTCCTCTTCTGTATATATCTTCAGCAATAAATTTTGCAATAGTTCACGCTCTTCTTTTGTCAAAGCGGAAAAGGCAATTTCATCCTTAGTTTCACTGTATTTTCGATTAGCCTTTTTTCCCTCTTCGGTAATACGGACAACGTTTTTTCTTTTGTCATGTACGCTCTTCTGACGGACAATATATCCTTTTTTCTCCAGTTTCAGAATGGTTTCTGACAAGCTGCCGGCCTGTATCTGCAGCTTGTCTTGCAGCACCTTCTGCGTAACCTCTTCTTCCCCTTCAAGTATTCTCAGGATTCTCTGTTGTGCATAGTTTCCATGATTGCCTCGATGCAGTTTGCGGGACACATGGAAATACAGTGACAGAAGTGATCCATCATAGGTATTTTCCTTTTTTATGCCGGTTCCCTCTTTCATATTCACCCCGTTTCAAACAGGTACTATGTTACAGGATTCTCTCAGTCTTTTCAAGGTACCTAAATATTTTAAAATCGCCAAAAAGCCTTTAGATTTTCACGGATTTTATAATTCGTCAGAAAAAGTGGATGGTATTACCCATTCCACTCCGTCAGTTCTCGCATTCTTTGTCGCTTCCATCATGTCCGTTGTTTTCACGGCGGCATGTATTGTGTAATTCTTTTTGTCTTCCAGCTTCTCCCCAAGCCCGGCTACCGCATTCAGATACGAAGCTCTTTCAACTGAACTACCTTTTTACTTGTTGCTTTTTCATAGCAAGTTTGTTTCAAATACCTGTTCTTCTGCAACTTCTTCTGTGACGATTCCAGCGTCATTGCCATGAACTTCTTTGATCCGGCTAATGTACTTTAGAATGTTCTTCACTTCCGGACCGAGTTTGACGGTGGAAAAGCAGCTGTCTGTTTCGCATGTATAGCTGCTGAGAGTGTAATTGGTTGAATGAACGTCCATTCCGATGTAAACTGTTTTTGTCATATAAGACCCTCCTGGTTCATGTATGCGGTAATCCCTGTGCATACTTTGTTTTTTTCCAATAAACAGTATAACATCGCAGGTAAATCCACGGCTTTACATGTTTACTGGGAGGGTTCTTACATATTGTCTAAAACAAATCCTCATGAAAGAAACGATATTAATATCTGCATGGCATTTGTGGTAAAAATTCATGCTTAAATGTTTTGCAAATTTAAACTTCAATTCGCTTCATGTTAATATAAATATACTAAAACAAGAAGTTCAGGAGATTATATTTTATGGATTGGAAAAATGTTATGATGCCGCTTATTCTTTTCAATGTTTTATGCAGCGGTTGCAAGGCTTCACCAAAAGAAACAGTTCTTGAAGACGGAAGGATACAGTCGGATGATTCTTCAGATTTCGTATTGCTGAGTGAAGCTGTTCCGGATGCGATTTTAGAAATTCGTTATTATTCCACATATAATTTTGTGGGTGAAAGAATTGACGGCTATGAAGAACCCGTTGCACTTTTGACAAAAGAAGCAGCTGCCGCCCTCAAAGAAGCCAGTGATGAATGCATCTCAATGGGTTATCGTTTAAAGATCTATGATGCATACCGTCCTCAGATAGCAGTGGACCACTTTATGCGATGGGCATTGGATACTGAAGACACAAGAATGAAAGAATACTTTTATCCGGAACTGGAAAAAGATGTTCTTTTCCCGCAAGGGTATATCGCTGAACATTCCGGTCACAGCAGAGGCAGTACCGTAGACCTAACCTTATTTGATATGAAAACAGAAAAAGAAGCAGATATGGGCGGAACATTCGATTATTTCGGTGAATTAAGTCATCCGGATTATACCGATATTACTGAAGAGCAGTACAAAAACAGAATGTTGCTGAGAGAGGTAATGTTGAAACATGGCTTTAAACCTCTTGATGAAGAATGGTGGCACTTCACTTTAGAGGATGAGCCCTATCCCAATACCTATTTCACATTTCCTGTTAACAGCAATTCTGTGAAATGACAAAAAGACCGACTTTCTACTATCACTTTTATCACTTTCAGGACAAGCATAATCTGATGGCCTGGATCTGTTTCATCCCGCAGCTGCAGGCTTAAATCAGATGAGAGAAAATTTAATCTTTTATAAGCATGCATATGAGGATCACTCTCAAAATCCCGATGTGGTCTTATCTATCAAAAAATATACTGAAATCACTAAAGAAAAGCTGCATACCGATATACTCGATACGCAGCTTTCTTACAGTATCCGTCTGTCTTGTTACGGAACACCCGGTATGACCAGGGAATGGTTATTGACCGACAACATCACTCCTGCTGAAACTGCTGTAACTATGATGTTTGCGTCCATGCCTGAATCCCTTAAAGCAATCTTCTTCTGATTACCCTATTTTCTTTTCACCGGAACCCAGATAGCACTGTGATAATCCGGATCTTTTGTGGTTCCGTGAATACAGTCATACCATTCCACATTTACGTTTCCGGACAGTTCATAGTCCGGATTTCCCGGCAGCCATTCCTTGAAGATTCTTGTATTCATACTTTGTAATGTTTGTGGAATCGGACCGTAACAATCAAATACAGCCCATTCATTATTCGGAAGCGTATATGTGACCATGCCTTCGGGAATCTCTCCGCCGGTATATTTACCGGCAATCATATAACGGAACTTTCCTTCTCCCAGATCATCAATACATATGCCGTATTCACCGATACCATTATCCACAATTGCCTGTTCATACGGATTGGAAGGTGTATTTCCTTCATAAACATTCTTTGCATATTTTTCTATCATTTCATCCCAGAATTCAGGAATCTTCTGATAGGCTTCCTCACTTGTAAATACTTTTTGAAATCCGATTACCGTAAAACCGAACATATTTTTCACCTTGTACTCCATCTGCAAACCTCCATGTACAACGATTTTGACACTTAACGGGAGAAAAGCTTTTACAGGCATTTGATGATTTCTGATTTGCATTGGTGTTCCGCCATGAAACCTGCTGAATGCTTTGGAGAAGCTCTCCGGCGTTTCATACCCGTATTTCAAAGCAATATCAATAATTTTTTCATCTGTTTCTTTCAGTTCCCTGGCTGCTTCATACAGTCTTCTGTTTCGAAGATATTCTGCAATACCATAACCGGTAATTGCAGAAAAACCTCGTTGAAGGAAAAAAGAAGACATATTTGTCTCATCGGCGACATCCTGCGCACTGATATCGTCCAGAAGATGATCTTCCATAAAACTGATTGCCCTTCTGATTGTTGCCAGCCATTCCATTTTTTTCTCCTTTGATGTCTGTAAATATACTATACACTATAGCAGCAATATTCCTGTCATTTTGTGTTCAGATTTGTCTTTTCAAAAACGATCACTCTTTCAGCAAATGAAAAAGGGAAGATTTTGGAAAAACATCGAATTTCTTCCCTTTTTGCAATGTCAGATAGCAGATGATTCACTTAACGATATGCTTCTGTCTTGGCGTTTTCATCATAGTTTGCAACCATGATGAGCGCACTCAGGCAATATGGAAAACCGACATAAGGAAGTGCCTGTACAATAGATGCCGTCACTTCTTCCAGGGTGTTGCCCGCTTTGATTGCTCCGGCAATATGTGGTTTTAACTGGGTTGCGGCACCGATTGTGACAAGAACAATCAAGGAAATCAGTTCCTTGTCCGCGTCACTCAATACGGCTCTTGTGCCGTAATCACCAAACCCTACAGCTGTCAGCAAATGTGGAACAAATTCACCGAAGACACCCGGCAGTTTTGCAAAAACTTCTTTGACTTCATTGCCATAGCGCGGAATCTGAATCGCAGCACCTGCTTCCTCCCTGTTTTCATAGGCAACAGTTGTTGCACTTTCCAACGGAAGTGTATAGCCGTATTGTTCAAAAACTTCATTTGCGGTCGCAATTGCATTCAATGTTCTCGGATAGCCGATATACGGGGCACACTGATAAATTGCCTCTCGGAGTTCCAGTGCAGTATTGCCGGCATTCAATGCAGCTGCAGTGTGTGCTTTCAGTTGCGGCAATGTCTGCAGACATGTTAATACGACAACAGTGATCATCTCTCTTTTCTTCGCATCAATCACGCCTGTCGAAAATACTTCATCAAAAATCTCATTCTGCAGGATTTCATAGAGCTCCGGATCCTGAGGATGTGCAGAAGGTTCTCTTTTGAACAATTCGCGCATTGTTTCTTTTGCTTTTTCTGTTAATGCCATTATCTTTCTCCTTATTTTGAATGTATCTATATTTTATCACAGATGTACTCCAATTCTGTTACAATAATGCCATGAATGAAACAGATAAACGCACTCTAAAAAAATCACTGGACCTGTTATCCGGATGGCTGCCGATTCATCAGGATATTCTCTTAACTGCTTATGAAAGCCATACATCCGGATGCAGGTACAAGATTGATAAAATCAATTCATATACATATTGTATTTTTACTTTTCCGATTCTGAATGAAGAAGGCAAAGAGGTTAACACAGATCTTTTTCATGACGATACCCTTTACCCGATGCATCTTCTGGTGCAGCTTGTATTTGATCATAAGATGGATATCATTGCTGATTCAGCACTGTACTATATGCAGGCAGATCAGATTGATAATCCGGTTATTTTGGATTATCTGGAAGAGGAAAGTGACTGGTTATATTGGGAAAGCTATATCTTGCGGAATATGTTTGATGATTTTTCATCAAAGGATCTAATCCTGATCTATTCCAATGCCTATACCTCCAAAGAAAACAGAAATCAGAATATTTTTCATCAGATGATACAGAATATTGAATCATTTGTATCAGTAAAAGAAATGACGGTCTACTCTGTCATCTCCCTGGATCCCGACATTGCCTGTTATGGGAAGGATAAGACAGACAAGCCTTATATTTACAGTATGAAAGATGAACCGGAAAGAATCAAAAACGCCAAGATTCTTGAAGGCATGGGTTTTCATCCGTTGAAATTGGAAACAGATGAACCGATCGAAGACGGATCACTTCTGTGGTTTGCCTGGAAGAAAACCTCATATATTTACATATAAAAGTTTATTCAAACCGGCTCATTTTTACATCTTCTATATGCATATCTGCAATTCTTTCATCTTCCAGCAATGCTAATACATCCTTTTTCGTACAGAACATCCTGACTCCTGAAATCATCACAGAATCCCCCTGTAATTCTTCTTTCAGCGTTTCAGCAATTGTTTTTTCCGGTTCTGTCAAAACATCATTATCGACAAGAAGAGAAACAACATTTTTATAATGTTCAAGATAATGTTTGGCATTTATTTTTCTTGCACCTTCACTGCCAAACTGGTTGATCCAGCGGTTTGTGGTATCATATTCATCTATCATAAAAGAAGTCATGAACAGCCATGGGTATTTCTCCATAGCCTCCTGTGAAGGAAAAGCATAATTGCCAAATAGGAAGCTCATTCCTATAGTGTATTTTCCGGAATACACTTCAGGAAGCTGTATTTGATGTGTCACACCATACGCAAGCCTTGAATCGGGATATTCCGTCTGAAAGAGAAAAACATCTTCCAGCGACAAAGGTTCCTTAAACCGCATATCCAGCTCGATATATGCAGAATCAGGGAAAGTCTCCAATTCATCTGAAATAGCCGGTACAGAATACTTTTCTTTATATGTATCTCCGTAGTTCCACCATATCTGAAAAAGGTCATTTCCTTTTATCCTCATTATATCCTCATAGCTAAGAGACATTTTCCCGTCATTGATATTCATCTTCACTGTTTCGTAAATCAGATTTTGAAAACCCATACTGTGCTTTTCCGTATTTACATGAAAATAATTTAAAAGTATCGAGCGGACCTCATATTTACCGTAATCCGTTCTTGAAATATCCTCTGCATTACCATAGTATTCGAAGATATAACCGGGAAAAAACAGTTCACAATATGCATGGAGATAAAAACCAGTATTTTGTGCAACAACCTGTTCTTTTGTCGAATGTCCGAAATAATCCTTAACCGTCACTAGCTGTTCAAGATCTTCCAAATGAAAACTGTTTGTATCAAGATAATGTTGATACCCGTTATATCCCCCATAGACAAGACAACTGAGGATGAGGATCGTAATAAGAATTTTCGTATATATTTTTTTGGCAATACCTCTTTGAATCTTTTTATTCATCAGTTTCTGTTCTTCATCATCTATGACGAATTGCTCTTCCAGAATTTCGTTTATCTTTTCACTCATCTTTAAACTCCTTTTTCGCTTCTTTTTTCAGTCTTTCTTTGATGCGATGCCGCAATACTCTTAAATGCTCCGGTGTAATCTGCAGAAGTTTGGCAATTTCATTGTCATTCATTCCGGATGTTATTGTCAGAATCATGCAGTCTCTTTCCAAAGCACGCAATTGATATATCTTTTGATAAAGCCATAGTCGTTTTTCTTCTTTTTCGTGAAAGAGCTTATCGGCATCTGCATTTGGATCTGCAAAATTTTCCGGAAAATTATCTGCTGTGTGAATATATATCTTCTTTTTGCGATATCCGTCGATAAATCTGTTTTTTAAGACCCTGAACAGCCATGCCTGTACATTCTCTTTCCCTTCATAAGAAAGAAAGGCTTTCAGAAATGTCTCTTCAACAAGATCTTCCGCATCCTGCGGGTGATGCGTCAAGGATAATGCATATAAATATAGGGCACGATGAAATTTCTGATATATTTCCTTAAAAATATCTGTTTCCATTCTGTCCCCTTTCACCAATACAACGTTTGTTCAGTTAAAATATTACAGAAACTTGTAATATTTTTCATCATTTTGCATCTATCGCTGTGTACTCATTCCCTCAATGTTCTTCATTTTACTTTTCTACCATTCCAAAATGGTTTACAATATGTTCCGAGGATAGAATGTATGAAATATTTAAAACAATTCGGTATCATCTTGCTTGTCACCTGTATCGGTGAAATCATCCGTTATCTTGTACCGCTTCCGATTCCCGGAAGCATTTACGGACTTGTCCTGATGTTTGTACTGTTATGTACGCATGTACTGAAACTGGAAGATGTCCGCCCAACCGCAAATTTCCTGATTGAAATTATGCCCGTCATGTTTATTCCTGCCGCTGTCGGTCTGATCAACTCCTGGTCAACATTACAGCCGATCATCATCCAAGCTCTCGTATTAATCCTCGGTTCAACAATTCTTGTAATGGTTGTTACAGGAAAAGTAGCAGAAGCGATTATCAAAAAGGATAACGGAGGTAAATAAGATGAACCAGCTCGTTGCAAGCAGTGCTACCTTTGGGGTAGTGATTTCTTTAATTGCTTACTATATCGGCATGCTGTTGAAAAAGAAGACAGGCAGTTCCCTTGTGAATCCGTTGCTGATCTCCATCGTTCTTGTCATTTTATTTGTTCTGGTTTTCCATGTTGACTATGACAGCTATAACAGCAGTGCAAAATATCTGAGTTACTTATTGACACCGGCAACTGTCAGCCTTGCCATTCCCCTGTATGTGGAGATTGACAGATTAAAAAAGAATATCAAGGCAATCCTGATTTCCATCTTTGTCGGATCCCTGACATCCATGTTGTCGATATTCCTGCTGTCAAAACTGTTTGGTTTTGATCAATCACAGCTTGTCACCTTTCTGCCGAAATCCATCACTACTGCGATCGGCATGAGTGTATCGGAAGAGTTGGGAGGAATTGTAGCTATCACCGTAGCAGCTATCATTATCACAGGTATTTTCGGTAACATTATTGCTGAATCCATCCTTAAAGCATTTAAGATCACCGATCCTGTTGCCAAAGGATTGGCTATCGGCACATGTTCCCATGCCATCGGTACTTCCAAAGCCATGGAGATGGGAGAGGTTGAAGGAGCAATGAGTTCTCTCTCTATTGTGGTAGCCGGTATTATCACCGTTGTCGGTGCAAATATCTTCGCGATGTTCTATTAAGCCGTTGAAAAAAACGGCTTTTTTTCTGGTATGATTGTTGTAGAGAAATGAGGCAGACAATGAAAGATAATGTTGTGGAAGCTTTGATTGAAATCCCTTTAGGATCAAGAAACAAATATGAGATGAACGAAAAAACAGGACGCATTCATCTGGACAGGGTCTTGTACTCGGCAATGATTTATCCTACCGAATACGGCATTATTGAAAATACCCTTGCGCCGGATGGTGATCCGCTGGATATTCTGGTGGTCACAAAAGATCCCACCTTTCCCGGATGCCTTGTACCGGCAAGGGTATTGGGATATCTCAAGATGACTGACGGCGGAAAGGAAGACTACAAACTCATATCTGTTGTGGATTGCGATCCGAGATATGACAATGTTCATGCCCTGCATGACCTGCCCGATTTCCATCTGAAAGAGATCCAGAACTTCTTTGCCAATTACAAAGTTCTGCAGAATGTCGATGTGGAAGTCGGTGACTATTATGGAAAAGAAGAGGCATTGAGAGTCATTGAAGAATGCCGTCAAAGATTTATGGAGGAAGAGAAAAATGGCCAGACCGATTGAAGAAATGAATGATCATGAGTTGCTGGTAGAACTCGTTAAAGGGCAAAAGAAAGGCAACACCCTGAAGACAATATTGTACATTCTGGGTATTGCCGCTGTACTTGTTATAATATTTGCGATAGGAACACTGCTTCCGAGGCTTTTGACTACGATGGATGAACTGTCCACGACCATGGAAGGCATCAATAAGCTGATGGTCAATGCCGATAATGCCTTAAAAGAAGCTGATACAACTTTAAAGAGCATTGATGCAATTGACTTTGAGAGTCTGAATCAGGCGATTCAGGATTTTGCCAAAGTCATCCAGCCGTTAGCCAACTTGTTCCATTAAGCAGCTGCTGCAGCTGCTGCTGCCTGCTGCGCACGAATCTCCAGCAGAACTGCTAATATAAACGCACTCGTCAATTGCGTTGTTTCATTCATGTAGTATGCCGCACAAATCATGACACTATGCAGCAGGCGTGTTCGTCTGCTGAAACCAAAGAACCCATATCCTTCCTGGTCTTTCAGGAAATCATCTATTTCCAGCAAATCCAATACGATTTGCTTTTTTTCAATGCCGAGATTTGCCAGAATGCCTAAAGCGACCATCTCATAGTCTTTACCGTATTTCAATCCCGCATCTTCCAATTCATCATAAAGATCATTAACGTTGTTCAGCTTCTGTTCGGGCGATCCGTCACACATATACAATACATGGCTTAATGACTGCATCGCATTTCCATGGAAACGGAAATCCCTCTTCAGCTGATCAAAAGAGAAATCGATTTCCTCAACCATCTCATCATACAGGAAACCACTCTTGCGGTCGTGCACATATAAGGCAAGCAATACCGCAAAGCATACATCCTCTTCACCGGTAATCCAGAAGTGGCCTTCCTTTAACCTGCGATAGATATGGTCTGCTTCATAGGCAATGGTTTCAAATTTGTCTTCCGAAACATAGTCACTTAAGATCATTGCTGCCAAAGGCAATGAGGAAGAGGAGGAAAAGAACTCCTTCAATGCTTCATATGCCATGGAAGACATTTCCATCTTTGCACCGGGATCATTGGAAGTTGCCAGAAAAGATGTAAAGATCAATTCACCGTTCCCTCTGAAATAGGAAAACCATCCGGCATATTCCTTCAGGATTGCACGGCATAATTGTAACATCTCTGCATTAGGCACCTGCTTGTAAGCCAGGAAGATATAGGCACATGCAGGATAGATCAGGCTGTTCTGCCAATGGAATTCATCTTTGATGATATCCCTGTTTTCAATAAACTCCTCACAGATTTTTTCCAACTGTTGATTCATAATTCTTCTCCGTTTGTCTCAATTACCTTTTTATACCAGTCATAAGAGTCCTTGGTATAGCGGTTTAATGTACCGGTATTTTCATTTTCATCACGGTCAATAGATACAAAGCCGTAACGCTTCTGATAGTCGTGCAGTATGCCAATACCCTGCATCTGTCATCGCAAGCTTTCTTTAATTCTTTCAGATGTTATCTTAAGTAGGCAATACGATAAGGATCATGGATTTTTCCATCTTCTCCTTTATCGAAAACTCTTTACCCAATTGATCAGGGAATCTTTCCAGATGTTATTGAGAACATCTTTTTTCATCTGCTCTGTCACAGGACCGTTCTTAGCCATCTTGTTGATAATGGCAGCCTGCAGTTCCTCTACGCTCATATTTTCATACGGCTTGGATAAATCCACATTCTCATTCAGCAGGATTTCTGCCGGTTCCTCTTTTTTTATTTCCACTTTGATTTCGACCGGCTTGTCAGGCAGTGCCTTTCCGGCAGGAACAAGCACCATTCCGCTATTCTCCTTGATCTTTACAACGATGCTCCCATCCATGCATGCAAACGATTCCCGAGAAAGCATATCCTGATAATCACAGGAAGCCGGAATACGGATTTCAGCATCCTGATCATCATTGTTGACGGCGGTAATCACCGCATAATCATCCAATCTTCTTTCAAAGACATACTGCCTGTTTGTCAATACCAGCTCTTTATATTTTCCATAGGACAGTGCCATGTTCTGATGGCGGACTTCTGCAAGCCTTTGAAACAGCATCTGCCACTGATTATCCTTAAAATCTTTTAGGTTTAATGCCGGACGAATAGAATCATCGGAATACCTTTCCTTTTTTCCTTCAATGCCGAATTCAGATCCATAGTACACTGAAGGAATACCCGGCAATGTATAGAGAAGAATCGTTACCGGAATCATGTGCTTCTTATTCTGCAGTTTTGTGTAAATTCTTTCCACATCATGGTTATCCACAAAATTATAGAAATCGATCACTTTGTCCCCGACAAGATCATGCATTCTCTTTACCGTATGAGCAATTTCAAAATAGTTATGTTCATTGTGTCCGCTGTACAACCCCTTATGCAATGCATAATTGGTTACACTGTGAAGCATTTCTTTGTTCATCCATCTTTCATACTGGCCATGGATGACTTCTCCCATTAACCAGAAATCTTCTTTCATTTTGGATGTTTCTCTTCTCAAAACTTTCATGAATTCAAAATCCAGCACATCTGCCGCATCCAGCCGCAATCCGTCAATATCAAATTCATCAATCCAAAAACGGATACTGTCACAAATATACTGCTGTACTTCCGGATTTCTCTGGTTCAATTTTACCAGAAGGTTATATCCGCCCCAGTTGTCATAAGAAAAGCCATCATTGTATTCATTGTTCCCGTAGAAATTCACATTGCAGTACCAATGAATATATCTCGAATTTTCCCTGTTTTTCTGAATGTCCTTAAACGCAAAGAAATCTCTGCCTGTATGGTTGAACACACCGTCCAGGATCACCTTGATCCCTTTTTCATGACAATAGGAAACAAACTGTTTTAAGTCATCATTTGTCCCTAAGCGGCTGTCCACTTTTCGATAGTCCGTTGTTTCATAGCCATGACCGACAGACTCAAACAAAGGCCCGATGTACAAACCTGTAAAGCCAAGTTTCTGTATATGATCAATCCATGAATATAATTCTTTGATTCTGTTTACAGGTTTTCCGTAATCATTTTGTTTTGGAGCATCGGTCAGCCCTAATGGATAAATATGATAGAAGATACTTTCTTCAAACCAGGTCATTATTAATCCTCCATATGTATAGCTGTTTTATTATACCAACCTTTCCTCCTAATTGCCATTTTCTCAAGAGAAATAAAAAGAATATGCGGCTTTACAAGCAGGTCAATCAAGTTCATCCCGATGGGTACTGCATGAATCATTCTGCGATGAAAAACAGCAAGTGAATTGCAGGCATGAATTTTTCTATGCTATGTGCTGCATAATCGGTCAGACTGCCCAACCACTAAAAGAATTCTTGTCAGGAGATAGTTTCGTATACTTTTTTTATGATAGAATGAAGACCATAGAATAAGTGCTTTTTTCGAGGGAGGAGCACAATGACTGTTATATACCCCCGCGACAAAAAGGAGGAACCAATGAAAAATACTGAATCACCGGAAAACATTATGTTGGATGAATTATCGGAAATGATCCTGTCTGCTTGCCGATCCGGAATATAAGCTCCCCTTGCATACACAGCACAGTCATTACATGTGGGGTGACGGCGTTGAAATCAACAGCAGTCAGATCGAAGCTGTCCGCATGTGGCAGGGTTTGCTTCCCATTGATATCATTGCACAAAGAAAGGCCATCATATGAAGAAAACAAAAAAGAAGGACACGGCAAACGCCACGCTGCGTTACAGCAATCATGCACAGAATACTGCTTTTTACAAGTTAAAGACCGTGCTTCCGCAAGATGGCTGGGAAGTGGCATCGGTAGGCATCCAGATTTCGTCAGGTCAGCCTCAACTCCGCCAGGGAAAACAGGTCAGTCACGGTATTGTCTTGGATATGGAAGAAGATGTACGCGCTTTGTCCTATAATAAACTCAGAAAAATCACAGGACTGGATATCACAGAGGAAAATTACAAATCATTTATTCCGCAAAAAAACATGGAGGAATTCAACCGTCTCAGCCAGCACACCCCGATTAAAGCCTCAAAGCAGGACTGTAAATGCAATAACACCAAGCAACAATTAGATTATCTTTATATCAGAACTGTTCGTGCTTTCGGAGCGGATATAGTCCTCTTTAACAATTATAAAGATGGATATCATGTTTTTTATATGGCTGACATGAATTCCGGTAACTGGCTTCCGATAAAAACCAAGCTCGTTCCGACGTTGGAAGATATCGATGCATTATTCGCTCAGTATCAGGGGTGGGATACATTTGACATATATGACAGGCTGCTTACCGAAGAAGAAATATGCTGGTTCCGGAATATTTTTTCAGCAGCAACCGATGATCCTGACGATACATGGAACGATATGTATGGAAGGACACATACCGATTACGAATATTCAATCAATGGGGAAAAGTTTGTTTTCAGCCACAATACCGTGTTCTCACGTGAGATGCACAACCATCTTGTGAAGCTTGCAAAAGGTGGACTCATAGTCACATGAGCGATCCAATAGTTCTTCTATCTTGACATGCACTTCAGAATTTCAAAGTAAAAGAACGACTGCACCGGGCATAATGCCCGATGCGGCCGTTCTTTATTTCCTGCTTAAAGATTTCCATTCAAGCCTTGTTGTGCAATTCTTAAGCCAAGACCCTCAAGACATCTCTGAATGAATAATACGTTTAATCCAGATCTTCTCCATTGGAAGCAATGACTTTCTTGTACCAGAAGAAAGAATCTTTTCTGGATCTGTTCATTGTTCCTTTTCCTTCATCATCCATGTCAACATAGATGAAGCCGTAACGCTTTCTCATTTCACCTGTTCCGGCAGATACAACGTCAATGCATCCCCATGTCGTGTAACCGATCAGATCAACACCATTATCAATTGCCCTGCTCATTGCCTGAATATGCGGACGATAGTAGTCAATACGATAATTGTCATGGATGGAACCATCTTCTTCCACTGTATCATATGCGCCTAAGCCGTTTTCAACGATCATTAACGGAATACGGTAACGGTCATAGATCTTTTCCAGGAAGTACTGCAATCCTGTCGGATCTAGTGCCCAGCCCCAGTCACTGTATTGCAGATATGGATTTTTTGCACCTGTAGACATATTTCCACCGGCTTTTTCCGTAACGTCATGCGTTGTAGTAACACCGGAACAGTAATAGGAGAAGGTGTACATATCAACAGTTCCTGCAGCAAGATCATTCAAATCTTCTTCCGTAATATCCAGATCACAATCATGCTCTCTCCATAATCTCTTGGCAAATGGTGAATAACTGCCGAATACATGTACGTCACCGCAGTAATATGTTGCATTTTCCCAGGCATGCTCTGTCTTAAGAACATCTTCCGGATCACAAGTCATCGGATATGCACAAGCTGTTGACAGCATGCATCCGATCATATTTGTCGAATCAATGGCGTGTCCGATTTGTACAGCTTTAGCACTTGCAACAAGCTGATAATGCAGAAGCTGATACGCTTCACGATAGCGCGCATCCAGCTGTTCTTTAGACATATGAAGCATTTCATTGACCATGTCAATAAAAGCACATTCATTGTTGATTTCATTGAATGTCAGCCAATAATGAACAAGACCTTTGTACTCGGTGAAGCATGTTGTCGCAAAACGTACATAATGGTCAATCAGTTCACGGTTCTGCCATCCGCCCAGTTCCTGTTCAAGATACAATGGTGTATCAAAATGCCAAATGGTAACGAGTGGTTCAATATTGTATTTTCTTAATTCTTTGAATACATTTCTGTAATGTTCAACGCCTTCCTCATTCGGTGTCTTTTCAATTCCTTTTGGGAATAAACGTGACCATGAAATAGACATGCGGTAAACCTTGTATCCCATTTCTGCAAATAAAGCAATATCCTCTTTATAATGATGATATTGATCTACCGCTTTGTGATTTGGATAATAATAGTCCGGATTGACATAATACTTTGCCCCTTTAGGAAGTTTATCAAACTGATTGATCTTTCCCGGTTTGCCATCTTTATCCAAATAAGTGATATAACGAGGTTCTGAAACCGTTCCTCCAGTAGTTACATCTGTTTTAGCAGGTCCTCTTCCGCCTTCGTTCCAAGCGCCTTCCACCTGATTGGCAGCAGTTGCTCCACCCCATAAAAAACCTTTTGGAAAACTCATAATTACAATTGTCCTTTCTTTTTATTCTTTTCATTATTATACCAAACACCTCACAGCATGATCAATGTCAAGCCCGAAAAAAAAGACCTTTCAGTCTTTTTCTCTATATGATTGCAGAATATCCGTTTCCCCTTTTTGATGCAACTTGTTTAAAATAAAATCCCTTGCCAAATCATACAATACCGCAAATAAAGGAGCACCCACCAGCATGCCTCCTACGCCCCATAATGCACCGAAGAACAAAATAGAGAAGAGTATCCAGAAAGCGGATAAACCAAGTTTATCTCCCAGAATATGGGGGCCGATCACATTGCCGTCTATCTGCTGCAGGATGATGATGAAAATAATAAAGATAATGCATTTGGCAGGTGATACAGTCAGAATCAGAATTGCCGAAGGAATCGCACCGAGATAAGGACCGAAAAACGGAATAATATTTGTAACCCCCACAACAATGCTGATGAGCATGGCATAGGGCATCTTTGTCAGGCTGACAAAGATGAAACACAAAATACCGATGATTAACGAATCAATCAGTTTTCCATAGATAAATCCACTGAATTTTTCATCTGTCAGATGTACTTCTTTTTTGATCCATTCAGCCGCATTGTGCGGTAACAAAGCGTATGTGATCATCTTGATCTGAAAGAAGAATTTCTCCCAACTCCCGAGAAGATAAATGGAGATAATTGTTCCGAGTACGAAATTCTTTAAAACCCCGATCACACCGGAAATACCGGATGTCATGCTTGTCATGAAATTGGTCAGCTGTGGCAGAATGTTTGTCTGCAGGAAATTCTGCACATATTCCGTGATAGCATCCAATGTCGATTGAATACCGTCTACCGCTTCTGCTGAGGCAGGAACCTGCAAAGAATCCATCCACAATTCGAACTGATCCACAGCATGAGGCAGCTGTCTGACAAGTTCGGAAATACTGGTGATCAATTCCGGAATAACCGCTATCAGCAAAAGAGCAATCAAAACAAGCATCAGTATGATTGCCGATATAACCGACAGCATCCTCACCATTCCGTTTTTTCCCTGAATCAGTTTCAACAATCCCTTTTCAATCCATGTGCTGACAGGATGAAGAAGATATGCGATCACCGCGCCATAAATAAACGGTGCTATGATATTCATCAATTTCGTGAAAACGCTAATAAAGAAAGATGTGCGGAAAAAAAGCAGAATAATAAAACATATGACAGCTGTTGCTGAGGCAACATTGATGAGAAATTTTTTCTGATCAAAAGTATTCATGATCTCCCTCCGTAAAAATCATAGGCTTTCATACTTTCTTTTTCAACTCTTTCATGATCTGTCCGGATGTAAAACCACTCTGACTCATCTCCATAGCTTCTTTCAGCAATGGTACTGCATAATCCAGATACATTTTCATTCCTTCACAAAGATAGTATTGGTTTTCTCCTTCTTCTTCCAGGAAACGGTCTTTCGGACATCCTCCATGGCATATAAACAGCCATGGACACTGTCTGCATCTTTGTGAAACACTCCCTTTTTGATTACCGAATTCTCTCTGCACCTTCCCGTCATACAAATCCCCGAGATCGTTTGTCATCAGATTTCCCAAAAGGTGATGACGATCCACAAAATGATCACAGGAATATACATTACCGTTTTTCTCCACAACAAGAACATTCCCGCAGGTTTCATTCAGCCAGCATACATTGGCTTTTTTTCCTAATAAAACCAATGCGGTTTCCGCAAATAGCTGAACATTCAGTTTACCGAGATCTTTTGTAAACCATTCCCTGAAAACCGTTTTCAAAAATTTCCCGTATGCCTGCGGTTTGACGGAATCCTCTGTAACATTTCCGTTATTATCTCTTCTGACAATCGGAATAAACTGAATCCATCCGGTATGATAACCACGCAAAGCTGAATATACAGATTTTGCATTTTCAGCAGTTGCATCTGTTACCGTGCATAAAAGATCCGGCTGTATTTTGTATTTCTGAAACAGTTTTAATGTATTCTGTACTTTTTGATAAGTGTCGTTGCCGCCGGCATCATTCCGATACTGATCATGTACAAACCTTGTTCCATCAATGCTTAATCCGACATCAAAATGATTGTTCTTTAAAAACGTACACCATGCATCGTCGATCAACAGACCGTTTGTCTGTATATTATTCCAGATGGTTTTGTTTTTGGGGCAGTATTTCTTCTGCAAAGCTATGGCCTTCTGATAAAAATCCAATCCAGCCAATGTCGGTTCGCCACCATGCCACGTAAACGAAACAACCTCTCCATCTACAGCTTGTATCATAGAACGAATATATGTTTCCAACACTTCATCTGACATTCTCATGTCTTTCATATCCTGCTGATTATCTGCATGCAGGTAGTAACAATATGAACAGCTCATATTGCAAAAAGAGCCGACAGGTTTAGCCATTGTGACAAAGTTTCTCATATCAATCTCCAAAAGAAAGCCGCTGAGCGGCTGTTCTTTACTTCAAGTGCTGATCAAAGAATTCCTGAACTTTATTAAAGGAATCCATTGCCTGTTCCCATCGGTACATCGGCTTGTCATAATACCATATTCCATGACCTGCACCATCATACCGGTAGAAGGTGTAATCCTTTCCGAACTTCTTTAATTCCTCCTCAAGAATATTGACTTCTTCTACAGACGGATGCTTGTCATCATTGCCGAAAATGCCAAGCAGCGGAATCTGCAGCTGCTCTGTGTAATCTAACGGAGAAACAGGTCTTGCTTCACTCAGCTGTTCTTTCTCCATAACCACAAAACCACCCCAGCAGTCAACTGCTGCATCAAAGCCATCTACCGTGCACGCTGCCATAAAGGCATGTCTGCCCCCGGAACACATGCCGATGACACCTGTTTTCCCATTACTCATGGGCTGTGCTTTTAAGAAATCAAGACATCCTTTGGCATCCGCCATGACACTGTCATCATGGACTCCGCCGTTCTCCATTGCCTTTTTGGATACTTCCGTCGGTGTGCCTGATCCGAATTCACGGTAAATATCCGGACACATAACCGCATAACCATGCTGGGTGAATCTTCTGGATGTTTCACGGCACCATTCATCCCATCCCGGCATATGGGGAATCAGGACAATGGAAGGATATGGCCCTGTGCCTAAAGGTCTGGAATAATAGGCACGGATGCTGTTGGTACCATCACTGATTTGTATTGTTTCAGCGACCATTCCTTCATAGGAATCTGTCTTCAATTCATTCCACATATTGTTAAATCTCCTGTTACATATATATTACCAGATAATTCAAATACATGCTAAAATGATTTCAGGAGGAAACATCATGCCATTTATCGATATCAAAATCACCATGTCTATCAGCAGTGATCAAAGAGAAGCAATCAAATTACAATTAGGCCAGGCAATCAGCCTGTTAAGCGGAAAGACGGAGGATTACCTGATGATCGGCATCCAGGATGACTACCATTTATATCTCAGCGGATACGAAATGGAAAGAGGTGCAGCAGTTACTGTTCAGCATTACGGTGATGCCAAAACAGAGGATCTGGAAAAGCTGGGGAAAGAAATATTAAATACACTGGAAGCAGTTACTGCCATCCCATCGGACAGTGTTTATATCATCTTCCAGCCCGGTGTCGAAACATGGACCTTGTTTGGAGATACCTACCATACAGATATATACCAGAAAAAATAGACTCATTGCGAGTCTGTTTTATTTGAGCATCGATTTGATGATTTCTTTATCGGTATCTTTCATACCGACTTTGCCGATATGGCCAACGGTATGAATGGTTTCATCCACAGTATCTTTTAAGATACCTGTATTTGGTTCATACTGTTTATCATTCATTGCCATTGTGTGTGCCAGTAAAGATGCATCCAATCCCGAAGCAATCTTAGCAGCACAGGAGATTTTTGCTCCATCACAGATGATACCCGGCGTAATCGCCAAAGTGCTGTCAATGGTCATCTGGATTTGCTCAATGCTTCCGCCCTCCATATACGTTATAGCTGCTCCGCTTGAGCAGGTCGCTGATACTGCTCCGCAGAATGCGGATAATCTGCCGATAAACTCTTTCTGATAGATTGTCAACAGAGCCGAAAATACCAAAGACCTGTACAACAATTCTTCACTGGCATGAATATGCATGGCATAAACAATTACCGGCACTGAGGAAGCAATACCCTGATTGCCACTGCCTGAATTGATAATCACAGGTAAATCACATCCGCCCATTCTTGCTTCAGATCCTGCTGCCGCAAAAGCTTTAATGCGATGATAAACATCACCGCCCTGCGCTTGCAGAATATTGCCGATGCCGACACCGTATTTACCTTTCATGCCTTCTTCAGCGATTGCCATATTGCAACGGATGACTCTTTCAAACAAAGGCTTGATTTCCTCGATTTCAATCGTATCGGCATATTCCTTGATCAGATCAAGATTCAATATGGAACGGTCAATACCCTCTTCCGAAAAGGCCTCTTCCTCTTCTTTTTCAAAAAGAATCTGTCCGTCTTTTTCAATCTTTGTGATATTCATATGGGAGTGTTTTACTTCCAGGGCAACTTGGTGCTCCTGCGCCTTCATCTCAATCACAAAATGCAAAGGAATTTCCGAATCCAGATAGGAAACTTCACATTTTCCTGCATTGATATACTGCTTGGCTTCCTCAATGATTGCAGGTGTTACATCCGCAAGCACTTCCATCTCTTTGGCAGAACTGCCGCCCAATGCCCCAAGGACACAGGCAGCTTCTATGCCTGTCATGCCGTTGGAATTGGGAATAAAGACACATCTGACATTCTTGATAATATTGCCGCTGCAGGATGCAGATATCCATTCCGGTCTTTGTCCCAATACCTCTTTTGCCTTTGCACATGCATATGCCAGAGCGATCGGTTCGGTACAGCCCATTGCAGGAATCAGTTCTTCCTTCATGATCTGATATAATGTGTCTTTGATACTCTGATTCAACATAAAATCTACCTCTTTGGTTAATTATAGTATTTTATTATCCAAAAAGAAAACAACTTTTACATGCGGATCATCTGATAACCGATACCGATATGTGTCTGAATCAGGCTCTCTTCCTTTTCTGTTTTCAGCTTTTTCCTGAGGCCTGTCATATACACCCTTAAGGAAACAATATCCGATTCTATACCGTTTCCCCAGATATGATCAATAATGTACGAATGTGTTAATACCTTGCCGGCATTCTTCGCCAGAAGGCACAAAAGTTTGTATTCAATCGGGGTTAAGTGCAGCTGTTTTTCTTCCAGTGTAACCAGGGAAGAAGCATAATCAATCTTCAGGTCCCCATTCACAAAAACAGCCTGCTCATCGTTATTCATAACCGGATACTGCAGCCTTCTCTGTACAGCACGGATTCTTGCCAGAAGTTCATTGACGGAAAACGGCTTGGTCAGATAATCATCCGCACCTGTATCCAGGGCTTCGATTTTATCTTCATCCTCTCCTCTTGCGCTGATGACCACAATCGGTGTCATCGACCATGTGCGAATGGTACGAATCACTTCAATACCGTCAATATCCGGAAGACCGAGATCCATCAGGATCAGATCGGGATGATGGGATGTACATAGAGAAAGTGCCTCAGTACCATTGCCGGCATTGATGTATGCATACTGATTGATTTTCAAAGTCGTTGTAATTAAATTCATGATGGATTTATCATCTTCAACGATCAGAATTTTGAAATCTTTCATCTTCATTTACCCCCAGCACTTCCAGTGAAAAACGAAACAGAGCACCATGCGGAATATTATCCGCCACTTCTATTGTCTGATGGTGTGCTTTCAAAATCAAATCACATAAGTTCAATCCGATTCCCATGCTGCGGCAGCTGTCGGAAAGACTGTGCCTGCCGGTATAATACAAATCAAAAATATGTTTCTTGTCTTCATCAGATATTCCATTGCCGTTATCTTTCACAATAATCCAAATCTGTTTTCCCTTCTTTTCTTTTTCGATGGTGATATCCGATCCGGGCGGTGTATATTTTATCGCATTGTTGATCAGGTTGGTCAAGACAAGGACAATCATCCTGGCATCCATTAACGCAAACGAGCAGTCATAGGATTCCTGAAATGAAATATGATGTTCATCTGCATGCGGATCCAGATGTTTCAGGCTCTCCTCAATCACATCATCAACATTGACAGGTGTCAGATGCATATCCGGATTGTTTTCCAGTTTTGTCATGGATAAAATATTTTCCATCTGTCCGTGCAGCCAGAATGCATCTTCCTGGATATCGCTGTATATGTTCTTTTTCTCCTCTTCGCTCAGGACATCTCCGTTTTGCAGAAGGTTGCCGGCATTGCCGTAAATTGCGGTCAAAGGTGTTCTTAAATCATGGGACACAGACCTGAGAAGACCGGAACGGAACCGTTCTGTCTCTGCGTTAATTTCTGCTAACTGTTTCTGCTTATTCATGGTTTCATTGTCCAATGACATTGTAAATTCATTAATGATCGAAAGCAGAATTGTTTTTTCAAAAGTTGTCAGCCTTTTCTGGTCCATGCGGATGCCGATAATACCATAACGGACTCCTTCTGTATATATGCTCAAATATCTGTATTTGCAGCCGGAATAATGACTGGTAAATGCACCGGAATGATGTCCGTTTTCATATGTCCAGAGAATTGCCTCTTTCTCCATCGTACTGAGTTCCACAGCTTTATATGCATCATTATTACGCAATGACATCCCCGCCATGGCGATATTCCCTTTTTCATCAATTTTATAATAATATATATCTCTTTTCAGAAGGTCTGAAAGCTGTATACATGCAATACGAATCATTTCTTCACTGTTTGTCGCTTTCTGCAGCTGATTGGATGTATCAAGCAGGACCTTAGCCTGATAAGCCGTTTCTGCTGATTCCCAGGCTATGCTTTTCAGTTTTGCAGCTAAAGAACCGGTTATCAGCGCAGCGATAATCGTGACAAAATACGTTACAAGATATTCCGGATCATATACAAGAAACGTAAATCTAGGATCGATAAACAAATAATTAAACAGCAGAATATACAGAACTGCAGCAATAATTCCATAGAGCTGATGAGAAGTTAACGCCGAAGCAATCAGCACTGCCAGAATATATATTGTAATGATATTTGAATTGCTGTATCGGGAATGATAAAACCAGTATCCAAGGCCTGTTGCAATTGCCATTATGCCGATTACCATCAGCAGATCACGGAAATTCCAAACAACCCCGTTTGTTTTTTTGTATGCTTGAGGATAAGAAGAAGCTTTAGCATCGGGGATAATATGAATATCCACTTCAGGCAATGAAGCAACCAATTGTTCCGAAATGGTTTTTGATTGGAGAATATGAGACGGTGCGCTGCTGCCGATAAACATATCTGTTACATTGTTTCTTTTAGCATATTCTGCAATAGTCAAAGCAACTTCCCTGCTTTCGATAATATCCACCCGAGCCCCGCATTCTTTAGCCAAATCCATATTATCCTGCAGTCTTTTGTCCTGGCTGGTATCTTTTTCGTAAAAACCTGCGTAAAGCGCAAGAAAGATATCTCTCTGCTTCACAAACATCTTTGAAGCAGAGCGAATTACCCTTTCATTACTTGGTGATGCAGATAAACACACAAGTATGATTCTTTGTTCTTCGTCCGTATTTCTCATAACCTGCCTTTTTTCTATCATATAATCTGATTTTAAAAATGCAAATATTTTATTGATATCAGTCGTTTGGATTCATTCGATTTTCTTTGTATATGTTTATTTTTATCCGGCAGTTTTATTGCAGATACTTTTCTGCTCAATTCTTCTTTTGAGAATTTAGATCTTTTTGGTTTTTTATACGGAAGAAGGAAATCCAGAAAAAGACTGATCATAAAATATATGAGAGCTGCCGATCCGATAAAACCGGCAATCACAATGATATTTATTAACATCATAAACAGCTCCTTTCTAGAGATAGAACAGTTTCTGTATGCTTTGTGTTTTTCCCAGCACCAGCATCGACTGTCCGAAATGCAAAACAGTATCAAAGCTGATATTCATATCCATTCTTCCGTTTTTTACACCCAGGATATTGATACCATATTTCTGTCGTACTTCTAATTCACCGATTTTTTTATTATCCCAGCGAATCGGAACAGCTAATTCGAAAATTGAATACCCGTCCATCAACTCAATATAATTGGAAATGTTGTCGGAGCTGAAACGTATTGCTGTCCAGCTTCCGAGTTGTCTTTCCGGAAATACTACCGCATTTGCGCCGTTTCTTAGTAAAAATTTTTCCTGTGAACCGCTGGTGGCTCGTGAAACTATCTTTTTTGCACCGAGTTCATCCAGTAAAAAAGTTGTTTCCAATGAGCTTAGAAAGTCATCACCTATTGCGACAATACATAAGTCATAATCTTTAATGCCAAGCGTCTGCATAAAAGCAGCATCTGTACTATCTCCGATCTCTGCATTCGTGGCATATTTCAAAACTTTATTTAATCTGTCTTCATTTTTATCCACCAGCATCACCTGATGTCCCATTTCATGCAGTTTCTGACATGTATATCTGCCAAATCTTCCTGCTCCGATGACCAATATATTCTTTTTCATCTGACACCTCCTATCCGATTGCTATTTTTTCCATCGGGTATTTTTTAAAAGCTTTTCTTCTTGTTGAAACTGCTGCATATGCAATAGTTAATCCGCCAACCCTTCCAAAATACATAAAGAGAATCAGAATGATTTTAGATAAGGGAGATAAAACAGGTGTAATACCGACTGTCAATCCAACTGTGCCCAATGCCGAAGCACATTCAAACATCGCATGGATAACAGGAATTGATTCAACCCGCGAAAGGATGATTGTACCTGCTGCCAACATCCAGAAATAAACCATCAGAATTGAAAATGCATTCTGAATAACGGAATAATCCATCCTTCTTTTAAAACAATTGACATTTTCATTTCTCTGCAGATTGGAAATACTGGCCAAAACAAGAACAAATACCGTTGTTACCTTCATTCCTCCTGCAGTAGAACCGGGGGCTCCGCCGATCAGCATCAGCAAAATCGTAATCAGCAATCCGCCTTCGGACATTGCACTGTAATCAAATGTATTAAATCCGGCTGTTCTCGGTGTTACAGATTGAAACGCAGAGAATAGTATTCTTTCTTTTAATGCATATTCGGAAAACTCGATACAATAGAAATAAGCATAAGGCAAAAGCAATAGCACTGCAGTAGTGAAAAGAATGATTTTGGTTTGTACTTTCAGGTTTCTCCATTTGAATTTTTCTTCCAGCAGATTTCTCCATGTGCTGAATCCAATACCTCCGGCAATAATCAGAAGCATGATGATGAGATTCAGCCATATATGACTTTTATAAAAAGTCAGTGAGGAAAAGCCACCCATCAGATCAAATCCGGCATTACAGAAAGCCGAAACAGAATGAAATACCGAAAAACAAAATCCTTTGATCAATCCATAATCCGGTATAAAAACCGGCAGCAAGGCCAGGACTCCGAGTGATTCAAACAGCAATGTCCCCAAAATGAAAAATTTTGTAAATCTGACAATTCCGCCGATCTGGGGTGCAGATATTGCATCCTGCATGACACTGCGCTGATGAATCCCTATCTGCCTGCCACTCAAAACCATCATAAATACCGCAACACTGACCACGCCTAACCCGCCGATCTGTATTAAAAACAAGATAATGCATTTGCCGAAAGATGACCAATACGTTGCAGTATCCCGAACGACAAGTCCGGTAACACAGGTGGCGGAAGCAGAAGTAAACAGAGCATCCAGAAACGGTGTTTTTTCTGCCGATGCACTTGCAACAGGCAGTGTTAAAAGAAATGCACCTACAAGAATCAACAAGACAAATCCGATCAATATGATTCTGAATGAAGTCAGATGATCCCGTATAAACACACGAATCTTAACCATTCTGCCACCTTCCCTTTCTATCTGTATTGTAGATAAGATGGCATTAAGATTGGGTTAAGGTACTATTAATGCACATTAAAATTGCATTAAGAAAAGACGGATTTTCACCCGTCTTGTTTCTCAGAAATATGCATTTATATCCTGTTTGAGAAATATTTGAAGGTATTCTTGTAAATCCTCTTTATGCAAAGCATTTACATTCTGATAAGCATATTCTTTATTTAGCAATGCATATTTATTCTCACCAAATTGATGAAACGGAAGAAGTTGACATTGTTTTGTACCTGTTTCTTTTAATAACAAAGCCAGTTGTTTCGCATCTTCTAAAGAATCATTGAAACCGGGAATTACAGGTATTCTCGCTAATACTTCTTTTCCTATTGCATTGGCATATTTCATATTGCATATTGGAAGTTCATTGGTAACACCTGTGCCTTCTTTATGCTTATCTGCATTCCAGTGCTTCATATCAAACAATACATAATCCACATTCTCAATGATTTTTTTAAATACCTCAGGATCTGCATATCCTGTCGTTTCACAACATGTATGCAGTCCCTCTTCTTTTGCCGCTTTTAATAATTCCATGGAAAACTGAGGTTGTGCAAGCATCTCTCCTCCGGATAAGGTAATCCCTCCGCCGCTTTCTTCGTAGAACACTTCATCTTGCAAAACAATATCCAGTACCTCTTGGACAGATTTTATTTCACCTTCTGTTTTTAATGCTTTTTGCGGGCATTCCATGACGCATTGCCTGCATGAATTACATTTCACATGATCAATAATGATACAGTCATCAGTATACCGAATGGCCTGTTTCGGGCAAACATCTATACAATGCCTGCATTTGATGCATTTTTTATAATCCCATAATACCTGTATTTTAGTTAACTGGCTTTCCGGATTTGCACACCACTTGCAGCGTAACGGACATCCTTTCAAAAACACGACTGTCCGTATGCCAGGTCCGTCATTTACACTGAATTTCTGAATATTAAATACTGTTCCCTGTATTGTACGATCTGCTCTTTCCATAATGCATCACCTCACCAAAATAGTAGCACAATTGTTTCATAATGTACATACAAATATTACGAATGAAAGTTTTTTAATTTTTGTTAGAAATAATATTGACAATGTATTGTTCATAATGTATATTATTTTTGCAAATGAAAAAGAATTAAGTTTCATTTGAAACACATAAGGAGCGGACACATGGAAAACAAGGAACATTTTGGATCATTAACAAAAAGAATGCAGGCATTCCGTGAAGAAGTATTAGATGAAAAACCATATGTAGATGCAGAAAGAGCAGTATTAGCGACAGAAGCATACAAAGAAAATCAAAACCAGCCAAGAGTGATGATGAGAGCATTGATGCTCAAAAAGATATTGGAAAACATGACCGTCTATATCGAAGACAAAACACTTCTTGTCGGCAACCAGGCTACAAAGAACAGAAATGCTCCAGTATTTCCGGAATATACACTGGAGTTTGTCCTGAACGAACTGGATCTCTTTGAGAAAAGAGACGGCGATGTCTTCTATATTACGGAAGAAACAAAAGAACAGATCCGCAATATTGCACCTTTCTGGGACAATAACAACCTGCGTGCAAGAGGAGAAGCACTTCTTCCCGACGAAGTCAGCGTATTCATGGAAACCGGCGTCTTCGGCATGGAAGGAAAGCTGAATGCAGGAGATGCGCACCTTGCGGTAAATTATGAAAAGGTATTAAAAGAAGGCCTCAGAGGATATGAAGAAAGAACCAGAACACTGAAAAGCGAACTGGATCTTGCCGACCCCGAATCCATCGACAAATATGTTTTCTATAAAGCAGTGTTGATTGTGATTGAAGCAGTAAAAACTTTTGCCGAAAGATACAGTGTTTTGGCAAAGGAACTTGCCGAAAAAGAAACAGATACAAAACGTAAAGCAGAATTGAATGAAATCAGCAGAATCTGTGCAAAGGTTCCTTACGAGCCTGCTTCTTCTTTCAGGGAAGCTGTACAGTCCGTTTGGTTCATCCAGCTGATCCTGCAGATTGAATCTAACGGCCATTCATTAAGCTACGGCAGATTCGACCAGTACATGTATCCCTACTTTATCAATGACATCAAAAATGAAAGAATCACAAAGGATGAGGCACTTGAACTTCTTACCTGTCTATGGATCAAAACCCTCACCATCAACAAAGTCAGATCCCAGGCACATACCTTGAGTTCCGCCGGTTCCCCGATGTACCAGAATGTTACGATCGGCGGCCAAACAACCGATAAAAAAGATGCGGTAAATGAACTGTCCTTCCTCGTATTACAGTCTGTTGCCCAGACAAGACTGACACAGCCAAATCTGACCGTCAGATATCATGCAAATTTAAATAAAGAATTCTTTGATGAATGCATTGAAGTCATGAAACTCGGCTTCGGCATGCCTGCCCTCAACAACGATGAAGTGATCATCCCTTCCTTCATCAACTGGGGTGTCAAGGAGGAAGACGCTTACAACTACAGTGCAATCGGATGCGTAGAAACAGCCGTACCTGGCAAATGGGGTTATCGCTGTACCGGCATGTCTTATGTCAATTTTCCAAGGCTGCTTCTTTGCGCAATGAACAACGGTGTGGATTTAACATCCGGTAAAAGATTCACCAAAGGTTACGGATATTTCACGGAATGGAAAGATTTTGATGAGCTGATGAAGGTATGGGATAAAACCCTTAGAGAATTTACCAGATACAGTGTCATTGTGGAAAATGCCATCGATAAAGCCAGTGAAAGAGACGTCCCTGATATTCTCTGCTCCGCATTGACTGATGATTGCATCGGCAGAGGCAAAACCATCAAGGAAGGCGGTGCGGTATATGACTTTATTTCCGGCCTGCAGGTAGGCATCGCCAACATGGCCGATTCCCTTGCCGCAATTAAAAAGCTGGTTTATGAAGAAAAGAAGATCACTTCGGAACAATTATGGAATGCCATTCTCGATGATTTCCAAAGCGAGGAAAACAAAAAGATTCAGGATATGCTGATCAATGATGCACCAAAATACGGCAATGATATCGATGAAGTTGATCATCTCGTTGTCGAAGCGTATGATTCATATCTTGATGAAATCAAAAAATATCCAAACACAAGATTTGCCAGAGGGCCTATCGGAGGAATCCGTTATGGTGGAACTTCTTCCATCTCTGCCAATGTCGGACAAGGCATGGGCACCATGGCAACCCCAGACGGCAGAAACGCTAAAGAGCCTCTTGCAGAAGGTTGCTCTCCTGCACATAACGCAGATAAAAACGGCCCTACTGCCGTATTCAAATCCATCACAAAACTGCCGACGGAAAAGATTACAGGTGGTGTACTGTTGAACCAGAAGATGACCCCGCAAATGTTGTCATCTGAAGAAAACAAGCAAAAACTGGAGATGTTATTGAGAGCGTTCTTCAACAGGCTTCATGGATATCATGTACAATACAATATTGTTTCCAAGGAAACACTTCTCGATGCACAGGTACATCCTGAAAAACATAAAGACCTGATTGTCAGAGTTGCAGGATACAGCGCATTCTTCAATGTCCTCTCCAAAAAGACACAGGATGATATTATCGGCAGAACCGAACAGACATTATAGAAAGAAGGAAAATATGAAACTGTTTATTGATGATGCAAATATTGAAGCTATCAAGCGTTTAACGGATGTATATCCGATCGATGGTGTAACAACAAATCCAAGCATTCTCGCAAAGGCAAAAAGAGATCCTAGAGAAACCTTGAAAGAGATTCGTGAAATCATCGGTGAAGAGGCAATCATCTTTGCCCAGGCTGTCGATCTTTCCTATGAGGGAATGATCAATGATGCACACATGATTGTTGATCTTCTCGGCAAGAACACCGTGGTCAAGCTTCCTTCTGTTCCTACAGGCTTCAAAGCGATGAAAGCCCTCAAAAAAGAAGGCATCCCTACATGCGGAACAGTTGTATATACACCTATGCAGGCATACCTTGCAGCCAAAGCCGGTGCTTCCTATGTGGCACCATATGTCAACCGTATCGATAACATGGGATATGACGGTGTAAAAGTCGTCAAGGAAATCCAGGATATTCTTGACACCCATAATATGGATTGTGAAGTTCTGGCCGCTTCCTTCAAAAACAGCCAGCAGGTTCTGGAACTTTGTGAATACGGCATTGCCAATGCCACATGTGCACCGGATGTCATTGACGGATTTGTCAGGAACATGGCAATTGATGGTGCAATTCAGGACTTCGTGAATGATTTTAAAAAACTGACAGGAAAAACCTCCATGTCAGAATTAGCGTAAACCGGATCAAGAGATCCGGTTTTTATTTCTCTGCAGCTGAACTGACTGTTACACCATCCAGTTCAGCAATCTTATTCTGCAATTCGCTGATAGCTTCTGCAGGTGCATCCAATGCAATGCTGATCAAGGAAATATTCCTCTGTCTGTATGGCAGTCCCATTCTGCCGATGATGTACCGGCTGTTTTCATGCAGAATACGATTCAGTTTTTCTACAGAATCGGCATTTTCCACAATTATGGCAATCACCGCTATTTTTGTTTCACTCATAATGATTTTCTCCTTTGCATAATCATATCACATAAGCTGCTTGCATTGGTAGACCGATTATAAATACCCTTCGTCATCTTTTCTCTGTTTCATAACGAATATCGAGGTAGAAAGGTTATTCGTTTTTTCGTATGATAGTTATAGGTGAAAGTATGAAACCCACCCCAAGGTCTGAATAACTGAGAAGGAACGATGAAAAGGCCTGCAAAAACAGGCAGAAAAAAATGATCAGG
>CACXCB010000242.1 GCA_902766005.1 uncultured Erysipelotrichaceae bacterium | reverse complement strand
CTCCAAGGCTTCAGGTTCAATAGTTCCCTCTGTCAGTAGCTCCATTGTCCCTGCTTTTTGCATATCCAACGGTGACTGTATCTCTTCTTCAACGTTTTCCTCGGTATCCGTTTCAATGCCATCTGTTCCTTCAGTCAGAAGATCCAGCATATCAGTCTTGTGTACATCCAACTCTGATACGGTTTCTTCCACAGGCTGCTCTTCCTCATCCTCTATTTCTGCTGCTTGTTCATCGGTATTTTCTTTTTCTTCTGCAGCTATGTTTTCTTCCTCAGTCATATCTGTCGTCTCATTGTCAACTGCTTCAGATATTTCTGCATCTGCAATATCTTCTGCAACTATCTCTTCCTGCGTTTCTTCCACCAACGGTGCATTCAGGAAGATGATATAAGGTGTTCCTTCTCCCCATCTGTTTTTCAGATCATTCCATGACCACCATTTTTCAACACGCTCGCGATATTCACCATCCTGTCGAAGATTGCCTTCGGCTATATTGGCTCCGGAATCATCAGATGAAATCAGCCAGGCAACATGGTTGTTCCATTCCACCAGACAGTTTTCATAGTGACTGCCCACTTCCCATTCGGCATAACTGTAACCGGCTTGTTCCACAGCTAAGTGCCATGATCCGCCATTACCCCAAGAAGGAAGCCTGATCCCCAACCTGTTTAAGCATTCTTCCCATGCCTGCCATGTGCAGTTGCCGGGATGATATATTTCATTTCCTTCTTCATCATATTCTGTATAAGAGTGAGGGTAAGGATTTCCTTCCGATGCAAAAACTCTGTAGGCATTCTTGTTGGTAAAAACAGTCATACAGATAAGGTTCATCAAAAGATAATATTTACATATTTTTTGAATTGCTTTTGTCATATGCTTCTCTTTCCATAAAGAGTTTAGCATAGCATCCATCGTCAATCAACAAATATGGAGAAATCACACATTTTATATCACACTTTTGATTTTATCTTTGATGGCATTCTGTTTTCTTCCATATTTATCTGTATTCACAATCATCGAGATGATCATTTACAATGCCTATAGCCTGCATGAAGGAATATGTGATCACTGGGCCGACAAAACCGATTTCCCTCTTCTTCATGACTGCAGCCCTTTTTTGAAATATCTGATTCTGTCGGTACTTCTGCAGATGTCTTCCAATGACCGTCTATTTGTTTCCCATCCGTAAAATGCCAAAGATAGGCATCAAATGGTATGAATTCCTACGAGTTTTTCTTTACCGCTGTCAGTATCAAGGCAATCTCACATTTTGATCTGATTTTATTTCCAAATATCTCTCTGTTTTTTCCAGTAACTTTTCCAGGCTGAAATAACCTGATTCTTTTGCGATCATGGTTCCATCCATATAAATGATGACTGTCGGTGCAGAGAAGACATCCATCTGTGCACAAAGAGCAAGATTCTTTTCGATATCGATGTATCTTCCTATTACATCATCATGTTCCTCAATCCATTTCTTTAGCTTATAGCGTATCGCATGACATGGATTACATGTATCATTTCCAAACTGAAGAACAAGAACAGAGGATGTATTGATCAGCTCTTCAAGTGGTTCATTCAAATCAATCATATCCCATCCTTCATTTTGCTGATGAACATTTTTTACATGTTCAACTTCTGTTTGTCACAGATCGTCATTGAAGACGAATTGGCTTTGTTGTGATGTTTCTTCTTATTTCTGTTTCAGCTTGAACATGGATCTAGGGATATGACAATATCCATTAGGATTTTTATCGAGATATTTCTGATGGTATTCTTCAGCACTGTAGAAATTCTTTAATATATCCACTTCAACTGCAAGCTTGGATCCTGCTTTTTCTTCCTGTTCCTTATACACCGTTTCTATTTCTGATAATTGTTTTTTGTCCGTGTAATAAATACCTGTTCTGTACTGAATGCCTTTGTCATTTCCCTGCTTGTTGATTGACAGAGGATCGATAACCATAAAGTAGTAATGCAGAAGATCGGTTAATGAGATCTTATCAGAATCATACGTAATCTTTACTGTCTCTGCATGTCCGCTGCCATTGCAGACATCCCGATAATCTACAGCATGATCCGGTCCGTTTGCATAACCCACTTCTGTAGCAATTACTCCTTCAAACTGGTCAAAATACTTTTGTACACCCCAGAAACAGCCACCTGCCAAATAGATTGTATTCATGTTTTCACCCCTTTCACAAAACCATTTCTTATTTCTTTGTATACCTGATGATAGATTTTCCTGCCGGATTCCTCTCCCATACATTTTAGCTTATTGCAGGATTTCAAGAAACAATCCTTCTCTTCGATAATTCTTGCAAATATGGTTTGCCAGATTGGATTCTCTTAGGTTACAAATCTGCTAATATACCTTTTAAACATACGCCTATCCATATCGGAATACTAATGAATATCGCAGCAATTGCAGACTTGCGAAATATATTATACCCGTTTCCCACCGACCGGGACTTACTGAGAGTAATCTTATCAGTTTTTTAATTTGAAGGCATTGTCTATTGTGCGTAATCCGTCAATGTATTCCATCAAATCATCTTTGATTATTGAGCCGAGTGGATCCAAAACAAAGTCAACGCCTTCCCTTCTGGCAAGCTTTGCGGCAGGAACAAAATCGCTATCACCTGAAATCAATACTATTTGCTGCACTTGTTTTTTGTATGCCATTGATGCAATGTCAAGACCAATGCGCATATCAACACCTTTTTGGCTGATCATAAGTGAAAGATCGTTTGTCGTCAGATTTTCAAGCTTAGATTTACCTAGCAACAAGTCTTTTGTCTTACTTACAGGTATGTAATAACCCATTCCTGAACTGGATATTTTTCCAAGACGAATGGCAAATTTTCTTTTCTTCTTTAATTCTTTAAGGAACTCATTTGTCCATGAATACATTTCTGTACGAGATAGTTCATCATTTTTCTGTGTCAATGGATTGAAAACCGCTTTTTTTGCAGGTGGACAATCATAATAAAAAATTCTATACAGATCATGTTGGTGAGGAATTGAATTGATTATCTCGGTTAAGCGGTTACGACAATACCTATCTAATTCGTCTGCTCTTTCTTTTGGCTTTTTTCACCATGAGCTGTAAATGCACGTCTTCTATAAAAACCTCCATCAACAAGGATGGCTACTTTTAGTCCATCATATACTAAAGATTCATTTTCTTGTTTTTTTGACATATTTCCCCCAAAAAACGTTAAACCCTAGTCTTGGCATTCCTCCTATAGGTGAGGTAGCCTACTGCTAGGGTTGTTTTTAATTTTGTCAGTAATCTGACAATTTATTTATACCCTGGTTTTTGCAACAATTCAATACCTTTTGGTGATTAGATTCAAGATTTTTTGAATTTCTCTTTGTTTTTGCTTTCTGTATGATAAGCAGCAATTAAACCTGCTGCAGGTCCGGCTACTGCACTTACAGCACCGCCAACCATTGCTGCACTTTGTTTTTTAGAATGATTCACTGCTGACTGAGCACTCATCACAAGTGACATGCTTGATAAAGCTTCCTGCCGGATTGCTTTATTCATCATTTTTATACGATACGAACTTCTTTCCAGCCTGATTTTGATGCAATTTCATCCATATAAGCATTATATTTATCTCCCATTTCCTCAATGACGGATTTGACATATGCATATTTTTCAATTTCAGAAATCGGATTAAAGATTTCATCTTCATCGGTTTCGGAAGGAATATTGTGAAAACGTTTCTTTGAAAGCAATTGTGCCTGAAAACCGGTATTGGCAACAATTTCAATTCGGCCTTCTTCAATCAGTTTCGTACAAGCTGTCTTGAAGTATCCTGCCACCAGCTTTTTATACTCCGGGTACTTTTCCCATAGCATATTGATCATCTGATTCATTTCTACTGGTCTGTCAAGCTCTGCCAGAAGATGATCAATCCGATCCTTTGCTTCTTCACGGAGTTTACTTCGTTCATCATTATTGCGTTCAAGATCTGCTTTAAATGCTTTAAGATACTTTTTCAGATCTGATGCATATGTTGAACGGAATGCAGTCACTTCTCCGCATTGTTGTTTGATTTTTGCGGTCATTCTTTTCTTTGCTTCATCCAGACCATTCATTTTATCTTTGACATTATCGAGCTCTGTCTGAAGAGATTCTATTTCCTGTCGTAATTGTTTTTTCTTTCCTACCGCAAATACGCCTGCACCGGATAAATCATTTTGCTTATTTTCTATCTCAGCTGACAGTATCTGAATTTCATGTTCAAAGTCCTCTTGCCACTTTAAAAGCTTCTGATCCCGTGCAATTTCCAGTTTCTCTTTGAATTGCAGTAAAAGCTGTTTTATGCGTTCATCTCTTTTTCATAGGCTTCCTTTTGTTGGTGGTTTTGTGTTGGAGAGATTAAATCACCTGCATGATTCTCATTTACAGGGAAACCGCATACAGCACATATTTTTTGAGGACCGTAATATACTGTTCCGCATGTTGCACATCTGTTCTCTTTCGGTCTTACATATCCGCAATGAGGGCATGCAGGTAGCGTATCAGAATACTCCTTTTTACATTCTTTGCATATGATCAGTGCCATCGTTCTACCTCTTTTTCCCTTTTCAATATCATTTTTTGCCTTTTACAGATTTTGTCGAACAGCTGTTTTTGTTTCCTCTGTATTTTATGGCTGGATTTGTTCAGGAAGAACAGATATGATTCTATTTAATGATCCTTTGGTTTTATAAACCTCCGCAAGTCTTGTCTTACTATACTGATATACAGTACCTTCTGTTATTTCTGAAAGATAATTTGTATAGAATTCTTCCCAGCTCATAAATAGACAACTATCCGCAAATCTGTATGTTTCATGAATAACATTATCCGGCACTTCTATAATATCGGATTCGAGCAAAAGATATTCAAATGATTCCGGAGCATATAAAACACATTCCTTACCGCTCTGTTGCATGTAACGTGATACTTTTCCCATTTCCGCGCCAAATGCGGCTCCATCTGCAATAACGAGTATTTGTTCTTTATCTGATGAGCGAATCAATTCATATATCCTGCTCTTTCCACCGGCTGATGCACATATATTTCCATAAATCATTTCAAAACACTGATACCCGGAATTTGTATCTTCCGTTATGACCAGATCCGGTTCTATGCGTTTATCAGGTCTGGAATTATAAAGTTTATACATTTCGTTATAGACTTTTTTAAATATCTGATATTTTGATTTTTCGGTCCGCAATCCATATATCTCTTCTACACTGTATGGCAACTGCACAAGATCATCTCTGGTGACAATGACGAAATAGTTATCAGATCCTCGCACGCATTCCGCAAAACGTTTTGATTTGATAAAACCTGCTGTTTCATCAATAAAAATAATTGTTTTTTGTAATGATCCGAGTCTTAATTCCCAGTCAACCGATGTCAGCACAGTACATCTTACATCACATTTAACTGTGATTCCCGAAGAAATACCATTTGCCTCATGTTCACTCACAAGCCTGATCAATTCGGTTTTACCGGTTGCACTGTTTCCCTGAAGGATTGTAATATTTCTTTTTACAGTCAGAAAATAGTGAACACGATTGTTATAGATTTCAATATCATACTTACCAATCATGATTCTCTCCTATATCAGCTTGTTGTCGAGCACTGTTTCAACAAGTTCTTTCCTGTTATGTACAACTTTTCCGATATTCTCTATTTCAATATTAAAATCTTCTTCTCCAAAATCCATCAGATATCCAAGGCGTATCAGTAAATCTTTTTCTTGTTTTTCAAGTAATTGTGATATTTTCAGGATCCATTTTGCACAGTTATCTCCACAAGCAGATGCATTAAAAATATGTTCTGCGTCATGATTCATCAGAATCAGTGTTTTAACACCTCCGGAAAGTCTTTCCGTAGGAATAGATCCCAAAAAAGGACTGTCAATAACACGAGGCCCAATGACTACAGACCCGTCAATATCTTTGATCATCTCTATGGAAAGTGGTTCTGTAATCCAGTCATCTTCATAAGTATTATTGAAATATGCATCCGGATTAAATATATAGTTATCCGATTCCAAATCACCATAGTGTATTTTCAGCATGTTTAAGCCTCCGTATCTGTTTGTACTGATTCTTTTCATAATATCAGTATTTGAATACATTACTGTAAAAAAGAAAAATCCGGACAGTTTAATCTGTCCGGTATTATTATAGCAAGAATCGTTATTTTACAACAGGTTCATAGATCTCATTTGGTTTTCCGTCTGACTCTTAATTCACAAGGATCATTTCTGTATTCAACACAGATCTCATCCAGCCAGCCCTGATTCTTCAGTACGTTTATTCCTTTGTATGCTCATTTCCTGCGGGTAGCATGTTGCAGAATTTACAAGGATAGGGTTTATAGCAGAATATCTCAATGTGGTTGCGGACAAATAGTTACATCTACCTTGTTTACCCAGATGCACTGGATTTCCGGGAAGCCTTGCTAAGAATACGTTCCCCTCTCCATGCGTATATTTCCAACGGAAGCACACTTGTTTTCCAAGGCGGTCTGGGATGATCTGACGAGTTTACATGGGGATAGGTGTCTCATTGTATCCGGTATAAAGAAATAAGTGAAAAGGCAGAATTCATGGCATTCCCATTATTCAGCCACCTGGCAAATGACTAATGCTGTTTTCTGGTAAAAGGCAATTCCATAATAAAGTATTGTTCTGTAACCATCCAGACCTTTAATATATTCTTTTTCCTTGATCTGTTCCAATCCTTCCATACAGGATTTTTCCATTTGCTCTTTACTTTTAGATTTCTTAGTTTCAATAATGATTGCTCTTCTGTTTTTACGGTCACGTATGATAATATCTGTTCTGCCAAGTCCGTTTTCCTGATTTGATTTTACTGAATATGATTGTCCTGCAAAAATACCGGTAATAAAAGCATGATAGTAATTTTCATGATAATCATTGTAGCTGATTGTTTCCCAGAGAAGGTCTGATAATAGTTCAGATGCTTTCTTATCCTTTTTTTCCCATAATGCTGAAATAAGCTCTTTTTGAACATTACGATTCATTGATTTTTCGAAAAACATTGTTACCTTTTCTTCAAAAATATTTGCTATTTCCTTATTTGGTATTTTTAATGAAACAGGTCCTTCATCACTGACAGATTCACTAGCTGTAAGGTACCCTGTCATCAGCAGTACACTCCAGAGATTTTCTTCAGATTCATGAAGTCTGACTTACCTATTCCAATTTTTATGTGAGGCATACATTAAATATATCGGTCATTATATCGGTCATACATGCAATATATCGGTTAGAATATCGGTTATAGGATTCTTCAAAATTCATTCGTCTTTCTAATGTAAAAATTGATTCATTCATATTATTAACCTCTTACCATAATATGATTCGTTATGTGGATCTTCCAGCTCGGGAACTATAGTGATAGATTTTTCATTTCAGTCGAAATATAATTGACCTGTTCTGCAGTTAAACTCTATCGGTCGGTTTACTCATCTTCATCACCTACTTTTGCTTTCGTAGCTTTATATAGTTTCATAAAACATAATACTATCGAAATTGCTATCACAACACTCCCTATAATTGTGACCCACATGGGACTTTGCTTAATCAAGCAATCTAGCCATCCGTCACCATTTCTGTTGATGCAGTAGTAAAGCCAAGACAGTATAGCCATCAATGCGATTAACAAAAAATCAGTCCAACAAACAACAGGATAACGTTGCCAAAATGTAGCATCCGGTGACATTGTTGATTTGAAATTTAGCTTGGTCATCTTGCCAATACAGAACAGAAAGACAAAGACGACATTCAGCATTCCAAGGCCCCAACCACATCCAAGGATAAGAAGTTTTAACAGGTGTGTTTCTCGCAACCCTTCGAACACACTTTCCAGAGAACTTATTCCACCAAACAGGATAAACGCTAATGCGGTAAAGATACCAACTATTGTGAGTAGCTGTGAATTCATCTCTTTTGTCATAGATTCTTGCGAATCTCTTATCTGCTCATCGAATCTTCTCTTGAATTCAGCATCTGATTGGCGCAATACATTGTACTGTCTATGTGCCAAATTAACATGATCCCAAATTTTCCATACAGCTTTTTTGGTCTCATCAATTATTCTTCTTTCTTCATCAGATGCCGCAGCTGTTTTATGTATAGCAATATTTTGATCAGAATCCGTATACGCTACCAATTTCTCAATATTAGATAGTAACGTTCCAAATCGATCCGGATTAGAACCTTGTATTCCTGAATTATCATCATCAGTTATGTCATACACAATATTTGAAACAGTTGAATATAAGATTCGTTTATAAGTTCGAATATAATTGCATAGAGACTTAAATGCCTGCTCAGGGTTAAAATTCTGATTATCTATTTGCAGAAACGAGAAAAAAACTTGCATTTCTCTCTGTCGTTCTTGAAGACTTGAATGATCTGATTCATATTTCTGCACTGACAAAGAATCTTGTGTAGGATTCGTTTTTGTTGGATTGATTTTTATGTTACTAGTCATTTCTCTTATCCTCAGCAAAATAATCTCTTATACTCTTCTTTGTAATAATATTGCTTTTATATGGTGTATATGCTTTAATCCATGGATCTTGATTATGAGTAATATCCACCAATTGAGAAGCGGTGTATTTTGCACATTGATCTACCATTTCTTCTATCATTATTCTATCGGGTGAACTGATGCGACCAAGAATACCTGTATTGATATAGGGGATACTTGAGCTCCCATAAACCTTATAGCGGTGATATACTTCTGGAACAACAGGTCCGAAATCCCATGCTTCTATTTCCTCAGGAAAGCATGGTTCATCTTTATTAACCAGAAATTCAGCCTGAACAAAATAAAGAAGCTTTTGAAGTTTGAGGTTACTCACAGGATAATTCATTTCATTGCAATATTTGATTATATGCCTTGCCACAATTAATACCCTATACACTATCTGTTCCTCCTTCATAACAATCTATCCTAATTTTCCGTGTAGACTTTTCCACATCACATATAAGATTCATAATAAATCATGGTACACTAGTCTCTATCTCTATCTTTTCATTGGATATTTCATTTGAGCGGTTTAGGGCTTTTCGATTGACAATACTATGAGCCCTACGTATAGCTTCTATTTGTTGATCTATAGTTTTTCGTTTTTCCTCATCATATACCAAACTAGAGTTTATGCATTCATACAAATCGTCATATCTTTTATTCTGCTCCGAAAAACTGTAATTCTCTTCTTCATCAAAAAAATCAGAGGGTTTCTTTCCCAAAATACGAACTAGATTGGCGTTTTTGTTTTTCATTCCAATGAAATCCTCGATTTCCTGTAACTCTGCTACTAACTCATATATCGCATCAGAATATGTATCATCTTGTTCCTTTCTATGCTTTTTGTATTCCCCAAATGCAGCACGTGAGGATCTATACAATTCGCGAACCTCTTTCATGAATTCATCCTCTATTTCTGCATCTTTAAGTTCTTTGCTTTTCAAACTGCTTATCAACGTAACGACAGTCCCTGTAACTAATCCTGCGAAAATATTCTGCAAAATCGAAACGAATGGTGAGTCTTGCATAATAAAAGAAATAACGAGTACAATTACTGACGCTATCCCAATCCAAAATGTGCATTTTAGATGCTGATATTTGCTAATCTTCTTCATTTTGCTCAAGGCCTCCCTATAAGTAAAAAGCTTATACATATCCTTTCATATGCCTAGAAATGAATACTCAGTTGTTACTACTATATATAAGAGTATCCATCAT
>CACXCB010000241.1 GCA_902766005.1 uncultured Erysipelotrichaceae bacterium | reverse complement strand
CATTCAGCACAGGAAATCCCTCATTCTATAATCGCTGCCACTCATTTCTACAACCTTACATGTGCCAATCAAACGTGAAAACACTGCGTAGTCCAGTCTCTCAGATAAAGTTTCCAATGGCCAATTCGTCGTTATTATCACAGGTAACTCGTTCTTATATCTTTCATTTACCACTCTGTATAATGTTTCATTTGAGAATTGGCTTTGTTTTTCTTTACCCAGATCGTCTATGACCAGCAGCCCTGTCTTCATCATTTTCTCTTCAATTTCTCCGATATTTTTATTCCCAGAAAAGGCTGCCCTTATGTCTGCGAGCAATTGTACATAGCTCACAAATTCCACGGTGGTCGAATATTTGTATGTGACTTCCTTGCATATTGCTGCTGCTAAATGTGTTTTACCGGTGCCGACTCCTCCTGTAAATATAATTCCTTCGCCATTGTTATTATGAAAATTATCTGCGTATCCTTTAGCAATATCATATGCTTTTGGCATCCGTTTTCGTTCAAAATTCTCAAACGATACATTGAGAAATCTTTTACCAATACCGCTTTCGCAGAGAAGTTTTTTTGATTTTTCTCCTTGGATACGAAGATAATTATCTAATGAAAGCAGTTTATCTTCTAATTCTATCTTCTCGGTGAGCTGCCTTCTATGCTCCTGCATTCTACTGCATGAGCAATATTTTCTTAAAGGATGTTCAGAAAAAATATCGGTTATCAATGGTTGTGGACTATTACAAAATGGACAGTTGGGGCTGTTGATGTCAACTTCTTCCAGTGATCTTTTCAAGATCGATATAGTTTCCGCCAACTGTTGTCTTTCCATGAACATAGCTGCTGCGTTCTTTTCCATCTTCTTCTCCATTTTCCATATCCATTTTCTTATCCTTTTCCGTCTTGTTTTCATTCAACCCACGGGTTGTTTCTTCCAAGACAGACAGTTTTCTGGCATTCTGGTTTCCGAAGGGTGCGCCTCCCTTCTTGCCATTCTCCGATCCCTTAACGCTGTTCTTGATGGATTTCTCTATGTTCGGCATTGCCAAACATAGCATTCCCATTACATAATCATTTTCTATTTCAGGGACAGTTCCATAAAACGCATAATTTACTAAGCCTTCAAAGAATGCTATCTTATCTTCGGAATTCTTAAGTTTCCTATATGCGTCGAAATAGGATATGAAAAAGGTGAACTTGCTAGCACGAGGCTCCATGTTCAGGCACCTTTACATCAAAGTAGTCGTAAAGTGCATCCATATTGAAGACATATTTCCTACCAACACGTCTGCTGGGGATATATCCTTCTGATACTGCAGTTCTGATAGCCCATTTGGTAATAGCAGTATCCGGATCCATATCAACGATTTCTTTGTACGCTCCGTCAATTGTTCTGATCTTTTTATCTTTCATTGCTTACTTTTATTGTTCGGGGAAAATGAAAATTGGGCAGCATGTATTGAACAAGATTCAAAGCCGACCCCACCGGCAAAGAAAGCAAACAAAAGTTTTCAAGAATCATCATTGACGAACGTTTGTTCTTTTAGTATAATTGGGTTACTTGAATTTGTAAAGAGTTTTTTGAAATTTTTTTATAACACATGGGGGTAAATGATGGCAAAAAAGACGAATTACTCCAAGAACGGTAAAGAATATTATCGTATCACTAAAGTTGTAGGTCATAAATTAAATAGTAACGGTGTCGAAGTTCCGGTAAGGAAGGAATTCTATGGAGCTTCAAAGAAGGAGGCTGAGGAAAAATACGCTGCCTATATGAGGCGTAAGAACCTTAACCTTAATGACTCTACGCAATATTTCGGTATCATGGCTGAGCATTGGATCTACGATTTCTTTGTTCATGATACCAGTCTGAAAAACAGCACTATCACTCTTTACCTTGGTGCATGGAATATGTATGTCAAAACTAATGATGTTTATTCTCAGCCGTTGCATGAGATTTCTGCCGGAACTATCCAGAAACTATATAATAATTTATTTAAAAGCGGATGCCCCTCATCTCAGATCAAGGCCATAAATAAAATGATGAGCAGATTTTATAATTATCTAGTTCAGCAAAGTTATGTTCCATATAATTTCATAGGTACACTTACCATCCCCAAAGAAAAAAACGAATGTGCCAAACCCGTTATTACCTGGGATGATCAGGAGTTATCTGTGATTTTAAATAGCTTTGAGAAGGCCCAGAAAGGCTTCAGACTGCGTTTTCTTATCCACATGGCCACTTTTACAGGCTTAAGGATGTCTGAACTTCTGGGGCTTAAATACGAAGATATCGAAAAAACTCCGTCCGGATATGTACTGAACGTACGCCGGCAAATATCTGAAATAACAAGGTTTAATGAAGACGGCACTAAAACTGTATCCATTGAAGCTGCTTCATTGAAATCACAGTCTGCTTACAGAACTATACCATTATCCCCTGCTCTCATCAATGAATTCAAAAGGCATAGGAAGTGGCATAAGGAAGAACAGCTTAGAAATGGATATAGTACAGACTACATCTTCACAACTGATACCGGCAACTTCTATTACAAAAAGAATGTCCGCACTTCCTGTGAAAGATATTATAAAAAAATCGGTGTCCCTAATAAAGGGATGCACACTTACAGGCATACTTTTGGAACAAATCTATACAGGAAAGGCGTACCGCTGAAAACTGCTTCTGATCTTCTCGGGCACAGCGATATTTCTACAACTGCTAAATATTACATCGGTACCAGAGATGAAGAAAAGAGAAAAGCCATAGAAATGCTGTCAGATCTACTATGAATTCAGAATGCTGTGTCTACCCTTTTTTCATTGAGTTTATTTAACCGCCTTGACTAAATGCACTCATTGGGTGTATTATTAAGTCGAGGTGAAAAACATGGACATTAGAGAAATGAGATCAAAGCTTGGTATAACACAGGGTGAATTTGCTGCCAGATATAATATACCATTCCGCACTATCCAGAATTGGGAGACCGGATCCAGGAAGCCTCCTGAATATATTATCGATCTTCTCGAACGACAAGTTAAGGAAGATCTGATAAACAGGAAGACCATAGTTTTGCCAAAATATGATACTAATAAAAAGGATTTGCCCAAGAGAAGTGATTTCGTAGGCTCCATTTCCTGGCTCAAGGCTGTAAGAGATTGCATAGGAGAAAATGCAGTTTTTGCTTTAGATGAAGCCCTTATCTGTCAGGGTAGCTTTGGCGGACGCAGTGATGAATATATCGTATGGGTCTACGGTGATGATTCCCTTACCAGATATAACGGTATCGTTGTCCTGGGAAATCATATAAGCCCCTACTGTGTAAAGGAAAAGAACGGGCTTAGATTCACTGAATTCAACAGAACTTTATCAGATGCGCTGGCAAACGAATCCATTTTGGATATGCAGGGCATTACAGAAGCTGTCAGCAGATATTACTACTCGAATAATGAAAGCTTCAATGGAATATCAGTTGCCCCTGAATATCAGGAACGGTTTGAACAGCTGGCAGAGGACGCAATCGACTATTATGTCAGTTAGGAGATATCCCTTTCCCACATTTTTCCCACATAAGTTTTCGATAAT
>CACXCB010000240.1 GCA_902766005.1 uncultured Erysipelotrichaceae bacterium | reverse complement strand
GGCGGGGCTTACTCTGAATTTGGATGAAGAAGGCCGCGATCCGGCAAGTCTTGAAGAGGCGCTGGAAGCATTGGACGATGCGGTCGATATTTTGATTACTGTATGGACCGGGCAAGTTAGCAAGTGTTGTTTAAATACCCTATATTGGTGGAATAACCACCGATATAGCATTTTGGAAAGACATAGCACCTGCCTGAACGGAGACAGGATTTAGCGAAAGAAAGGACTATCAGAGAGAAAGGATTATCAGAGAGAAAGGTAACGCAGAGGAGACAAGAGTGGTGTAGTTGTGGCAGCGGACCCTGTGGAACATGAGCGATGGGCAACCACTAAAAAGGAGAAAAAATGAGCGACAAAAATCAATGGCTGAAAGATTTGTGCGGAGAAGATGATTTATGGGCGACAGAGTTTAGTGCAATCCCATCTATGATCAAATCTCAATATGATAATTTGAGGAGACTGGCCGAGGACGGGCAGGTTTATGGAGTAATGCTGCAATGCAAGGATTTATATGAATCATTACATAAGGTACCGATCGTAATGGTACTGATCATAATGGAAAATGATCCCGAGCATAGAGGCAGTGAAGAGTATGCTTCCATCATTAATACATCACTGGAATCTCCAATGAGTATGGGACAATGGGATAAATTGGCAGGAGTGATCATCAAGAAAGGCAAAAAGATGGAGCTTCCGGCTGAGCTGATCGAGATACTCAAGCGTACGCGTAAGCTGTACAGTGTCGATTTAGACAAAAATGGCAGAAATGTCATGAATTGGAGGAACACGGAAGTCGGACATGGAGCACTGAGATTTGAAAATGATGAAATCTATCAGAAGGAGATCAGAAGTCTTCTGAAAATGCTGAAGGTGTACTTCGATGGACCGGGTAAATACTGTATCAACGGATTATATGATCATGTTTATCTGGCCTTGGATGGCATAAAACTGGTGGGAGATACTGTCGTAAATCAGAAGGCCAGTGGTGAGATCGCTCTTTGTGTCGCTTCCACAAACTATACAACTAAGTATTATGTCAAAAGGCAGGATTTAAGATGCTTTTTGTTTGATTCATTTTACGGCCGGAAGCGGATCGTAAAATACTGTTCCTATACGGACGGTCAGAATGAAGAGATAAGGAGTCAGTATTTTGACTTACTGTACAAAAAGTATGTAGGAAAGAACCATGAGGATTTTGAGCTGAATGCGGAAGTGACCAGTCGCAAACAGGCCAAGATCCTTGAATGTTTGAGCGCGCCGTTAACGTATATAGAACCTGAAGATCTGGTAGATCGATTGTCGGAGGCAATGGAGGACCTTGAAAAAGGGATCGTTGCCTTATTTATGGAGAGAGGGACCGGAAAATCAGCATTTGCGAACCGAATGAGCGGTTTGTACAATGCATCGCCGTTGATCAGGAACTCTTTCTCACGCTGTTACCATGTTCGGGATGCGTCTCTTAAGGGGATGAACGATTTTATCAACTCTTTAGAGTTTAACTATCGCCACAGCTTTAATCCCGATGATGACACATATGCCTTTTCAGACAAAGCACCGACATTATCTCTCGATACGGAGACTCCTGCCACAGACATGGCAGAATACCTGAATTACTATCATTCAAAATATGGAGAAGACTATACAATTCTGCTAATAGATGGAATCGATGAGATTACAGATCGAACGGCGAGGATTTTGGATTTTATTCCCCCGACGGATTCGCTTAATGAGGGGGTATTTGTCGTCCTCCTGTCGCGATTCAAAGATGAGAGCACCGTGATAGGCAGCAGTAAACGATTTATAGAAACAGCAGAAAACAAATCTGACAAACAGATCAGTATCCGGAGAACAGATCAGTCCAATATTGATGTGCTCAAGGCATGCCTGGAAAATGAGATAAAGGAGGGGAGACTTTCGACCGATATCAATCAGGAGGATTTGATAGTAAAAGCAGACTACCGTTTTCTCTACCTGAAAGCATATATAGGTATTAATGCAGAAATACTCCTTAACACAGCAGATGAATACAAATTCATAGAAAGCTATATGAATTTAATACTATCTTTCTACGGGCCGAGTCAGAGAAATAAGATCAAGGAGATCGCAGTTTCGATAGCACTGTTTCCTTCATTTACGATCAAAAGTTACCATGAGTATCTGAGCTCTGAACCGATCACTTATGAGTTTATCGGACTTTTGAATGATCTTCTTCCCGTCCTGACTGTTCTGCATTCGGATGACGGTGAGTATTACGAATATGCGGATGAGGCCTATTCAGAATATGTATTAGAAGAATATAAAGACGTAGTGGAAAAGAGAATAGGATTCTTTTTCATGTCTATGGAAGACTTTCTGGATTCGAGTTTACCAGATGTGGATGATTTGTATTATGTTGCCGATCCAAAGGAGTTGAAAAACAATCAAGCGTTTATCTTTTATGCAGAAAGCCTTGTTGGAATATGGAACCGGGCCAACAGAAACGCATCTATAAGAAGTCTATTCTTTGATAATACCAGTATTATAAGAATGGTTTCAAGATGGTGTTTTGATGAGTGGGTTACATCGGGACGTGGCTTTTATATCATTAGTGAACTGTTGAACTGTATTTATTCTGCTTTAGATTATTGTGTCCGAAATTCTGAGGATGCAGTGGCTTCGAAATGGTCTAAAGTGATTGGCAATGGAATGGCTGATCTTCTCTATGCGAATTGGGGACGTGAGCCAATTTGGATCAGTCATATTTGGGAGTCGGATGGGATAAGAAGGCTATTCAACAGTATTATTCATAATCAGGAAGCAGTGAAAGATATTGATGCTTGGTTTTGGGTACTTGCAACCAATAAGACAGAGAAAACTGTCGAATTATTAGTAAAGAAGAATGCCGTTAATGATTTTGCGGGGTTTATTCACAATTACTATCGAGCATTAACAGTATCTAAAAGAATAGAGGATTGGTTTGATATATTATTAGAGGCTGAAATCAGTAAGAGTTACAAGCAGCGGATTATAAGTATCAAAAACGAGATAGACGAACAAATCGAAAAAGAATTAGAAATGATGGAAGAGAGGGAGCAAATAGAACAAGAAAATGAACATGAGCTTATAAGCGATGCAATTAAGGATCTGCTGAATTTTGAGATTCCGTGGAGTGAAATAGAAGAAACAGAGCAAGGGTTTTTTCTGAACTATCTTCTTTTAGCAGAATATAATAAAAAGAGAGAACACAGTGAATTAATGTCTGCTCTTTATAAACGGATGTGTTTCGAAAGAGTTAAGGGCAACCTTGTAGAATTATTAAATACTGTCGTTAAAAACTACTCTGTATTATTATTCGTTATTCTTCATAATGAATTCACCGACGACGAGATGTTTTATCAAAACCTGAGGTGGTGGATTGATGTGATTATTCAATTAGTCAATAATGGCAGTTTAATTCTATTAAGCCATCTCTCGGTTTTGTTTGTTGAAGGTATAAAGTGGCTTGATTCAAAAAAAAGAAAAACAGAAGCAATATCAATGCTTGAGGACTATGTATATTATGTTGATACCGAAGCCTTTTTACGAACAGCAGAGCTGAAAACAAGTGATGAAGTCGATACGCAAATAGTGTTTCAAGAAGGTTCATTGTTGTATCCCACATCTAATGTGATTTATTTATTAAACCAATATTATCTTGAGGGAATGTACGAAAAATTCAGCTGCCTGATGTCTAAAGTTGAGAATGATATTCCTTTGATTGAAAAACAGATCAGACATTATAGAATAGGTGACGTTATATGCGAGCTGAAATTATTCGATTTTATATGGTATCGGAAATCAATCAAATACAGCAGTGACTTTGATAAGTATCTGAATGAAAAGATTTTAGCTCATAAAAAAGCTGTTCAAGAAGAACTTGGTAGTATATCCCGCAACAGTGATTTTAGCAATATGGAATTACACATCGAGTTACTGATGGACTACGCCTGGAGGACAAATGACTGGATTACTGGCTGCAGAATATGTGATGAATTTATTGATTTATTTAAAGAAAATGATTGCTCAGACATAGTTGTAAAAGAAAGTTTAGAACTGGAAATAAAGAGGATACATAGCTGCAAACTATTTTTCTCATATTTAGAGAGTGGTGTGTTTATAGAGAAAGAACATGATGCTACTGGTACTCCCCAAAGTGCATATCAGTTTAAAACACATGGAAGAACTGCTTATACTGCCATTCAGAGTCTTTTTGAGAATCTGAAGCCGGAGAATCGGGAAGAATATATAAATGATGCAGGAATTTGCCTTGAGTATTATTTCTTTCAGGTCACCTAAGATAAAAAACAGCATAGTGATAGAGGAATGATTAAATCATCATTTTATAGAAACAGCGAGAAAAAAGGGGAGAATATCGATGGCAGGAGTATTACTGCATATTCTGAACGATATTACTGTAACTGTAGAGACTGCCCAGGGAAATTTGCTGCACTCTAATCTTCCGAATGCTCCGCACGACGAGGGAGATTATCTTGTTTGCACTATACGGGAAGACGACGGGCCGGAT
>CACXCB010000239.1 GCA_902766005.1 uncultured Erysipelotrichaceae bacterium | reverse complement strand
TTTTGAGCTTTCCGGTACCGGAAAGCACTGCTTGCCAATAGTGAAATTCCTGAAAATGAGCCTGAAAATATGCTCTGACTGTCCGTTTAATGGGACTGAATGTTTGATATTATGTAGTATGGTATGGAATATTTAGATATTTAGATAATATTCCAAGTAAATCTTTGAGAAGTCGAAGAATAACTTGGAAATTTAATTGTTTTCCCTCGGAAATTGAAGTATACTTTTACATAACATGGGTAAAGTGTAGTTTTTTATATTTAAAGTCAATACATAAAGTCTTAGACGAGGTAAAAGTATGGCAGTGTCTTATAACGGATTGTGGAAATTACTGATTGACAAGGGCATGAATAAAACAGATTTAATGAACGAGGTTGAAATCAGTAGTAGTACCATTGCAAAAATGAGCAAGGGAGAGACTGTCTCCATGGCTATCTTGGAAAAAATATGCGAAAAGCTGGATTGTGATTTGGGCGATATCGCAAGTTTCGAAAGGAATAAATAATGGAATACAGTGCAGGTAGTGTAAAGTACCTTTTCTGGTTTATGGAGACTAAAGAAACTGTCAGATTATTGCAGGATCATAATATCGATGAAGTGCATGACATAGTCTTACAGGATAATGTCTACCAGCAGAAGGCAGAAAACAGAATAATAAGTGAGTTTGGATGTATAAGAAGACGAATAGAATCAGTCCCTGAAGAATTGATGCAGATACTATTAACTACAGATTTGAATAGTGCAAAACTCATCACTTTGATTTCAGCAATGGCTTCTGATCGAATGCTTTTTGAACTTGTTTATGAGGTCTTTAGAGAAAAACTTCGTCTTGGAGAAGATGAGTTTAAGGAATCTGATTTGAATATTTTCTTTGGCCGTAAACAAGACCAGGATGAAAAAGTTGCTAAGTGGACAGAAGCAACAGTGAAGAAATTGAAATCTACCTATACCAAGTTTTTACTGGAAGCAGGCATTCTCACTATCGATGACAAGAAGGCAAAGCGAATAGTTAAACCTTATATCGAGGATGAACTCCGTGCGGTGCTTCTGAAGAATGATATGAGAGATTATTTATACGCATTAACGGGAGAACAGTGATGGAGTTTAAGGATAAGTTGGATGCAATCTGGACAAGAATTTCAGATGAAAAGTTCCAGGAAAATAAAGGAACTGGTGGCGAGGTCAGATATTTCATTTTTGATTATGAACCATGTGATGAATTGATTATGCGTCAAAAAATTAAGGATCTTAAAAAGAGAAATAATCCAGACGCAGACGGATTCACAATAGTGGAGTTTGATCTCTATGACATGGTGATAGATATTCTTCGGGACCGTGGATACTTAGAAAAGTGTGCAAAGTATGAGAATGAAAAAGGCAGGGAATATCTGTATAAGGCAATCTCAAAAATGCTACGACTAACAACAGATCAGAATCTGATTGTTAATCGGATCATGGAGCAGACTCCAAAGAATAGTGTTGTCTTTTTGACAGGAGTAGGTAAGGTGTTTCCATTTGTAAGAGCGCACAATGTCCTGAACAACTTGCATCAGGTGTTTGATGAGGTCCCGGTTATTATGTTTTACCCAGGTAATTGGAACACACAGACATTAAGTTTGTTCGGAACAATACATGATGGAAATTACTACAGAGCATTTCCACTGATTCAGTGATGAGAAAGGGTTAGATGATATGAAAATCCAAGAAATGTTTTATAAAGGAATCGATCGAGATATCAAGGGTGTAATCAAAGTCGGACAGAAGGATCAGGAGAATGTATATCAGGAACTTGATGAATATGTTGTGACTGATGAACTTGATAAATATATGAACAAGTTCTTTGATGCATACGAGCGAGGATTGACAGGAAGAACAGACAAGATGGGGGTTTGGATTTCTGGTTTCTTTGGAAGTGGTAAGTCACATTTCCTAAAAATCCTTTCATATATTCTTTCTGACAAAAAGGTAAGAAATCCAGAACAGCCTGAGGACAAGACTGAATATGCAGCTTCTAGTTTCTTTATGGATGATGCAAAAGTGCCAAACAAGAAGCTTCAGGAAAAGATTGCGAAGGCTGCATCTTATGCTGGTGATACAGATGTAATTCTTTTCAATGTAGATTCAAAGAGCTCAACGGACTCTAAGGTCAATAAAGAAGCAATCAAAGATGTATTCATGAAGGTGTTTAATGAGCATCTTGGGTATTGTGGATCAATTCCATTTCTTGCTGAATTCGAGAGAAAGCTTGATGATGATGGAAAGTATGATCAGTTTAAAGAAAAGTTTGAAGAGATTAATGGTGATAGTTGGGAAACTTCACGTGAAGATTTTTATTTTATCCAGGACGAGATTATTGAGACAATTGTTGCTCTTGGAATAATGAGTGAAGATGCAGCTAAGAACTGGGCAAACAACGCTGAAAATAGTTATAGGCTTTCCATTGAACAGTTTGCTGATTATGTTAAGAAGTACTGTGCTAAGAAGGGAAATAATCATCATGTCATTTTCCTTGTAGATGAGATTG
>CACXCB010000238.1 GCA_902766005.1 uncultured Erysipelotrichaceae bacterium | reverse complement strand
GGGCAAAAAAGTTGGGGGTAAATACAAAAAGAGACCAGTAAAAAAGAGCGTTGTTTACTGGCTCTAAGAGTTTTCGACAACGCTCAACCTGAATGAAGTAATGGAAATCATCAGAAATATCCAATCTGATTTGCATGTAGGGAATAAAATTGGTAGAATAATCGATGTAAATAAGAGGTAGGTAAATATATGGCTATTGAAGCAGGCGATTTTAAAACAGGATTAACAGTTATCGTTGATGGTGATCCATGGGTAGTTCTTGATTTCCAGCATGTAAAACCGGGAAAAGGCGCTGCCATTCTGAAGACAAAAATGAAGAACCTGAAAACAGGCTCCACTCAGGAAAGAAACTTCAATGCTTCTACAAAGTTTGAGGCAGCAATGATTGAAAAGAAGATGGTTACTTATTCCTATGAAGCGGATAATACATATTACTTCATGGATATGCAGACTTATGAGACCTATGAATTAGGTGCAGATCAGATTGGTTTCAACAAATACTTCATGGTTGACGGTCTGGAAGTAAACCTGATGATTTATGAAGGAATGGTATTGAATGTTTCCTTGCCTGCAACAGTTGAATTGACAGTTGCTGAGACAACACCTGCAATCAAAGGTGCACCATCCACACAATCCAAGGATGCTACTACAGACACAGGCCTGACACTCAGAGTGCCTCAGTTTATTGAACAGGGTGAAAAAATCCTTGTCAGCACTGACGACGGCAAGTATTCATCAAGAGCTTAATCAAGCTCTTTTTTCAAATATGAGCAAAGTCGTTTTAATTACCGGTGCTGCAGGAGGAATCGGCAGTGCAATCGCAAAGGAACTGGCAGATGAAGGCTATGATATTGTCATTCACTATAACAGTTCCAAAGAAAAAGCAATAGCATTACAAAAACAGATACAGAATGTCAGAACCATGATTATACAAGCAGATGTCTCCCAAGAAGAGGAAGTGGATCAGATGATTTCCCTGATTGAAACGGAAATGGGTGGTGTAGATATTCTGATTAACAATGCAGCAATCGATGAACCGGATCTATTCTATAAAAAAGATGCGGAAACATTCAGAAGAATACTGGATGTCAATGTCATAGGTGCTTTCAATTGTGCCAAACGGGTATATAAGCACATGATGGAAAAAGAGTATGGAAAGATCATCAACATCTCTTCTACCAATGGCATTAATACCTATTATCCGATGTGTCTGGATTATGATGCATCAAAAGCTGCATTGATTTCATTGACACATAATCTTGCGATACAGTTTGCACCGTATGTCAATGTCAATGCCATTGCACCGGGTTTTATAGGCACGGAAAAAGAACTGGAAGGGTATGATGAAGAATTCCTGAAACAGGAAACAGATAAAATTCTGGTGAAAAGATACGGACAGCCGGAAGAAGTTGCACATCTGGTGAAATTTTTAATCAGTGATGAAGCTGCCTATATAAATAATAGTATAATTCGTATAGATGGAGGACAAACGGGAAGCTGTTAAGCTTCCCGTTTATAGTAGTGATAGTTTTTTTACTTCTTCTGAATGATGTCTGTAACTTTTTCTAAAGGCAGATCGAGAAACATAGCGATATTTTCAGTATTCATGCCCTTTTCGTGCATGCGCAGAATATTTTGTCTGTTTGTTTCGTTGCTGCCCCGGTCATATCCCTGACCATAACCTTGACCGTAGCCTTCTTTTGCGGCTTTTTCCATGACATATGATGCCAGGCCGTTTGTTACCTCCATGATCTCTGCCTCCTTTCTGCTCAAGTGTATGCCGAACTTCTCTTCCAGTATTTTTTTCTTCCTTCTTTTTTCATTTTCACCATAGTATACTCTCTTCTTTGGTTCAATGCCAAAAACACAATGACAGATTTCACATATTTTCTGATTATGAATGACATATAAAAAGTAAAAAGGTACAATAAATACAGGAAAGATCTCACAATTTGATAATTGTGATTTTACAAATGATCATGTGAGAAAACAGCTCTGGGAAAGGGCAGATGAGAGGAGAATAAATGAAATTATTTGAACGTACCAGGATCGGGACTTTACAGTTGAAGAATCGTATTGTTCTTGCACCGATGGGAACGACCACAGACCATACCTATGGATTTAACATGCGCGATGTCAATTATTACGGTGAAAGGGCAAAAGGAGGAGCAGGCCTGATTCTGACCGGCGCAGTTGTATGTTCAGAGGAATTTGAACCGGCACCATGTCAGAAACTGACAAGCATCAAGGATGTCTACATGCTGCACCAGGTGGCAGAGAAAGTACATAATTACGGAGCAAAGTTCGGTATCCAGTTATCACCGGGTATCGGCAGAATGAACTGGATTGATCCGAGCACCCCGCCATATTCTGCAAGTCCATGTCCGAATTACTACAAGCCTGAATTAATCTGCAGGGAATTGCCGACAGACGGTGTTAAACGATTGGTAAAGGCTATGGGAACATCCGCAAAGTTTGCCCAGGATGCAGGTGTGGATATTATTGAAATTCATGCGTATGGCGGATATCTGATTGATCAGTTCAATTCCTCCAAGTGGAATCACAGAACAGATGAATACGGAGGAAGTCTTGAAAACCGCATGCGCTTCATGATGGAAATCATTGAAGAAGTCCGCAGAGTATGCGGAAAGTTTTATCCGATTGCAGTGAAGATGACACTGGACAGCGTGGATGATCCGGAACGTCCGTTGGAAGAAGGATTGCATATCGCTAAGTCATTGGCAGAATCAGGATTGGTAGATCTGATTCATTTCGGCAGAGGTGCATATTCCTGCAGATGGCGCATGGTATCCAGTGTTTATCAGCCTCCGGGATTTGATGTTGAAGCTGCAAAAACCATTCGTGAAGTTACCGGAAATGTACCTTTAATGGCACATGGTAAACTGAATCATCCGGAAGTGGCAGAAGAAGCATTACAGAGCGGTGCATTGGATCTGATTGCGATCGGTCATGGTTTAATTGCAGATCCGTACTGGCCGAACAAAGTGAAAAAAGGACTTTTGGATGAAATCAATCCATGTATCGGTTGTGGGGAATGTCATTATAATTCTATGAAGGGCTGGCCAAGACCATGTGCAGTAAATCCTGAAGCAATGCATGAAACAGAATATGTTCTGACACCTGTAACGGAGAAAAAGAGAATCCTGGTAATCGGTGCAGGTCCCGGTGGAATGAAAGCTGCCGCTACTGCTGCACAAAGAGGATTTGATGTTACTTTATGGGAAAAGAAAAATATCATGGGTGGTGCTATGGCTGCTGCCGGTGCACCGGATTTCAAAAAGGATGTTCGTGATCAGGTAGAATATCTGATCCGTCAGGTAAACAAATATGGTGTTCATGTCGAACTGAATAAGACGGCAACACTTGAAGAAGTACAAAAATTCAATCCTGATTTTACCGTAGTAGCATCCGGTTGTGATCCGATTATTATTCCTGTACCGGGTAAAGATAAGCCGATAGTCAAAACTGCTATTCCTGTTATGCTTGGTGAAGAAACAGTCGGTGAGAATGTTGTTGTGATCGGTGGCGGAGATGTCGGTTGCGAACTGGCTTCTGATCTTGCATTGAAAGGAAAGAACGTCACTATTGTTGAGATGCTTGATCGAATCATGGCAAGAGGAGGATCTTTTGTCGCAAATGAGCAGAATCTGAAATATATTCTGAAGCATTCCGGGGCAAATATTATCTGCAGTGCAAGACTGACAGAGATTCTTGATGATGGCATTAAGTATATCAAGGAGAATGAAGAGCATATTCTTTCCTGTGACACGGTCATATTTGCGGCAGGTTTCCGTCCGGATCAGACTTTATACGAATCCATTTGTGATGCAGGATTGGAATGCATTCAGATCGGTGATAATGTCAGAATGGGAAAGATTATCGATGCAATTCATCAGGGATATAATTCCATGCGTGTACTTGAATTGTAAATGAAAATATATAAACAGGAAAAGGGACAGTTGTCCCTTTTTATATGTGATGACATACACTCCCTGATCTTTCCTTTGTTGCATTAGCGCTTACACCTATAACAAATGAACCGCATACCTTTAAGAAATAATGTACGGTATATTTTATTGTACTTTATGCCAATGGTTTGTAGCAGCAAGAATAAAACAAATGTATTCTGTGACATACTCCCACCACCTTCGCTGAAGCTAAGAGGTGGGGGCTTCTCGGTCAAGAACACCAGTGTGTCCAGATTACCCGAGCTT
>CACXCB010000237.1 GCA_902766005.1 uncultured Erysipelotrichaceae bacterium | reverse complement strand
TCCGGCGAAATCCAGCAAAATTGGATTTCGACCTTGTTTTGTTCAGAATTCCGAACTCGCGGAGCGAGTTTCGCAATTACCTAATAAAACCATACAGCTCCTACTCTGATTTTACCATAATCGGCCATGAAGTAAACTGAATTTTTGTATAATCGCTCGTTGCTTTTCACTTTAGCTTGCTTTTTATTTCTTCATAAATCAGAACAGTTTTTCAGCCTCCCACAGGAAGTCTCCGTTATGAGGTTCCCTTCATCTATGAGTTTCCCTTCATCGTCCAGCAGAAGCTTTTTTCCAGACAGCATGCCCAAAAAACCAGTAAGGATTTTCTCTGCAGTTTCCTTATCTGTATCATATTTTCGAAGTATCCGCTCTGTCAGTTCAGCAAAAGAAATATCATCATGTAGCTGTTCCAGAATAAATGCACCTGCGGAATTCATTCTCAGTATATCACTGTATTTGAGCGAATCCTCTTCGATTGCAACAGCAACAATTCCGAAACCAACCTTCTGCGTCGCAAATTTATATCTCAGTTTCACCCTCTTCTTCTCCAGCCTTTCCCGTTTGCCGGGCAGATTCTGCTCCATCTCCGGATGCGCCTAATCTGCATCTGATCCTCATTTTTTCCTTAAATCTTTTGATCTGCAACTGCACGCTAACAGAATCACATCCTTCTTTTGCATCCTTATTTGGACAACCGCTGGCAATATAACAGTCCGGATACAACGGACAAGGCCTGCATTTGTCTTCACGATAGAAACGCCGCCCAAAATCTTCTCTCAATTTGACGTCCAGCTCTTTCGTATAGATATCTCCCAAAAGGACATCAGTGAGACCTTCACAAATTCCCACTTTTCCATCCGGCAGAATCGTCACCGTTTCCCGTCCTGTAGCCATACAGAAGTTGTTTGCTATTTTTTCAGAAAAGTCCTTTTTAGCCTTTTTTCCAAAGAGCAAATTCAGCTTACCGTTCATCTCATTGAGAAGTCCATATATAAAAACTTTCTCATCATTCGTATACTTTTTTATTTCATTCAGAGGACTTGTATAAATCTTAATGTTGCGCTCCTCTTTAAACTCCTCGCAGAGAAAATCAACGAGATCCTGTATGTCCCTGTAATTGTACAGTCCGATATTCAGCCTGATGCTGACTTTTATATCAGCCATGAGGAGACTTTTTATATTTTGCAACACTCTCTCAAACGGATTCGTGATATCTGTCACATAGGCTTTGACTCTTTTGTAGACATTTCCGGTACCGTCCAATGTAATCTGAACACCTTTTAAATTCCAGAGATTATTGGCTCTCTCAATCAGAGTACTGTCAAAAAGTAATCCGTTAGAAACCATATATGATTCAAACTGAATCCCCCTGGCCCGCATGCCATCCGCTATATAGTCAATAACAGGGTAATTGAAAAGAGGTTCACCACCGAACCATTCGATCTCGACAGGATCCCCATTCGCTTGTTCCTCAATATACTCTATTACCCGGGATGCCGTCTCCATCGTCATATTTGATCCCGCCATCCGCTTTTCATAACAGTAAAAGCATCTGGCATTACAGTCCAATGTAGTAAATATGTGAAATGTATGAATATTTTTGGGACCACTGTCCATCAGTGTCAAAACCGCCCTGCACTCATCTACCAGCTGTTGATCGTCATACTCCTTTGGAATCAGATACCAGTTTTCAATGAAATATTTCCTGATTTCCGGAGATTCCAGTTCTCTAAGATCTACCGCAATCATTTCATGTGTCAGCAGATTGAAGAATACTTTCTTACCCGCCTCTTCTGTTGTAAGTACATATGTCAATGGACGATATACCTTTTCCATGACAGGCTGCTTTCCAAGCATCCCCATCGCAATCGAATCCTGTTTTATCAATTGCTCCAATCTTCTGTTCCACCTTCAAAAAATTCAATAATTAATTCCGCTTCGCACAGAACTACGCCTGTTTCTAAATAAACTGAAAAAGGAAGGGGAAGCTAGCTCTCCCCAACCTCTTCTTAATTTCAAACTCGGAACGGTGAGCAGTCCGAAGACTGCCCACACGTTCTTATCTGAGAATTACTGTTCATCTTCTTCCTTACGTCTCTTTAGAAGGATAATGAAGAAGAATCCTGCTGCTACCGCTGCTGCTATCAGGCCAAATACCAGATAGTTCGGAGCTGCCGCAGATGCCGCT
>CACXCB010000236.1 GCA_902766005.1 uncultured Erysipelotrichaceae bacterium | reverse complement strand
CGGAACAAGTTTGCTATTATCTCCCTTGTATGTTTCTTTTACAGGATTAGATATATTATAATTGTAAACATCACCAATAACAGCAAAGTCAAGCACATCATCTATTGCTTCTTTTTCTTCAATAGTAACCTCATTGCCGTAGAACTTTACATATTTAGCAGTTTGCTGAAATGGTAAACTCAAAGCCTCAGCTACTGACCCCTCTTGTATTCCAAGATAAGAATATAAAGCATTATTTATACCATAAAAAGAAACCAAAAAAACAACCAACGCTATTATAGCCTTTTTTCTACCTGCTTTTTTCAAATAAACCGCTATACAAATGAGTGTTGGAACAATTGCATATATGCCATTATTTCTTAACAATGCCGCTATCAAACAGAGAATGATAAGTGTTATCAATCTCTTTAGCGAAATATCCTTTTCTTTTATGACTGGCATAAGCATTATAGTAATAATTGTTATAAGCTCTGTATATAATAGGCTCTTTTCAAAGAACGCTGCATATACACCCCAAAATGGTACTAGTGCAAAGAATAAATCAATTAATATCAACCATATATTATTTATCTTAAAATATTTTTTTAATGTTAAAACTCCTAATGCAACTGTGACTGCACCAACTACAGTCTGAAGAATTATATACATAAAAAAGCCAACATTTCCGGACTTAAAAATTATTTGACCAATTCTGACCATAATTCCCATCACATAAGTGGACAATGGTGGACTCATCTTATTCAATTTAGAAGGACTTCCACCGAAGAATTGATACAATTGTTCAACTGCATCTGGGCTACATGTTCCTGGATATATACATACAATCCAGAATAACCAGCCAGCAAGCACTATAATAAAGGAAACTAAAAATATATGCCTATTAAAAAAAGCTGTAGCATCTACATTTGATATATTATCTATCATGTCGTACTTCATGATTACATAGGAAGCACTTCTAATTAAATAATAAATTACTAATGTAGTTCCAAGAAATAATATTATCGAATATACAATCTGATATATATCTCTAGTTACAAAAGTCATACTAGAATACATCATAAAGCTTAATGAGCAAATATAAATAAACGCTAAAAGACCTGATACACCAAGCGTTAACAAATGAATGCCTTTTTCTTTATCACGCAAAAATTTAATTAATAGTACCGCCCCTATAAAAACAAATACATCAGAAAAGCTTCCACCTACAAACGTTGTTGAAAGCCTATTGATTAATTCCGCAACTGGTTTAGTCATTCCTGTTTCATACATTAACTCTCTTTTTGATGTTAACGCAATAAGTACCAACAATGCCTCAACCAATAATATTGCTATTTGCCAATTTTTATTCTTTATATGATTTCCTATAGTTCTCATTTTCACCCTTTACTATATTATTTTTTCACAAAAGCTATTCAAAATCCCATCTCACATCCCACATACCCAAGTCTTCTGATGTGACATCTAAGAATAGGTAATTATCAAAGTCATCAACCGAAATATATACTTGGCAACTTAAATCGTTAACATCAGCAAAAGGAACCTCAGAATGTACCATACCATGCCAACCTGAGCGACCATCCTCAAGCTCCATATTAAAATCATAATCCGCACCTGTAACATTGTCATGAACTATAAGCTTTAACTCTCTGACGCTTAGTCTACTAATTTTATCTGCATTAATAAGCCTAAAACGAGTTCCTCCGTTTTCTTCTGCAACTTCCAGATATGATGCTGCCTGTACTTCTTTCATTGTTTCTTCGTCAACCTTTAAATTTACTAAGGATTCAACGAATGGGGACTGCATTGCAAATTCATTTCTGCATTCGTCAGTTCCATATTCTTCAACAATAGTCTGCTGTGTTCCAAACAGATTGGTACCACATCCAAGTCTATCTGAAGACATACTGACCCCTAATGCAGCTAATGTAGTAGGGAATAAATCTATAGTTGTATACTCTCTTCTAGTATCTAATTCAGGAGTAGCTGCTGCATTAATTATACATGTATATGTTTTGCGCTGATAATCTGAGCTAACATCATTCATAAAATCTGAATCCATTGTAGGATGGTCGCCAGTTAAAACTATTGTTGTGTTTTCATAAAAATCCTGTTGCTGAATCCATCTAACAAAATCAACTACTTGACGATTCGAGCAAGCGAGAACATTAGCATACTGATTATCTCCAAATTCGTCATCACATAGCTGACAAACATATCCATCCTGGCAATGTGTATCAACAGTAACCATTGAATAATTAAAAGGTGTGTCGCTTTGTGCTAGTTCGGTTAGCTCTTTTTCAGCAAACTCAAACAGTTTTTCGTCTTCATATCCCCACCAAACTTCATAGTCCGATGGAATATAATTTTGTTCTACCGCATATTCATAATCTCGTATTTCGAAATCTCCATGTCGTCTATAGTATGCAGATTTACCACCAAATCCTGCAGTAGAGCCCATTTCTATGATATTTTTATAACCAGCATCCTTTAATATATCTCCCAATGTTACAATAGTTGGAAAGAATTGTTCTGGATTCGTAATAGAGCCTTCATGAACGGGTATATCCAAAGGGAGTCCACTGGTAGTTGCAAACATTGCTCCAGTGGTCCACTGAGTTCCAGGTAACGATATACCTCCATCTAATGTATCACTATCTCCTGAAAAATCTTCATTTTCTTTAGCAAGCTCTGTTAACTCCGGAATGATATTATAAGAAAATGCTCCACCATTACTTTCATCAGCAAAAGACATTTCCATGGATTCCATATAAACAAAAATCAAATTTCTTTTCTGCT
>CACXCB010000235.1 GCA_902766005.1 uncultured Erysipelotrichaceae bacterium | reverse complement strand
ATATATTCCCTTAGGAACTTTCTTAACCTCCGGAACTATCTGTATGTATTCTGACAATTCATTCAAATATTCATTCATGTTCAAATCGGTAAGTGATATATTATCATTTGCATCCTCAATGTCGATTACTTCTTTCTGAATCCGTTCAAGCTGCCTGCGTCTGAAATTAAAATCATTCATTTCCGGAGTCAGGATATCTTCATCTCCTGTTGAAACAAGGTTAAGGGTTGTCATCTTCCCCTTTACTCTTGCCTCCAATCCAAGATATTCATTCAACTCCATATTAGGAAAAAAATTAATCATCTGGATACACTCATTTTTACTGCCTATACGATCAATCCTTCCAAATCTCTGTATGAGAGATACCGGATTCCATTGGATATCGTAATTGATGACCGTATCACAGTCCTGAAGATTCTGTCCTTCAGAAATACAATCCGTACCAATCAGCAGGTCAATCTGATTCTCAACAGGTATATCCTTTTTCGTCTTCGATATCGGAGAAAAAGCACACAATACTGAATTAAACTCTTTATCGACATTTACATTATTACATTTTATATCGCGCCCCGATATACAGGCAGAATATACTCCTATCTCTTTCATAGTCGGTGCAAGTTCCTTATACAAATAATCTGCTGTATCGGCAAATGCCGTGAACACAAGAACTTTTCTATTGCCGGAATTGTATGGAGTTTCTTCTACTTTTTTCTTAATTATATCTTTCAATTCTTCAAGTTTTTGATCTCTGTTTTCATTAAGAATTTTTATTGCATCCTCATATATCTTTTGAATAATGGCCCTGTCACCGGCAAGATCCTCCAGGTAATCATCAATCCGTAAATGTCTGACATCTATCTCATACTTGCCCTCAATATACTGTTCATAATCATCAAAATCAATTTCTTCTTCGTTAACTTCTCCAACTCCAGACAATAACTTTTGTTCCATTCTATCTATTCTTTCAAGTAATCTCTTAAGTGTCTCTTCAAACGAATATACTGAACTTTCCAAACGCTTAAAAAGATTAAATCTATGAAGAATGATCATACCCCTTGACTGTGTATCGAATTCCATCCGACCACCATGTTTACCTATCAACGAATACTTTTCTGAATATAGTTTCTTATATTCATCTTTTATGTATCTTGTTGGAGTATAAACACTTAATATAAGTGCCTCCAGCAATTCATTAGTATCTTTGAACTTAAGAAGTTCTGCCTTCGAATCTATATCACTGTGTCTTGTATCAGGACTGTTTTTCTTTGGGAACTTTCCCACACCATCCATTCCATAAGAACTCGTTATATGTTTTCTACTTCGCGCAATAGTCATGATTTCTAACAACTTATAAAAGTCTGATGGCAGACTATCTAATAAAGCATCCTTTGTATGTCCCGGCAGTCTTTCCCAAGTATTTATACTTGCCGATGTCTTTCTTAAAAGATTATCCACACTATTGATTCCCTGATCTGCAAATGCTGAATCCTTATCTGCGGTAATAATGCTAATTTGGTTTTTCAAATCTACAAGGCTATTATTAACCGGTGTAGCCGATAACAATAAAACCTTTGTATTATTATTTCCACCCTTTATAACATCCTGCATTAGTCTAGCATATCTTGTCATAATCAGCTGATCCGACTCATCATATCGGTCATTTCTATTTCTAAAATTATGCGATTCATCAATCACTACCAAATCATACAATCCCCAATCGAATCGTTTTAGATCCTGACCTGATCTTGACATTCCATCATATCTGGATAAATCTGTATGAAACATAATCCTGTAATTAAATGTTTCGTGTAAAAATGAATCCTTGTAATCTCCTCTGAAAGAGTTCCAGTTATCATATAATTTTGCAGGAGTAAGTACTAATACTCTGTTCATTCCAAGTTCGAAGTATTTTATGACTGCCAAAGCTTCAAATGTCTTTCCCAGTCCAACCGAATCAGCTATTATGCAGCCTCCGTAAGTATTCAATTTTCTTATTGCAGATACTACACAATCCTTTTGAAAATCATATAATGCATTCCATATCTCTGTTTTCTTGAACTTACTACTGTCACGTTCAAACCGTTCAACACCCATATCCAACTGGTGTCCAAAAAGCTCATTTAATGTAAAATAATAAAGGAATTCCGGGGAATGCT
>CACXCB010000234.1 GCA_902766005.1 uncultured Erysipelotrichaceae bacterium | reverse complement strand
TTATAAAGAAAAAAAACCAAGAGATAAGCAGTGATGCTTATTCTCGGCTTGGAATCCCATCTCTTTAGAGGTGGGAGGTTTCAAAGAAGCACAATATGCATGGAAGCAGGCAAAAGATGAACTTTTGCGGGAAATCCATCATCTTGGATATCCGCAGGAATTCGGTATTCTGATTGCGAAGAATCTCGGCAGTCCGAAAGCAATCCGCAGAATGAGCAGTTATCTGCGGCAGGTGAAGCCAAAGAAACCGGAGATGATTGCTGATGAGATGCTGGCAATCATGAGTGAAATAGATGCATGGAAAAGAAAAAAGGAAGCAGAGGCATTGAATGCAGAACGAAATCGGATACTTCTGCGTGATTTTGATGAATAATAGAGAGGCAATCGTATGAAGACAATCGGAATTGACATTGGCGGAACACAGATCAGACTGGGTATTTTTGATGAGGAAAGAAAGCTGATTGATGTATTCAAGACAAATAACGATCGTACCCTTGGCGGAGAAGGAAACATGGATAAGCTGATCCAATACCTTCAACAAAAAGGGGAAGAGTATGGAGCAATCGGTATTGCTTCACCCGGACCGCTGGATTTGAAGAAGGGTAAAATCCTGAATCCGCCGAATCTGTACGGATGGGATCATTTTGAAATTGTTCAATATCTGAAAGAGAAAACAGGTTTGCCTGCTGCAATCAATAATGATGGAAATCTTGCAGGTTTAGCAGAGGCAAGAATCGGAGCAGGAAAAGGGTATGCATCTGTGATCTTTATCGGCATGTCTACCGGCATGGGAGGATCTTTTGTCTATAAAGGGGAGCTGATCAACGGTGCACACTGTAATACCGCAGAATTCTATAATGTGATTGTCAGTGATGATCCGTATCATCATGGAAGTGCCAATCCCGGATCCTTAAATGAGATTGCCGGCGGAGCGGCAATGGAGAGGTTGGCAACAGAGGCATTTGGAAAGCAGATGTTTGCGAAAGATCTGTTTCAGGAATATTACAACGGAAATCAGAAGGCAGTTGATATTCTTGAAAAAACATCTGAAGCCCTTGCTCGAGGCATAGCGAATATTTATTACACCATCGATCCGGATGTATATGTAATCGGCGGATCCATCGGCATGAATAATCCATGGTATGTTGAGATGGTGCTTGAAAAGGCAAAGAAATACCTTGTTGATCCGGATATCCATGTAACATATTCAGCGTTCGGTGATGATGCAGGATTGTATGGTGCAATGTTGATAGCAGAAGATTTGCTGAAATAAATGATGATTACAGAAGTATTTGACAATAACCTCAAACAACAGATTGCTCGCCTGATACTGGAGGCTTTGCCGGATTGGTTCGGCATCAAGGAATCAAGAGAAAACTATATCAGGGAAAGTGAGGATTGCATCTTTTTTGCAGCGTATGAACAGGATAAGCCTGTTGGCTTTATCTGTCTGAAGGAAACCGGAAGGGATACAGTTGAAATCCATGTGATGGGCGTGCTTAAGGAGTATCACAGACATTCCATCGGAAGAAAACTGTTTGAGAAAGCCAAAGAAAAAGCTGTACAAAAGGGTTATTCTTTTGTACAGGTCAAAACAGTACAGATGGGTATCTATGAAGAATATGACATGACCAATCGGTTTTATCAATCCCTTGGCTTTAAGGAATTTGAAGTCATACGAGATTTATGGGATGAGAACAATCCTTGTCAAATCTATATTATGTCCCTGAAATGATTTATACAATGAAAGGTGCCACCTGGGAAGCTGCTGAAAATGCATGCCTTTGAGCGATAAAAATGAAGAAAATGGAGGAGCTATCGAGTTAGATCTCGAAATGCTCCTTTGTTTTTTCCGAAAGAATGAGAAAAAGTCCTTCTCACTTTGAAGCCTTCCGTTTTTTATAAGCGGATGGAAATATCTTCTGATCTGCATCTTCAAATGTGTTATAGAACTCGATCATCAGTTTATGAAAATTATAATGACGGTCATGGCATTGTTTGACATAATCAATCAGGATTTGATTGTCGTAATAATGCTCTTCTATATCGGAAAGTCTCCCGGTTTTGTTCTTTTTTCCACAGTGAATCAATGCAAGAATAACATCTTCGACGTCCTTTTGATTTACTTTTTTCTGTGTTTTTTCCAGTTTTTCAATCATATCATTGATAAACCATGTATCGCCTATTTCAACCAGGTCGTAATGCATGGGGATTATTCGCTTGATTAAGTGATACGGTGTGTCTTCGTTCAATAAACTGTTTTTCTTTTCTAACAGATTCCATTTTCCTTTGTATTCTTCATAATATCTGTTGTCAAGTTCTTCGGCATTTTTGACTTCTGCATAGTCTATGACGATTTTGTCTTCTGTTAAGTCAATGCCGTTTTCATTCAGCTCTTTGAAGATATCTTCCAAAGGGTTCTTTTTTGAATCATTCTTTTTGTAGTTGGAAAGGCTTTTGATTTTTTGATTTTTAAAAGCTGCTGGACATATTGCCGGATTTCCGTCTTCAAAAGCTTCATAGAACACTTCTAGGAGATGCAACATTTCAGGATCATTTGTGTCGCATTGTTGGATATATTGCAAAAGGAAGGCATTGTAATCTATATCATAGCTTACTTCATCCAGATAATAACAACCTATTGATTCTTTGTAATTCGTTAAGCCTTCCAGAATATTCATGATCCTTTTCTGTAATTCATCTTTTTCGATCTTTTTATGTTTGGTGATATAGTCTGCTTCAAGATCGACAAAGAATATATCCCCTTTTTCAAAGACATTTGTCTTAGAGGGAAGAATACGCTGTCCCAATGCAAAAATGATGTCTGTGCATAAAATGCTTCCTTTTTCTTTCAGAGTGTTCCATTGTTCTGCGTATAGGCCTTCATAATATTCATACAGATCTATCAGGTCTATGGAAGCATTATAGTTATTAACAAATAATTCTTCATCAATGTCAATGCCATTTTCGTTTAAATCCTTAAAGATCTGTGAAATATCGGCACTCTTTTCAAATTTATCTTTTTCTTCAATCCAGCTCATAATACTTCCCATGATATTATCTTTAAAAGAATAACATTCATTATTGAAAAAGGCACAGTCTTTATACTAATAAATGAAGCCTTTTTTTCGTATGCTCATGCGTGTGAGGATAATGTTCGTTGAACCAGTTTACGGGAGGGTTTGTTTCGTATCTATTGTTTCGGTATTACCCTGCTGCCGTATTGTATCGCAAAGACGCCTCTTTCTTCCGTTTCAATCAATTTCAGGAATGTATCGGAATATTTATTGCGGATAATTGCCGTATTCGGACTGACAGGTATGACGGCACGCGTATTGTTTTCATCCTTGATGGATAAGGTGCCGTCCTCATTTTGAAACAGTTCGAAAGAACTGTCTTCAAGAGAACAATATGTGCCTAATGCTTTCAGAATGGTTTCCTTATCCCATGGATATTCTCTGTACTCTCTTGTGGAAATGGGAGAGTATCCTGCATACATTTTCAGAAGGGCATTACTGATGACACTGACAGGAACATCGGAAGTATTGCATAAAACAATGACGGCACAGTCATTATCATATGTGAAGGCGATGTTGGAAGAAACGCCCGGCAAGCTGCCGCCGTGTTCAATGACATTCAGATCATGCAGTATATCTGTATATAATCCATATCCGTAGTAACCGAATCTGGAATGGGGCTGTCTTGGCTTGCACATTTCACGGATACTTGTATCCTTGATGATTCTTTCTCCATCCATGGTTTTGCCTTCATTGAGGTAGATGTAGAGATATTCCTTTAAGTCATGCAGAGTGGATTTCATTGCGCCTCCGCCATTTAAGACAAAAGCATTATCCATGTAATCCCTGTGACCTTTTAATTCTCCATCTTCTTTAAAGTAAAGAATGGATGCATTTTCATCGATGGTAGGTTTAATGAAATCACAGAAGGAACGCGTCATATTTGCGGGAACAAGGATTTCTTCATGCAGATATTCTGCATAGGAATCATGACCCCCATAGCGGCGGATGATTTCCGACAATAAGCCGAATCCGTCATTGCAGTAACTCATTCTTTCCCCGGGTAATCCATGCAAACCTTTTTCCATTGTCTGCTCATCCAGAAGGGAACATACAGCTTCTGCACCCTTTTCAGCAAGTTCTACATTGTATGCAGGATCACCACTGATCTTTAAATTGTATTTTTCAATAACCTCTTTCATCGTTGTGCGGTGGGTAGGGAAGAAACCGCCTGCATGCGACAATAAATGCTGAATCGTGACCGGCTGTGTATTTTTGTTTGTGAATTCGGGAATGTATTTGGAAACAGGATCCGTTAATGAGATGATGCCTTTTTCAGCCATCTGCATAATTGCCATGGCGGTAAAGGATTTGGTGACAGAAGCCAAGCCGAAGATTGTATCTTCATTGACCGGTTTCTTTGTCTCGAGATCACGATATCCCTTGAAAATCTCATATTGCGTATACCCGGTTTCGTCAATGATGCAGGCAGCCAAGCCGACTGCATCATAATCTTTCATAATGGAATCAATCAGTTGCTCAGCAAGAATCTGGTTTGCCTGTGTGATGCGGTTCATGATTCATCCTCCGGCAAAGTGAAACGATAAGAAGGCACTTCTTCTTGCAGAAGGTATTTCACGAAGTAGTCCATCTTTCTGCGGATAAAATACGGATTGGCAGGAACATTGTGATTCGTGCGAGGCAGAATCAGGAAGTCAAAATCCTTATCTTCTTTAATTAACGCATCAATTAAACGGATGGATTGAGACATGGCTACATTATCATCCATTGCACCATGGACAATATAGAGTTTTCCCTTCAGGTTCTTGGCGAGTGCTGTATTATCTCCCTGGATATAGATATCTTTATTGTAGAGACCGTAATAGTTTTCGGTCCACTGGTTGTTGTACATGCGCTGGTCGTGGTTTCCTGCAGAAGAGACACCTACCTTGTATGTGTCAGGATACTCCAACATGGCTCTTGAAGTGGCGCATCCTCCACCGGAGTTGCCCCATATTCCTGCTCTTTCGAGATCCAGGAACGGGTATTTTTCCTTGAGTTCCGGTAGTGCATATACATGATCTTTCAAACCGGCACAGCCATGAATATTTTCATAGCTGATATTATGCAGTTTCTTGCCTCTGCCCGGTGTGCCTAGGCCATCCAGAATGATGCCCGCAAAACCAAGCTGTGCCATTTCTTCGAGTCCGCCCATGATCTCTCTGCCTTCAATGTTGCCCGCATAGGCAAATGCTTTCGGCACATTGTAGCACTGCATGCCGCCATAGATATAATCGATGAAAGGATAAGTTTTTGTTTCGTCAAAGTCTCTTGGTTTGATGAGTATGCCATAGAGGTCTGTTTCACCGTCACTTGCTTTGACAGTAAAACGTTCCGGAAGGATATAACCTCTCTTTAGGAGATCGCTGATATCTGCTTCAACCAATGTCTGAATCACTTTCCCATCTGTATCTCGAAGCACGGTGATGGGTGGAAGATCCACACGGCTGTAGGTGTCTATCATCATGCCGTTAATGATGGTACAGCGATGCATGGCATCTTCCGGTGTCAGGATGGTAAAATCTTTTCCGTCATAGGATACTTTTGCGACAAGCTGGTAATATGGATCGGAAATGTATGGAACATTGCTGACATAGAAATAGACAACCTGATGATCATCATCGTTATAAATCAATTCACCGACAGATACATTATCCGGTGTTAATGCCTGCAATAAGGCACCTGTTTCTGCATCATAGCGGAACAATCTTGCAAAGTTGTCTCTTTCACTCTGCCAGATGACAGTCTTTTGATCCTTGGTGAGGAAGTTGCTGGCACAATAGTCATTATATCCATCCAGGTTTCCCCAAGAGCAGATATTCAAAGCTGTATCGCTTGTTTCGGTTAATACGGTCTTGGTATTGCCATCAGGATAGATGATGACAAAGTCTGCGGATTTATGGCCTCTTCTGACAAGTGTGGTGTAGACAGCTGTACTGTCTTCTGTCCATTTGGCTTGTGCATAATAGCTTGAAAATAATCTTCCTCCGGCAATCTGCGGCTCAAGATCCACTTTCTGCATTGTTCCCTTTTGAACATCGCCAATGTAGTAATGAGCATAAGGAACATCTTTATCTTCCGGGAAAGAGCATTTGTATGTTAATAAGCGGGGACGGATGCTTTCAAGATGCTCATCATCATAGGATTGGAGGATGTAAAGATCCGGCACATTTCTCTGATCCATTTTATATGTTAAGAACTTTGTAGAATCCGGTGACCATAAGACATCCGGTGTTTCAGGAACACCCTTGACTCTTTCCGTGATATAACCGCTGTATTCAGCGATCTTTCCATATGCAAAATCTTTTTCACCATCAAAAGTCAGCTGTGTTTCTTTTCCTGTTTCATTGTCTTTGATCCATAAATTATAGTTTCTGACAAAAACTTCTTTTGTTTCATCTGGCGAAAGGGAAACCGCTCTTCTCTGATGATACCCTGTTTTTGTCAAAAGATCAGAAGATGGCTGATAGATATACTCTTCTTCCTTATAGACAAATAGGATCTGTTCATCTTTAACGGTGATATCTGTGAAGGGCAGATGCTTTGTCCCGAGTTTTGCACATAATGCATCATGATCGAATAGATCTTCTTCCAAACCTGTATTTGTGTTTACTTTCTTGAATGTCACAAATACTGTATCTGCATCTCTTTGTTCATAAGCATAGTAAAAGTGTGTATTGTCAAGTTTTACCGCATGCGGTGCACCGTTTAATACTGCATGCCTGACATTCCAGGGCAGCAGTTTTTCTGCATTCTTATATTTTTCAATCATACAATGTCTCCTCGCCAACCATTATAAAACAGAATTGGCCATAGGGATAATAGAGAATGTGTTTTATGTCTAACTCTACTAACGGCTCATTGAAAAGAGCAGGAAATATGGTACGTTTATTTACGTATAATAGATAAACGGATTATGGTATTTCCGTTTAAAAAAGAAACCTAAAGAGTATCGGTTTCAAATGGAAAAAGCATATAGAAGAAGAACCTAAACGTCCAAAAAAGCAGATATTTGATATGCAGAAAACAGCGGGTGAACAGCCATTAACAGGCAGTTCACCTTGAAAAAATATAGAAAAAAACGTAATTCACTTACAATATCATAGCGATTAGTATACAATAAAATAAATAGTTAACTACAACTATCCTGGAGTTACGGCAGGGTTTTTCAATCATAATCATTTGAACACATAATTTTTAGTTCATAAATGTATGAAAATGTAATCATTCCTGTCAGGATTCTGAAATTATGATCTGTATCTGACTATCTTGCTGGTAGAAAATATGTTATTAAACATAGATACACTAACAATTTCAGGAGGTAACCAATGGGTAATATTTATGGTTATGCAAGAGTGAGCACCAAAGAGCAGAATCTTGACAGACAGATTATCGCATTGAAACAGGTGGGAGTACCTGAAAACAACATCTTTTTTGAAAAGAAGTCAGGCAAGGATTTTGACAGGCCGGAGTACCAAAAATTATTGGATACATTGGAAGAAGGGGATACCCTTGTGATCAAAAGCTTTGACAGACTGGGAAGAAATTATCGTGAGATTCATAAACAATGGAATTATATTGTGAATGAGAAGAATGTTTCTGTAAATGTTCTGGATATGCCGGAACTGTTTTCTCAAAATGCAGAAGGCAATCTCATTCAGCAGTTACTCATTGACAATATGCTGAACTTCTCCGCATATCTTGCAGAAATGGAAAGAACCAACACACTGCAAAGGCAGAAGGAAGGCATAGCTGCAGCAAGAATTAAAGGCAAACACTTGGGAAGACCTAAAAAGCCGATCCCCGCAAACTTCAAAGAAGAGTATCAAAAATGGAAAGAAAAAATGATTTCCGCAAGGGAAGCAGCCAGAAGGTGTAAGATGAATGTAAATACGTTTCTGGCAAGAGCAAGAGAACAGCAGGATACAGACAAATAAAAAGTACACTCTTAATGAACTCTCATGTCTATAAAGGTGTAC
>CACXCB010000233.1 GCA_902766005.1 uncultured Erysipelotrichaceae bacterium | reverse complement strand
CTTGTGGACATCGTGTAAGACTTGGAAATATCCAAGCAGTGGTGGTTGAAGCAAGAATCCCCTGCCTTTAGGCATGGGGAGTGTCAACTTGGTGAACAATAAAAAAGGAATCCGAAGATTCCTGATAATTAACCAAGTCTAGGATATGTACTTTCTACGTAGAATTCCTGCATATCATCAAGACGCAGACATCCAAGGGTTCTTCCATAGGCACATCCGCAGTCAATATGGAAGATGGTGTCATTCTTGCCATGGGCAATTTTGCCGTCCCATTCTTCTCCGTAAGAGAAGGTTGGGGTATGACCGACAATCAATGTGACATCATTATACGGATTATCATTTAATCCGATATGAGCCCATACAAGAATTTGTTCCGGTACTTCGGAAACCTTGATATCCGGTGCATCGTCTGTAGCGGCTACACCTGCATGTACAAGCAGGAACTTTCTGCCGTTAACCTTAAGATACTTATAGAAGAGCTTATCTTCCAGGTACAGCTTGATATCATAACAATCCGGGAAGGGCAGATCCATGAACTGATCCGATGTACGATAGCCGCCATTATAATGCAGCCAGCATAACATGTCATCGGTCATATCTACGGAGTTGTCATCACGCTTGGCATCAATCAGCTCCTGACAGTATCTGGCAAGCCAGACATCATGGTTGCCAAAGATCAGATGCATATTATCATATCCGATAATTTCCTTCAGCAAAGGAATGGACTCATTGCCTCTGTCACAAATGTCGCCGACAATCCAGAGCTCGTCATATTCGTTGAATCCGATTTTATCCAGCATGGCGTCAAATTCTTTTTTACATCCATGTAAGTCACTCATTACGTATGTTGCCATTATTCTACCTCTAGCATTTCTTTTATTTTATCATAGAAATGTTAAAAGGGAGAAGTGTCTTAATCATTTATTACCGATATTGTTGATATTTTTTCATTTGTATATGTGATGATCACTTCATCATTTGCGGATAGATCCTCAGGCGAAATAATACAATCATCTTTCAAGATGATGACAGAGGTATTTTCCGTGAGGGTGATTTCGGTTTCTTTGGTTTCATTTCTGTATTCGATTGTTTTTTTGTTTCCGTTTGAATCGGAAACCGTTCCGTAATAAGAAGAGACTGTATTTTCTGTTGCTTTCTGGCTGCAGCCTGCCAGCAGAAGTATGCATAATAAACCAATTTGCTTCATATTCTCCTCCCGTACATCATTTAGTATATAGATGCAGTTTGAAAGATAAGTGGTATGAATATGAAAAGCATGTGAACAAAGCAGAAAACAAATTTCTTCACAAGTATACGGTGTTTTGCTATAATATCTTGGTATTTTTAATGAAAGAAGGTTATAGAATATGGGAAGAGCACATGAAGTCCGTGCCGCATCAATGGCAAAGACAGCGGCAATAAAATCGAAATTGTATTCAAGATTTGGAAAAGAGTTGTATATTGCAGCGAAGAGTGGCGTTCCTGATCCTGATATGAACTTAACACTGAAAAGAAAGATTGCAGAAGCAAAATCCAACCAGGTTCCTGCAGATGTAATCAAGAGAGCAATCGAAAAGGCCAAGGGCGGAACAGATGAGAACTATGATGAAGCTCGTTATGAAGGATTCGGTCCTGGCAACAGCACCATTATTGTTGACTGTCTGACAGATAACACAAACCGTTCTTATACGAATGTAAAGACAGCTTTCAACAAGTGCAAGGGTGCCAAGCTTGTTAATGCAGGCGGCGTATCCTACAACTACGAGAATGTTGGCCTGTTTGAATTTGCATATGAGGATGAAGAAACAATGCTCGATGCAATGATGGAAGCTGATGTTGATGTTCAGGACATCACGGTTGAAGATGGTGAAATGACAGTCAAGACTTCTTTTGCAGATTTCGGCAAAGCACAGGAAGCAATCGAAAAGCTGATTCCGAATGTTGAATTTGATACATGCGAAGCTACAATGCTTCCGAATGAGTACGTTGACATCACTGATCCTGAAGATATTGAAGCATTCAATAAGCTGATGGATATGCTGAATGATGTAGAAGATGTCAATAAGATTTATACAAACGGAAGAATTCCTGAATAAAGAAGATTCAATACAAGCGACGGCGTATTGCTGTCGTTTTTTTTTTTTTGTTAGATAGGAGAGTCTCTATAAATGGTACAATAGTATATGACAAGGAGCGTTTATGAATCAGATCATTCATGAGATCAAACAGATCATGGAACAAAATATGCATACGTATTTGCCGGATGTACAGAAGAAAGACCTCGAAGGAAACGGTGCCGTATTCTATATGAATGGAAAGAACGGTACGGCTTTTGACTGGTATGTCAATGAGCATCTGCCTTACTTCTATATTTTTTACAATGATAAGAGGAATCTCGGAGCTGCCAAGCTTGCTTTGTATAAAGACGGAAATGTTGTGTTGTATCTGTTCGGCGATCATGGAGAACAATTCATACGGGATGTTTATACTTCTGTGAATGTTTCGAAAGATGATGTATTCAGGCTCGCTGTCACATTGAAAAACGAAGCGGATGACAAGGGCGTCTGGGATGCGGATATAGATGGTATCAGCACTGATGCTGAAATCGGTAACATGCAGGTTGAAGAGTTCTGCAGGCAGAAAGAGTATATGGAGCCATCCATAAACAGAATCCGGATTATTAACCAGAGAGGCTATCTTTCCAAAAAGATAGCAGAAGAAGGATGGAAAATCGGTTATATGTGCAGAGATGAAGCTATAAACGAATACGACAGCGGATGGAGTTTTATGGCAGGTAATGAAGAAGAAACGTACTTTGAGGATCCTGATCATCTCTTGCTGGTATGGGTACGGGATATATATCAGATGGATCCCGATATTTTAAGATATATCGACTTGCCTGCAGGAACGAGGCTCATTCGTATTTCTTCTCATGAATTTGAGGAAGATGATAACAGTAAACCTATTTATTTGGAGAAGAACAATTTATAAATTGTATCAGGAAGAAAAAGCATCAGGTCACTTGACCTGATGTTTTTGTTAACGTATATACATTGCTCCCTGTATTTCTTTTTGCAGGATTTCTTTTCTCTTTTCTTCAGGAAAGATACTTGCATATAACAGGCTTGTGCGATATTCCAGCGTTCTCCATGGATAAGGGATATCGGAAAACTTCGATGCTATGCGTACATCTTCTTTTCTTTTTTCGTGCAGCCATTTTCTGCCATTATCATTAAAAGCAAGAATGCGCAATGTATCGAGAGCAGGAAGCTTCTGTACTTCCTGCTTTGTCAACTGCACCATTGCCTGCAGGCAAGTTCTTCTGATCCTGCCTGCCGTATAGCGGTAGGTAACCGAGGAAGAGAGAAACTCCTGCCATGAGGAAGACCACTGGGCGTTTTTTTTCAAATGGTTTTCAATGCCTTCCTGAAAGAGAAAGATTCTTTCCAACTGCTCTTTGGAGGAAGTCAGCAGAAATGTTCTGAGATAGGGATAATAAGCTTCCCATTGAGGAAGGAAGGCTTGTGCAAGGCCTTCCTGCATCGGTGTCGATCCGCTGATATCATTCCCGGCAAACATCGCTTGACGGATTGCCATTGCACTGGCATCGGTTGAAAGTTCATCAGACAGGTAATCAGACGTTCTTTGAATCAGTATCGGCTGAATACCGGTGCCTTGGATTTCCTTGAGATAACATAAAGCCAGGATGTCATTCGGAAGCATTTCACTGGTTAAGAGGCTGTACGCTCTCGGATAGGACATGCCGTTATCCAAAGCTTCACGCAGATGATCGGGATTGATTGATGTTTCAGCGATCTCTTGCAGATTTTCAAGGTTGCCGCATTCGCTTCCGAAACTGATACAGTCAACACCTGCTGTTTTCAACAGGGAAACAGCACCATGTGCAAACTGGGTGGCGGCTTGTGTGGAATACAGATAGGGGAGTTCAATTACCACATCGGCACCGTTCTGAACGGCACAGGCAGCTCTTTTCCATTTATCCAGTATTGCCGCTTCACCACGTTGTACAAAATTTCCGGACATGACGACAATGATCAAGTCTGTACCGCTTTGCATTCTTGTCTGTTGAAGGTGGTATTGATGTCCGTTATGAAAGGGATTGTATTCTGCTACTATTCCGCATGTTTTCATGTTCTTACCTCGTCGAATCGTGTAAAATAATGATAGCACAATATGGAGGAAATAATCATTTATGAAAGAGCTGGTAAAAAGAATTTACAGACCGGAAGGAGAGGTGAAGGCAGCTGTTTTTATCATTCACGGCATGGAAGAGCACCAGAGAAGATATCAGCCATTTGCCCAATACTTGAATGAAAAAGGTATCGGTGTTGTGACATATGACCTTCCGGGTCATGGAGAAACCGATCCGGAAGAAAGAGGCTGGTTCGGAGAAAAGAACGGCTGGGATTGTCTGGTGAACAGTGCTGTTGAGATCGGTGTACAGACAAAGAAGGAATTTCCGAATGTTCCGGTATTCTGTTTCGGACATTCTATGGGCACGATGATCGGCAGAACATTCCTGCAGAAAAATGACGGACTGGTAGATGGAATTATTTTAAGCGGACTGCCGAATTATACGCCTGCAGCATCGATTGGTGTGGCTTTGGCAAAATCCATCGCTTTAGCAAAAGGGAAGAAAGGCCATTCCAAACTTCTCGATACCATGGCTACAGGCAATTTCAATAAAGCTGTGGAAAATCCAAGGACACCGGTAGACTGGCTCAGCTTCAATGAAGAGAATGTCAAACGCTATATGGAAGATCCGGATTGCGGATTCCCGTTTACGATCCAGGGCTATGTTGATCTGTTTGAGGGTATGATCGCAATGCATGATGTATCCCGTTTCAGATGTGCAAAACCACAACTGCCCGTGTATGTTTTTGCAGGGGAAGAAGACCCATGCATCGGTGGAGAAAAGGGATTTAATGACAGTGTTGAAACTTTAAAGAAAGCCGGATATGAAAATATTGATACGAAACTCTATCCGCACATGCGGCATGAAACACTGAATGAAACGGACTGTCAGATGGTTTTTGAAGATGTTTCTGCATGGATTCTGGCGCATTCTGTATAATTTTTCGTTTGTGAAGGCGTTATTTGATTGACTTTAAAAAACGGTTTGCTATAATTTATAAGCGTTAGCGTACGGAGAAACTGTTTTGAAGTGGACGAAATCTGAGTTATTGGAAATGAAAGATGACATCCGGTTTGAAGAGGATGTCGAATTGAATCCTGCGATCTTCCAGGACAACCCCCTGATTACAGGTGCGGAAGATATTCATGTGGAAGGCAGGGGACATTATGATGAAGCTGAGGATCGGCTTTATCTGAGTCTTCATCTGGATGGGGTGATGATCTGTCCGGATGCCATAACTTATGAGGAAATCGAAGTTCCCTTCGAGACGGATAGCGAAGAAATCTATTCGTTCGAGAAGACTGAGGAAGACGGTGTGCGTATCGTTAATGGGGAAGCTGTCGATACATTTGAAGCTGTCATTGATGCAATTCTTCTGGAGGCTCCGATGCAGGTGACTCTTGTGGAAGAAGGGCAGTATCCTGAAGGGGATGGTTGGAAAGTGTATAGTGAAGCTGAATATCAGGAGAGCCGGAAAGATCAGATTGATCCGCGTCTGGCAAAACTGAAACAATTCAAGAGCGAATAGTAGGAGGTGTCAGACAATGGCTGTACAGCAGAGAAGAAATTCAAGCACAAGAAGGGACAAGAGAAGAACACATTACAAATTGACTGCTCCGACACTGGTTAAGTGTCCGGCATGCGGTGCAATGAAGCGCCCTCATCATGCATGTCCTGAATGTGGCAAAGTCGGCAAATAAAGCCGCCTGAATTGAATCAGATCAAATCAGATATAAAGAAGGGAGACCTAGGTCTCCTCAATGGCGTAAACCCAAAACTTATGGGGGATACGCCTTTTTTATTGCCGAAATGCTTAAAAAATTATCAAAAGTAGTATAGGCATAT
>CACXCB010000232.1 GCA_902766005.1 uncultured Erysipelotrichaceae bacterium | reverse complement strand
GACCAATGGTATTATTTTGATAACAACGGTGGGATGCAGACAGGTTGGAGAAATATAGGGGGAGTGTGGTACTATATGAGCTCTTCCGGTGCAATGGTAACAGGATGGCAAACTATTAATAGTAAAAACTACTATTTCGATGAAAATGGCAAGATGGCTGTAGGCCCAAATTCAATTAATAATACAAACTACTTTTTCGACAATAATGGAGTATTAACTACCGGATGGTCAATATACAACGGGAACTGGTATTACGTTAATACAGATGGATCTGTTTCAGTCGGATGGAAAAAATTAAATAATAAATGGTATCTGTTTGATGGAACAGGTATTATGAAAACCGGTTGGCAAAAAATATCCGGAGCCTGGTACTATATGGATCCGGTAAACGGGGATATGAAAACCGGCTGGCAGAAGATTGATGGCGCATGGTATTATATGAATTCCTCCGGAGCAATGCTTACTGGCTTTCAGACAATTGATAAGAAATTATATTATTTAGAGTCTTCTGGAAAAATGAAGAGGGGCTGGTTCCTTCTGGACAACAAATGGTATATGGCCGGTGGTAGCGGTGCATTGCTGACAGAAAGAAATAAAGTCGGTGAAAAATGGTACCAGTTTGATGCTTCAGGGGTCATGCTGACAGGATGGACGACATTCAATAATAAGAAATATTATCATACTGATTCAGGTGCAGGCTTGACCGGCTGGCAGTTATTCAATGATAAATACTATTATTTTGACGGAACAACCGGTGAGATGGCTGTGGGCTGGAGATTATCAGGTGGCAAGTATTATTACTTTGATACATCCGGCATCATGGTTACCGGATGGAAGAAAGTTTCCGGCAAATGGTATTACATGAATCAAGATGGTGCCATGCAGACAGGATTACAGGAAATTAATGGAAAAACATATTATTTTGACACCACAGGTGCTATGCAGACTGGTTCTGTAAATATTCCTGCTTCTGAAAATGACGGCAAAGCGATTACTTATTATTTCAGCAGCAGTGGTGCACAGGTAAAAGAGACAGGAAAAGTCGGCAATTATTATGTGCAGATTAACGAAGAAGACTTTAGTGTCATGCATGTGCAGAAACAGGTAAGTGATAAGGTGTACATGGAAGGTATTGATATCAGCCAACATAATGGTAATATTGCCTTAAGCAATTATCAGAATGGTTTTGTGATTATCCGTGTTTCCTGGGATGTAGATCAGCTCGATACAAAAGCTGTGCGCAATATGAACCTTTGCGAAGAATTAAACATCCCTTATGGTGTGTATGTATACAGTTATGCAATGGATGCCAAAGCAGCAGAACAGGAAGCGGAATTTGCCCTAAAACAGATTAAGGGTAGAAACATTCAGTTAGGTGTATGGTTTGATATGGAAGATGCAGACCATTGGAAGATGAGACATGGCTTTGATTTCTCCAAATCCAACATCACAAATATATGCAATGCATTCTGTAAGAAAGTTGCTGATGCAGGATATTATACGGGCATCTATGCATCATATTCCTGGTTCTATGATTCTAAAGCAAAATCAGGATATATTGATTGTCCAAACTATGATAAATGGGTTGCCCATTGGGGTGAAAATGATGGATCCTACAGTGTTGATTTATCATCCTATGGCGCATCATTGCATCAATATACCAGTCATCCTCTTGACAAGGATGTCATGTATGTTGATTTCAGAAAACTGGCAAATCCGCAATAAAGAGTCACGAATATGTGGCTCTTTTCATTTTAGTGAATGAAGGTTAAAATAGAATCATATATATCAGGAGTGAAAGAAAATGAAAAAGAATATAATTGTACTTTTAGGTGCATTATTATTAATCGGATGCACACAAACAGGTGACAGTTCACAAGCTGTATCTTCCACAGGTTCTTCTGCAGAAGAACCTGTTAATAGTGAAACAGCGCTACCTGAAGATTCTGCGGTCGAAGAAACAGAGCAACCGGAGGAAACAGAAGATACAGCAGTCAATCAAGAAATGTTAAAACCCGGTATCTGGACAGCTGCACAAAATGAGGAGCTGACAAGATATTTCGTATTTTATGACAATATGACCGGCTTGGATCTGGATGCTGACAGTGGAAAAGGAATGACATTCGAGTATAAGATTGAGGACAATGAAATAGTTTTCTATATGGGAACAACAAAAAACGAAGTGTCAGCAACTATGGAGAAGACGGATGATGAGCATATTGCTTTAAGCTGGTCATATGGTGAAAGCGAAACAATTCATTGGGCTTTGGATGTACCTGAAGGGGGACTCACATTCTATAGTTCCAGGGATTTATCAGATAAATGCCTTGATTATTATGAAGCACATCATGAAGGCGAAAGACCGGAAGAAGTTGCGTGGGAAAACAATCTGGATGGTACAGTAACTTTCCAATTGTTCGATGAACTGGATGATCATATTTCTACATCTGCATGGTATGTGATTGACAGGTTTACTGCTAAAGGTAAAGATGCTAATACGGATGAAGAAATTGATTTGACAGAAGTGGAATAGATTCGATAAAAGGAAATGGGGGGCAAATCTTATGAAAAAAAAGAATGTTTATTCGGATCGCATTAGCAAGTATGCTGATACAGGGGATGCCTGCTCAAAATGTGTATGCAGAGGGAATGGGTGATCCAAATGATGTAGAAACACCGGAGGATATAGAGCAAGACGAGGCGGATCTTACGGAAGAACAGGAACAATACAGTATACAATTAAGTAATGCTGGTATAACTGATTCCAGTGGGAACGTTATTGACACAAGAGATTTTATCTGTTATTTCCAGGAAAGGGCTGCCTATGTCTGGACACAAATCATTGGACAGAACTGGCTGAAATCAGTTTTCCTATCTGGTTTGATAAAGATACTGATGAAATCCTGTATGATTATGTAAATCATTACTGCTTCCGCAGGATACCGTCTCTGTATGAGATGATTGACACCATTCGTCAGCAACTGAATTAGACGAGAATAAAAAGTCAAAAAACAGAAAGTATGATATACTGAAAATACATTAGGGGAGATTTATATGATCAGAATCAGTTTTCCAATCATTGCGGTAATAGATGTTTTGGTTATAGGTATATTGGCATTGTTTTTCATGATTGGATATAAAAGAGGATTTATTCGTTATATAGTAGATATTTTATGTACGCTGGTAGCCGCATTAGTTGCCATTATTGCGGGTTATAAATTATCTGATATGTTTCCGATATTTCCTGAGAAATATGTACCGCAGTTATTTACGGATTTTGGCTTTAAAAACCTGCTGATGCGTTTTATAGATTTTGTGATCTTTTTTGCGATTGTATTAATTGTATTGCTGCTGATTACCAGACCATTGCACAGCTGGGTTAACAATATGAAGAAAAAAGAAGGTACTGCAGGAACCGTAAATAAAATCTGCGGCGGGGTATTAGGCTTAATACTGGCAGATATCGTCTTAGCCGTTGCTTCCTTTGCATTCCTGATTGTATTGAAGGAACCGTTTGTCACAAATGGCAGAGCGGCAGTAAAAGAGAGCTTTCTGAATTACTCCTTAAAAACAACAGAGCCTGTCATCAAAGTGATCAACAAGATTGCCGATTCAGATATACTGAATAAGATGATTATAGAAATAGACAGAGATTAACAAAAGACGCATAATGCGTCTTTTATTGATTCAGATATAAAGCTATATTGGAAATATCTTCCACATGACTTGGATAATACTGCTGGATGAAACTCTTCGCGGTTACATAGACAATCTGTTTTCCGTTTACTTCTGTCGTGATTGCCAATGTATAACCTGCATCGGGTGTATAACCGCTCTTACCGCCGATTAATCCCGGTATTTCAAAGTTATATCTTCCTTCATATCCTTTGCAGTAAATCAAGACAATGGATCTTAAGTTCTGCCCATATGGGAAAGCCTGCATAGGTGATGTTGTGTAGCGGATTGTGCTGATCACTTTTTTGAATGTGGCATTCTTTGATGCATATGCCAGTAATTTTGCGATATCCCTGCAGGTAGAATAATTGTTCGGACTGTCATTGCCATGGTTGTTTGCAAAATGTGTATTGGTCATTCCCAGTTCGGCAGCTTTCTGATTCATGAGTTTTACAAAAGCAGATGGAGATCCGGCAACTTTATATGCCAGAATATTCGTTGCATCAGCACCGGAAGGCAAACATGCTGCATAAAGAAGATCTTTAACTGTAGGTGTATCACCCTCCTGATAACCTGCGGTTGTTAAACCGGTACCGTCAAGATCGCGGATCATTTGTTCTGTGACAGTAACCTTTTGATTTAAATCTTTTGTGTTTTCAATAGCAAGGATCATTGTCATCATCTTCGTCATTGATGCAGGCCACATCTTCTGGTCTGCATTTTTATCAAACAAAGTATCTCCTGTAGAAGCATCATAAGCCACTGCATAATGGCTGGAAAGATCCGGTGCATCGTGAATCTCTTTGATCCATTTGCCGGTATCATCGAACCGGTTCCAAGTTCCTGAAGTATAACGAATACCTTTTGCCATGATGCCCGTAGAAGTATCAAAGAAGTATCTATCATTGTCGATCGTTTTCCAGCCCTTGTTTAATGCACCGCTGTTATCAAAATGATAGGTATAGTCATCAATGTCCTGCCAGCCTGTTCTCATGCTTCCGTCAGAACCGAGATAATATGTGACATTCTTTAAGGTTATCCAGTTTGTTTTCATGACACCGGATGATGCCAGATAATACCACTTGGATGATGGCTTAATCCATCCGGTCTGCATTGCACCTGAGGTATTGAAGTAATACCAGGAAGAACCGATTTTCTTCCATTTGACAGCCATGGCGCCACTGCCATCCAGGTAATACCAGATATTGCCCAGTTTTTTCCATCCGGTTTGCATGACACCGTTAGAATCAAGGTAGTACCAGATGTTGTTCACTTTCTGCCATCCCTTCAACATTGCTCCGGAATTGCTGAAGAGATACCATTTGGAATAGATCTTTTCCCAGTTTGTAGCCATGGCACCGCTTGGCTTTAAATAATATTTGGCATTGCCGCTTTGTAACCATCCTGTCTGCATAACACCGGAAGAATTCATGTAATACCACTTATTGTTATCTTTAGCCCATCCTGTAGCCATTGCTCCGGAGTTTTTGAGGTAATACCATTTATTTCCTTCTTTCAGCCACCCAGTTCTCATTGACCCTGATGGATTGAAGTAATACCAGACGTTATTGATCTTTTGCCATCCGGTAAGCATGGCTCCGCTTGAATTGAGATAATACCAGGTGTTTTTTAATTTAATCCATCCGGTCTGCATGATGCCGTCTGTATTCATGTAGTACCATTTGTTTTTGATGTATTGCCAACCGGTTGTCATGGCACCGGTCTGATCCATATAGTACCAATGGGAATGGTCATATACCCATCCTGTCTTTACATGGCCGGTTGTATCAAAGTAATATGTTTTCTCTTCTCCGGTGTCAAAAGAAGGAACGCTTTCGAATGAAGAAGAAGGATAGGATCCGTCTGCATGCTGATAGAACATGCCACCGGCATCACTGACCCATTGACCGCTATGATAAACCGCTTTGATGGAGAGATTGCTTGCCGGCATGGAGAAGACGTATTGTTCCTGCTTGATGTCTGTGGCGTCAATTCCTTCCCAGTGATCAAAGATCTGCTCTTTGGATGGGGTTGCCTGAATGGTAATGGATTCACCGGGAATGGCAGAAGCATGATCGCAGGTTCCTCCTTCTATTTCAATGGAATATACATTTGCATAGGTGGCTGTGATCGTAATATTCTCACTTGGCATGATCAGCGTGAAGGACTCACTGCTTTGATCAAAGGAAATATCCTGTTCACAATGCCAGCCGATGAATTGTTTCCCTTCAATCTGCTCACACTCGATATATACCCCCTGACCGGGGGAAGCCTCAGTGATGATCTGGTTGTTGGCGTAAGCATTACCGTTTTCAATGATGATCTGAAAAAGGTCTTCCGCATAGACGGGTGAAATATATATTGAAGCTAAAAGAAGCATGAATATCAATAGGATCGTTCTTTTCATATGTGCCTCCCGGTTGTCTGAAGATGAAATGGCTCAGATGAAGATATTGTAACATTGATATGTATTTCATGCATGTTTAGTCATACTTTTCATGTTCTTTTTTACAGGGGATATACGGTTTTTGGCATTTTATGAGATAATGTTCCGGGAGAAATATATGGATATATACATCAGGACAAAAGAAGATCTAAAACAGGCTGTAGCGGAACTGGGATTTTTACCTTTCTTTGCCAATGAGATCAAAGGTTTTTCGATTGAGGAAAACTGTGATCCGAAAGTCTATTTTTCAAATGAACCGGGTGTCTGGGAATGGAAGGGACCTGTGATTCAGGAAACAAGATGTGCTTATGGCAAGTTCTTTCATAAGAAGGCAGCTTTTATTTCCAAAGAATGGTTTTTGGATTTTGCCAATTACAGAAGAGACGGATATGATTTTGATTCCCGTTTTGAAGATGGCTTAGCAACATACAATGAACAATACCTCTATAATATCATTGCCGAAAGACATTCGATATTATCCAAAGATGCCAAGGCAATCGGCGGGTATGTCAAACCACGTACAAAAGGACCGGATGAATGGGAACCGAGAAAGGGATTTGATACACTGATAACCCGTTTGCAGATGGAATGTTATGTACTGACAAGTGATTTTGAATATGAGGTGGATAAAAAAGGAAATTTCTATGGGTGGGGTGTTGCAAGATATGCCACACCGGAAGAATTCTATGGGAAAAGGTTTTCCAACCGTGTATATAAAAGAACCCCCGAAGAGTCATATAAAAGAATACTCAGGCATTTTAAAAAGATTCTTCCGGATGCCGATGAAGATGAGATAAAGAGGTTTTTAGGATGATTGCATTGAAAAAATGGACAGATGTGCATCATGATGCTTTGGAAAATCTGTATGAAAATGTTGACCAGAGCAGATGTCTGATCCAGTTGATGGTGCCGTTACCAAAAGAGCAGACAGAGAAATATATCCATGCCATACAGACAGGGATTGTGGATGGCAAGCCTTTCCTTTGTTTTGCGATTACATTGGATGATGAAATCATCGGAAAAACAGAATTGTCCAGATATCCGAACAATGCAGCTGAAATTGATATTGTTTTGCGAAAGGAATATACCGGAAAAGGGTATGGCACAAAAGCCCTACAGCAGCTCTATACATATGTACAGAAAACATCCTGGTGCAATGCAATTTATGCCTATGTTTCCTCTGAAAATATCCCTGCGGGAAAGATGTTTGCAAGGGCAGGATATGCATTGGGAAGGCCTTTTCAGGCTGATGTGATGGTGCCGGTAGACGGCAACTATCGCATGGAAACAAAGAAAGGGTATGAATTCATAATCGATGTTGAGAAATCATTTATGTGAATCATAAAAATTTCTTAAAAAATAACAATTGACTTGCGGTCAAATTGTGGCAAAATAAATATGTACCAAGGAGGTAATTGAAAATGATTACATTAGAAGCAGTTGAAAAAGTCATGGAAGAAACAGGACTCGACTATAAGGAGGCTAAAGCGCTTCTTGAGAAGACAGACGGAAATGCAGAACAGGCTGTCCGTTCCCTGAATGAGGAAGCACCGGAAGCAACACGCATTGTTGAAAAGGTCAAAGCAATGATCAAAGAAGGCAATGTTGATCGTGTGAAGGTTACAAGAAAGGGTGAAGTTATCCTGAACCTTCCTGTAAATGTAGGTATTGCCGGCGGTTTGATCGGATTGGCTGCAGCACCGGGTGCTATGATTCTTGCAGCAATTGCAGGATATGGTCTGGACTGCAAGATCGAGGTTGTCAAGAACGACGGTTCCATTGACGAAATCAAGTAGATGATTTTATGCCACACCTGAGAGGGTGTGGCTTTTTTTCGTGTTGACAGAAGTTTTTAACGCCGCAAGCCCACTACTTCAGTGGTGGGTAAGGTGTTTTTTTTGCTGCATATCGTGTGTAATAATGTGCATATTACACACATTTGTGATATAATATAGGTATGAATAAAGACATTTACAG
>CACXCB010000231.1 GCA_902766005.1 uncultured Erysipelotrichaceae bacterium | reverse complement strand
CTTGTGGACGTCGTGTAAGACTTGGAAATATCCAAGCAGTGGTGGTTGAAGCAAGAATCCCCTGCCTTTAGGCATGGGGAGTGTCAACTTGGTACCGCTAATGAAACAAAGATCAGGGAAGTTGAGGATAAGGCGCGTATTATCGGCTATGCAAGGCTGATCCGCCGTTCCATTCGCAGACATGGACTTGAAACCGAACAAGGCAGAAAAGAAATTGATTTCTTGAAGGAAAAGCTGATTACACTTCTTGAAAAGACAGATACGCTTGTATTCCGTCCAAATGAAATGGAGACTGAAGCGGTTGTCGAAAATCTGGATGAAGTTCTCGGATTTATTGATGAGCATCTTGATGCTGCAGATTGTTCACCAAAAGTGGCAATGCAGATACGTCTTGCAGCGGAAGAGATTTTTGTTAATATTGCCAGCTATGCCTATCAGCCTGAAAAAGGCAAAGCCATCGTACGCGTTGAAATTACGGAAGATCCCTTGACGGTAGCGATTACCTTTATCGATCATGGCATTCCGTATGATCCGTTAAAAAAAGCTGATCCGGATATTACTTTGTCGGCAGAGGAAAGGGATATCGGCGGACTGGGAGTATTCCTTGCCAAAAAGACGATGGATGATGTAACATATGAGTATAAAGATGGACAGAATATTTTGAAACTCAAAAAAAGCCTGTAGTACTTTAAATAGGCTGGGTAACTATGAGATATCTGCCGAAACATGGATGATATGAGAATTGATCGTTGCTATAGAATTCATTGAAACATTCAGATTCAGTTGGGAGGATAATATGAAAATCGAAAAAATACTGAACGAAAAAGAATTAACCGTAAAGCTGGAAGGCCGTCTGGATACAACTACATCACCGGAACTGGAAATGGATTTGAAAGATGCATTGACAGATGTGACGGATCTTGTATTTGATTTTGAAAAACTGGAGTACATCTCCTCTGCCGGATTGCGTGTACTTCTGGCTACACAGAAAGTCATGAACAAGAAGGGCAGCATGAAAGTTATCCATGTCTGTGAAACGATTATGGAAATATTTGATGTAACCGGCTTTACAGATATTCTGACAATCGAGTAATCACATGAATTATCCCGCAAAAATTGATTTACATATGCATTCTACTGTTTCCGATGGCACGGATACGCCTGAACAGATTCTTATCAATGTAAAAGCAGCAGGGATTCAGCTGTTTGCTTTGACAGATCATGATGACATCAAGGGATGCAGAGTCATTCAGAGTCTTCTGAAAGAAGATGACCCGCTGTTTATCTGTGGTGTAGAATTCTCCTGCAAGGATGAACTCGGACAATATCATATTTTGGGATATCAGTATCATGCCGATGCGCAACCGATTCGGGATGTCGTCAGACTCGGTCATTCCTATCGTATCAACAAGGTAAAAGCCAGACTAGATTTTCTGGAAAGAGGATATCATTTTGCATTTCCGCAAGAGGAGCTGGAAAAGCTGTTTCAGATGGATAATCCGGGTAAGCCGCATATCGGTAACCTGATGGTGAAATACGGATATGCCAATACTAAGGAAGAAGCGATTAAGGAATATATCAACCGCATTCATTTCCGTCAGGATTATGTACGTCCTGAGGAAGCTATAGAGGGCATACTGCTAAGTGGCGGTATTCCTGTACTTGCCCATCCGTCTTATGGCAGTGGGGATCAGATTATCGTTGGTGAAGAAATGAATGAGCGATTACAGCATCTGATCTCTTTCGGCTTGCAGGGCGTGGAATGCTTCTATTCCGGATTTACACAGAGACTGCAAAATGAGATGCTTGGTTTTGCGAAGCAGTATAATCTGTATGTAACAGCAGGAAGCGATTACCATGGCACAAACAAGCTGATAGCGCTTGGAGACAATCATCTTCCCGATCTTGATGATTATCCTGATGGATTAATTCGTTTTCTCGATCGTATATGTGTTCGCAAATCATAAAATTGATATCTGCTTGTGAAAAGAGGACTGTGAATTCGGTCCTCTATTTTCATCTAAATATGCGATAATATACAGGGTGGTAATCTTCACATGAAGAATTTTATACAGTTCGATACAAGAAACAAAAAACCGAAATTATATAATATGCTGATTCTGGCTGTCATTGTGCTGATCATCATCAGTCTTCTGATTTTTCATCAGATTGAGAAGCATGAGCTTTTTGTCAGTGCGATTCTGGATGTATTTTATGTGATTGCACTCTATCAGCTGATTTCTGCTTTTTTCAAACAGATTCAATATAATCCTTATTCCTACAACACGATTTATTATATGGGGTTTTCCTTGTTTCTTATATCTGTGTTAATTACCGGCGTATTGCAGACATACCAATTGTTCAGGTATCCGGATATTTACCATTTAAACGATGTTGTAAATGTTCTGTATTCCTCTGCAAAGAATTATATGCTGATTTCCGCACCATTTATTCTTATTTTCTCCATTGCATTATGCATATCCAATATTTCATTAATCCGCCATGAAGGAAAGCGTTTTGTGAATTTTTTAGGCATTTTGTTATCATTTATGCTGATTGCGGGTGAAATATTTCTGTTTATTGCCGATTATTATGTAACGGGGAGTCTTTGGAAAGTCATGTGTCATGATCTTTTGACCAATCTTTTTGCAGCATTCTATTTGTATTGTGAGTGCATGCTGATCGGGGCGATGGTTGCCGATGTGATTGCTGCAAGATACGAACCCGAAAAGAATAAGGATTTTCTGATTATTCTTGGGTGTGGATTGCGTAAAGACGGAACACCGACACCGCTGTTGCAGGGAAGAATTGACAGAGCACTTGCTTTCTATCAAAAACAAAAGGAAGAAACAGGCAAAGAACTGATGTTTGTCACATCAGGTGGAAAAGGTGCTGATGAAGTGATTTCGGAATGCGAATCGATGAAGCGCTATCTCATGGAACAGGGAATACCTGAAAGCCGGATTATAGAAGAAGATCAGTCTACCGATACATTTGAGAATATGAAGTTTTCCAAAGAAAAGATCCTTGCGGTAAATCCGGAGGGTAAAGTTGCTTTTTCAACAACGAATTATCATGTTTTCCGCAGCGGATTGTATGCAAGAAGGGTAAAGATGCGTGCGGTTGGCATGGGTTCGAAAACAAAATGGTATTTCTGGCCGAATGCTTCGGTACGTGAACTGATCGGTCTGTTTACCGAGCACCGGTTAAAACAGGCGGTTGTATTGACTTCAATGATTGTGATCTATGCGCTTCTGACATATATGAATTATATGTATTGATTTTTATGTACTATGTGAAAGGCGGAACATCTATGTTTGAGAAAGATGGTTTATTTTCAACAATTCTGATCAGTCTCGGTGTGCTGGCTGTGGCATGGGTTTTAATACAGCTGAACAAACAGGTGTTTAAAAACATCAAGAAAAGCAGTCAGGATTTGCATATCTATTTTTTTGAGCGGCTGAATTATGTGGTGATTGTTATTGTGGGAGTCCTTGTTATTTTCTCTGTATTCGGTAAATTGAAATCCGTATGGAAAACGATGTTAGGCGGGACAGCCATCATCAGTGCTGTCGTGGCATTTGCTGCACAGGACATCATCAAGGATGTTCTGGCAGGTTTAATGATCAGTATCCATAAGCCATTTGAAATCGGTAACAGAATTGAACTGGAAAACGGCATGGCCGGGATTGTCAAAGACATCACGATGAGGCATGTAGCATTGAATACGGTGGATGCGGAATATATTGTCATCCCCAACAGCAAGCTCAATGCGATGACAATTAAAAACCACAGCTATCATATCAAGCTGCGCTCCGTTATAATGGAATTTCCTATTGCCTACCACAGTGATGTCAGAAAAGCTATGGAGCTTGTCAGAAAGGCTGTCATAGAATCGGATTATACAGTCCCCGGAAAGAGTACAAGACATGGCATGGAATTTGCACCTGTTTATTTTATTTCCTTTGAAGAAAGCAGTTTAAAACTGTTGACAACAGTGTATTATGATTCTTCTGTTTCTACCCAGACGGTGCAGAGTGATATGAATACCCGTGTTAAATATGCCTTTGATAGTAACAAAATTGAAATTCCGTTCCGTTTTGTCAATGTGGTATCCCGTGATGAAAAGAGTATGAGGAATGATGGTGAGGTCAAGGAAGTCCGAAAGAACAGGGACAGGACAAAGGAAATGATGATTACCGGCAGGGGTAAAGGGATGGATGAGGCATTGAATGCGACGGAGAAGTTTGGAACGGATTGCCAGCTTTCAAGGAAAGAAGTCCTGCAGCTTCGTTTGCTTTCTGAAGAAGTATTCGGCATGATCCGTACGATCATCGGGAATGTCGATGCCTTTTACTGGATTGAACGAGAACGGAAAGATTTCAAAATCCATCTGAAAGCGGAAATCAGCATGACAAGGGATCTGCGTGATCAGCTGATGGCTGTTTCTACTTCCGGAAAGAATTCCGCAATAAAGGGTTTTATGAGTCATATCAAGGATATGATATCGGTGATGTTGTTACCGGACAACGATTTGGGAAATGCGGATATCGGTATGCTTGAAATGGGAATGAATAATATCGGTATGGCAAACAGCACTTCTTCCTACAGATGGTCGATGCAAAAATATATCAATGAAATGGAAAACCGGAAGGACAACAATGATGATGCAAATGATGCATTGGATGAGCTGGAGAAATCCATCGTAGCCAGTATTGCAGATGAAATTACCATCGGCATCGAAGGCAATTCCGTTGAGATGATCATCTTCAAGGATTTTGACAGAACAATGCAATGAGAATGATGCAAAAAACAACGCAAGTTGTTTTTTGTTTGCATGAGTCATTTTATGTATTTATTCAAAAAAAACATAATTTAGTATAATATATTGCATGCATATCAGGAGGAAATATGGATAGACTGTTTGTCAAAGATTCATCATTTTACAGAAAATTATTCCGAATCTCATTTCCGATCATCATGCAGAATGTCATCACGATCGGTGTCAACATGATGGATACGATCATGTTGGGAAGCTTTGGGGAGGTACAGTTATCCGGATCTTCCTTAGCCAATGACAGAAGTTTTTAACGCCGCAAGCCCACTACTTCAGTGGTGGGTAAGGTGTTTTTTTGCAGCATATCGTGTGTAATAATGTGCATATTACACACATTTGTGATATAATATAGGTATGAATAAAGACATTTACAGACGCACTGCTACG
>CACXCB010000230.1 GCA_902766005.1 uncultured Erysipelotrichaceae bacterium | reverse complement strand
GTATATTAAGCATAATACGACGATTGCATTTCCATCGGTTATTTTTATACAAGATGCCTTTAGCAGTATTGACTATACAATTACATCGAAAAATTCACCCGAGGTAACTCAAGGGAAAATAGCGATTGAATGAGAACGACATTGCTGACTACAAAGAAGATCATCTTTGGCAAAGGATAAAACATGATCATATTAATTACCGGTGCTTCCCATACAGGGAAAATCATCTGATGCAGAGTCATAGTGCATGTTATAAACCATATAGAAGAATAAGGTCGTCAACATGAACACAAACAACAGAGCAGCAAATGATAGTATCTCGCCTTTTCTTTTCCCCATAAGCCGAATCTCCTTTCGATTGATTGATTATTCCTGAGACAGCAATAGGCCAAACTACTGTTCCATTTATATAACGATTATCACAGGGGATTAGGTTACAACTTTCCGAAAAAGTTTTACCCATGTATCTGACAGCAAAAGCCGCCAAACGGGAATCCGAATGGCGGCTTCATTGTTTTTTCGAGCTGTATCCATATATCGCTCAATCTATTGGAACAGCGACGTGCTGCTTTTGACGATGCGATTTACGAAGGAAATCACATCATCCCGCTTGTACTTGTCATATCCACCCAGTACGACATTCATAAGCCCGTTTGATAGATGGGTATAGAGCATTTCCAGCTCCTCGTCGGAAGCGTGGTGAAGCTGCTGCTTCCATGTCGCAATGCTGGAATCTTTGGCAAGGTCGATCATCCTTCCGAGGACGGAAGTGCTTGCGCCGTCAAAGATTAGGACACGGCAGGCCTCCTCGTGCTGCTCCACCATTGCGTAGATTGCAGCAATCAGCGCACTCACGTCAAAGCAGTCAATCAGGCGCAGGGATTGCTCAAAGGCCTCCAAAATCTCCTGTTCGATGCTTTCCATAAGTGCGAAACAATCGCTGTAATGCGCATAGAAGGTTGCCCTATTCAACTCTGCCAATTTGCAGACTTCTTTGACGGTAATCTTGTTGACCGGTTTTTCCCGCAATAGGGACAAAAAGGATTCTTTCAATACACGCTGCGTGTATCGTACTCTTGCATCGCTTTTCCTCACACCGCTTCCTCCGTACATAAAAAGTTTACTCTTTTTCGCAACACCAGTTCATCTTGTGTTGCTTTTCTTTCTCTCAATAAAACATTGCTGATTGTCCCTCAACTCATCTCCAATTATACTATACTTGTGAAAGATAATCAACACTTGTCTTTAATTAAGGAGGACGGTTTATGTTCAATAAATATCTTGTAACAGGAGCAAGCGGATTTCTCGGACGGACTGTGCTTTCGGAACTGAAAGAGAAGAACACAGAAGTACGCGCTTTGGTGATGGAGAACGATCCGCTGGCAAAAGAACTGCCGCATTGGGTTTCCGTCGTTTACGGGGACGTATGTGACGATGCCTCGCTGGATCGCTTCTTTTCCGGCGCGGACGGAAAAGCCTGTGTGATCCATTGCGCCGGTATCGTTTCGGTGGCGTCGCGTCCGGGGGATCGGATCTATCGTGTGAACGTGGGTGGCACAAACAATATCCTGCGTCATTGCGAAAAAAGCGGCGTCGGCAAGCTGATATATGTCAGCTCTGTTCATGCTATCCCCGAAAAGCCTAAAGGAACGGAGATCACCGAGGACGCCGTTTTCTCGCCGGAGATGGTGCATGGCGATTATGCCAAGAGCAAGACCATTGCTACATCCCTTGTCTTTGAGGCGGCAAGCCGAGGGCTCAATGCCAGCGTGGTATTTCCAACCGGAATCATCGGACCGGGCGACGTGGGAAAAGGCAGCGTTACCAATATGCTACTGTCCTTCATTGCCGGGAAACTCCCACTGGCGGTGAAGGGCGGCTATGATTTCGTAGATGTGCGCGACGTGGCAGCCGGTATTGTCGCCTGCTCGGAGCATGGCAAGGCAGGACACGGCTATATCCTATCCGGGCAGTATGCGACGATCCGCGACATCCTGAACGCGGCTAAAGATGCGCTGGGACTGAAACGGAGCGTTTCCTTTCTGCCGATTTGTTTTGCAAAGCTGATTGCACCCCTTTATGAAAAACGGAGCTTACGGAAAAAGCAGACCTTATATTTCACCCCTTACGCCGTCTCCGTTCTTGATTCCAACAGCAAGTTCAGCAGAGCGGCCGCAGCCGCCTCTTTCGGGTATGCCCCGCGCTCCCTGCAAAGCAGCATCCGCGATACGGTGCTGTGGCTGAAAAAGCCTGCCATCGAATAATAAGTGCCCAAAAGTTGTAACCTGTCCCTGCATTCAAAACGTTGTATATAGAAAGGGCAGTCAAATAAATGTGAATCTGGAAAGGTAGGAATAAAGATGAAGTGCCCCATATGTGAAAAAGAAATGGAAACCGGATATGTACAAGGCAGGCAGAGAATTGCATGGGTAAAAATGAAGCACAAAGCCTCATTGATTCCCCAAAAGGGCGAGATTCTTTTAGAAAACCATTCCTTTGCCGACTTCCTTTTCGCTGCGGATCTTTGCAGGGGTTGTAAAAAGATAGTTTTGGATTATAGCAATTCTGACTATCAAGAAGGATAAGTAACATTAAAGCAGAGGCTTCGGCATAGCCGCCTGATGAAGATTCCCCGGTTTCTGTCTTGACATTATTTGCCTTCAGGGATATAATGGATTTAGAATAATTCTAATTTGGAGAGGGCAATGACAAGATACGCACAACAGATACTCGATATTATAAATGAATCTACGGATCATTTGACCGCGGAGATGATCTATCTGCGCCTTAAAGCTTCAAATTCCAAGGTCGTTCTTGCAACGGTATATAATAATCTTAATCTGCTTTACGAACAG
>CACXCB010000229.1 GCA_902766005.1 uncultured Erysipelotrichaceae bacterium | reverse complement strand
TGTCTTTGAGCGACGATGTTTATGAGAAACAGGGCAGAATCCGAGAAGTGATTTTGCCCTGTTTTTGAAAAGGAGAATACTATGAATAGGAAATCAATACTATCGACAATCATAGTGTTTATAGTTTTTACACTATTATCAGCTAGTTTTTCCTATGGAGCTGTTTTGGGAGACGATTATCCTTATAAAGGAAAAAGTGGAGTAGATCCATGGAATTATTATAAATGTCAGTGTACTTCATTCGTTGCCTGGCGGCTTAATCATGTGAATGGAGTTAGTTTTAATAATCAATATAAAGGATATCACTGGGGAAATGCAAAGACGTGGATATCTGCTGCAAAAAATTCGGGTGTAACGGTTAATAATACACCTAAAGTGGGATCAGTAGCATGCTCTACTGCAGGGACTTATGGACATGTGGCTTGGGTGGCTGCTGTAAATGGAGATAATGTTACAATAGAAGAATATAATTATAATTATAGTGAAGCTTATCATTGTAGAACTCTTACAAAGACTCAAATGAGTAATAAAAGCTTTCAATATATCCATATTAAGGATATAGATGATAATGGTGGTTCTTTTGATTATCGCCAGAACGTTTCTAATTCGGCGGTAGATTGCAATGCGTCCAATGGAAATCTGCCGTCCGGGATTTCTTCAACAGATGTAGGTAAGAGTGTGTACTTTAATGTCCAGGTATGGAAGAGTACTGATTTAAAACAGGCTGCTTTGTACATCAAGAGACCAGGTGCTTCCTCTTTTAGCAATGTAGACACCGAAAAAGCATCTCTGTTTCGATATGCCTATTTTAAGGAAAGTGTCGGTAATACCGCAGGAACACTGCAGTACTACTGGATTCTGACGACAACAGGAGGTACGAAAAAACAGACTGATACAAAAAGTATTACAATTAACAAATTAAATTTTGATTATCGTCAGAATGTCTCTAATTCCGCAGCCAATTGCAATGCGTCAGCTGGAAATCTGCCGACCGCAATTTCCACAGTGGATGCGGGTAAAAGTGTTTATTTTAATGTTCAGGTATACAAAGATACAGATCTGAAACAGGCAGCGTTGTATATTAAGAGACCGGGAGCGTCTTCGTTTAGTAATGTAGATACGGAGAATTCTTCTTTACTTCGATATGCTTATCTCTCGGAGAATGTGGGCAATGTAGCGGGTACTTTGCAGTATTATTGGATATTGACTACAACCGGAGGGCAAAAACTGCAGACCAGCACAGGAAGCATTTCGGTAAAATCCAGTACGTATACAAATTCCATCGCTCTTTGGGCAAACGGTTTTAAGTATCAGGAAGGGACAAATGATAAAAATGGAAATAATGCTTACCTTCTTGGAACAACAACTTTCACAAAGACAGCGAAAGCTTCTTATACATTTACAGCAGCAATGAACAAAACCGCCATTCCAAATGGATTTTCCTTAAAGAATACCTGGGGAAGCAGCGGTTTTACATCGGATGGTTCATGGAAAACGTATAGTTTCAGCGATACAGTGACACAGCCGGCGAAAAATGTAGGAATCCAGTATTATTGTGATCCGATCGAATATAAGATCACATATAACCTGAACGGTGGCAGGAATCATGAGGATAATCCTGCGACTTACAATGTTTTGTATGGTGTCACTTTGAAAAATCCGGTCAGAGCAGGATACATTTTTACAGGCTGGACGGATAGTAATGGAAACAAAATCACTGGAATCAATGAAGGCGCCAATGCGACCTTTAGTTCTGCATCGGATTTGTACAATAAGTTGAAATCGAGAACGACAGGAAACCTGACGGTTACAGCCAATTGGGAAGTACCGACATTGAATCCAGTTAATAATTGGGAACAGCCATATGAAGGTTACTATACCATTGCGAAGGCAAATACGAATCGGTTGTTGGAACGAGTATTTACAGAAGATAATGGTCAGAATGTCCAGATTTCCGACAGCAGTTTTAGCAATAATAAGGTCTGGAAACTGACCAGACAAGCGGATGGATTATATGTAATCGAGCACGCGGAAAGTCAGACTCTTCTAGATGCAGATCATTTTGGGATAACGCCAAAAACTAATGTTGGTACCTGGCGGGATACTGGAACTTTAAATCAGAAGTGGTATCTGATCCCATCTGATGAGAAAGACATCTACTACATCCGCAGTTCATATTGTGATTTATATGTTGATGTAAGTGGAAATAATGATGATCCAGGGACAAATGTATTGTTATATACTGGGAATCAAACTAATGCACAGAAATTCCGCTTTAAAGAAGTAAATTACAAACTGAATTGTTATTATAATTTTAGTGGGAAAAACTATCTGTTACAGTCCGACTTTGCTTCCGGGTTGAATTCGGATTATTGGTTAAGCCGAGATACTTCTGTCACAACAGTATCCGTAGATTCCACACAAAAACATAACGGTTGGAATTCTCTTCGAATAGATAATCAATCTGCAGGAGGCCAGGGTAAGGATCTCGGAATAAAGACATTGACACAGGCGGAGTCGACAAATGCGAATTTTGTCGGAGATAATCGGAGTATGGTTCTGTCTTTCTGGGCAAAGGCGTCTAGTGTGAATACAAAGATGTATATTCGTTGGGGATGGGAGCCACTTACAGATTATCGCAGCGTTACGCTGACTCAGGATTGGGCGTATTACACGATTCCGATGAATAAAATTCCAACGTTTGGAAACTATATGCATCCATATATTGATCAGGCCGGATCTGTATGGATTACAGAAATGCAGCTGGAGGATGGAACCGTTCCTACTGAATTCCAGGCGGAAGACAGTGGTTTGTATCAAACGGTTGAAAAAGCGTACGGAAGCAAATACAGTCTGCCGGAAGTACCGGTGAGAGAAGGATATTCTTTTGAAGGTTGGTTCACAAGTGCATCCGGAGGAGAACAGATTACTGATTCCACAGATGTCATGAAGGGGCATATGAATGTTTATGCTCATTGGACAGAGAATAACCCGACGATTGAAGTGGATTCAATTGAACTTAATAAGGGTGAACTCAAACTGGAAACCGGGAAATCCGGGACTTTGACGGCTACTGTAAAACCGGACAATGCCACTGATAAAACCGTGACCTGGACAAGCAGCGATGAAAGCATCGCAACGGTTAAAGATGGGGTTGTAACTGGTGTGAAGGCTGGAACAACAACGATTACGGCTCAGGCTGGAGAGAAAACTGCAGTCTGTGAAGTGACCATTACGGATCCACAAGAACCCACTGGAGACGGTTTGTATCTGTCCCTTGAGAGTGTTACTCATGTTTTAAAACCAGGAGATCAGATCGATGTCCACATTAATGCAAAACAGAATCCGGGATTTGCTGTAGGCGGTGCAGTTTTGACATGGGATAATAAAGCGTTTGAGTTGGTCAATGTTGAGTACGATGAGAAAGCACCAGCCTTTAACGCTGAATCGATTGAAGATAACGGAAACAGAGGGAGCTACACGATTTCCTTTGGAGACGATCAGGCAAAGGAGAATTTTGCCGAAACAGGAACTTTCTTTACGGTATCCTTTAAAATTCTGGATGGCGCAGAGGCAAAAGAATATCCGATTATCCTGAAACCTTCCACCGGAGATCTTTTGAATGTAGATTTTGAAGAAGTAAACCTGGAAACTGCAGACGGAAGTATTACACTGACCAATACACTGATCGGTGATGTAAATGCAGATGGAAAAGTCAACCGAGCGGATGCAGGTATCCTTAACCGTTACTTTGCCGGCTGGCAGGGATATGAAGAAAAGATCGTGAACCGGGACGCAGCGGATGTGAACCGGGATGGCAAACTGAACCGTGCGGACGCCGGGATCATGAACCGCTATTTCGCTGGTTGGCAGGGGTATGATCAGTATTTTCAGCAGTGAGTAATGAAAGAAGAAGGAAAGGATGATAGCTAAAGAATTGTGAATCTGAAAGGATGCCCTGATATTAAAAATTAATGTATCTTTTTGAACAGGGTAAAATCCTCTTTGAGCGATTTTACCCTGTTATATTAAATGAATATTAAAGGAGAAAGTGATGAAGAAAAAGTATCCAATACTGATTATATGGATTTGCGTGATCTTTATCATACATCCAATAAACTTTTCGTATGCGCAGGGAAATATAGATTATCCAGAAATAATGAACATAGAACAGGAAAATATAGAGAATCCTGATGAACTTACTGCATATGATTTATATGAAGATGGTTCCGGAAAAAACATTGTTTCTGACGAAGCGGTTAAAAAAGAAAAAAATTCAGATGAAGATGCATATTTAATGTCATCTGCATCGTATCAGATCAGCCAGGCTGGTGTGAATATGATCAAGTCTTTCGAAGGATTCCGGAAGGAAGCCTACAAAGCATTAAGTACAGAGCAATATTACACGATTGGATATGGTCATTATGGATCCGATGTGTATGAAGGCATGGTCATTACAGAGGAGCAGGGTGAAGAAATGCTCAGAAATGATCTGGTGAGATACGTAGGCTATGTCAATTCTTTTTTAGGAAAGTATGATATCAGTGTCACACAGAATCAGTTTGATGCTCTGGTCAGCTTTACCTATAATGTCGGGAATGTATGGGTTTCTTACGATACTTTTCAGTTGAAGACAATTTTGATTAATGGAGTTTCGAATTATACTGACTCTGAGATCACTACAGCATTTACAAACTGGAATAAATCTGGAGGAAATGTCATCGACGGATTAACAAATAGGAGAAGAAAGGAAGCCGCATATTTTCTCGATGGGCGAAGTATCGATTTTGATTATCGACAGAATGTATCGAATTCAGCAGTAAACTGTAATGCTTCTGCTGGAAATCTTCCATCAGAGATTTCTTCTGTTGATAAAGGGGAAAGTGCTTATTTTAATGTTCAGGTATACAAAGATACAGATCTGAAGCAGGCAGCATTATATATTAAAAGACCGGGAGATTCTTCCTTCAGCAATGTTGATACGGAAACTGCTTCTTCTCTTTTACGATACGCCTATTTTGAGGTGAATGTTGGAAATACCTCTGGAAAACTTGAGTATTACTGGATCCTGACGACAACCGGTGGTACGAAACAGCAGACCAACACTGGGAATATTTCAATCAATGGACAGGATTTCAGTTATCGTCAGAATATTTCTAATTCTGCAGCCAGTT
>CACXCB010000228.1 GCA_902766005.1 uncultured Erysipelotrichaceae bacterium | reverse complement strand
CCTTCTTTACGATTATATTCTAGCTTTACTGTTTGGCTTTTTTTCCTATTTGCGATATTCGTCATCTTTCAAAGGATGAATGACTTACCATCCGCCGCCACCAAGTCCGCCGCCGTAGCTTCTTTCTCTTGCAATTCTTGCAGCTTCGAGTTCGGCTCTTCTTGTAATTTCAGCGATGTTGCGGATCGAGTTGGCTATTTTTCTGAGATTATCAATCGATTTACGTACTTCCCTTTTCATTTCCTCGAGCTTATTCACATAACCGATGCGGTTATCGCCATCCCATGCAACATTGAGATCTTCAATCACTTCCTGATACTTGTTGAAAGCATTTCTCTGCAGGTCATTGGCAATGTTATCCAGCTCTTTTGCTTTGCCGATTGCTGAGCGGTAATCCAGCTCAATCTGCCATGTCGTCTTTGCCATATGCCCTCCTTATACAATCACATCGGAAGAAAGAGCCTGCTGATGGGATACATTCGCTGTTTCCGCCTGTTCGTATACACCGGCAATTTCCAACAGATCCGTCGGATATTCCTGCAACCGGTTTACGATCGTTTCCATCATTTCCTTCTTCTCCATGTACTCTTCTCTTTTGGCATTTCTTCCATCGCCTTCCCAATACATATCCATATTGGTTACAGCTTTGGTTAATGCCTCTTGTGCTGTGATCATCTGTGCAACGCTTGCGGATACGCTGTCTGCTTTAGCCTTCAATGTATCCGTGTTTACACGGAACTTTGCCCCTGCAAACAATGCGGTAGGAATATTAATAAAATTGAATGCCATAATTCCTCCTTAAATGCTGCGAATCAGGTCATTTACCCGATTTTCACAATCGATGTATTTATCCCTTGCATTATTTAATTCCTCTTTGTATTTATGCAGGAACTGAATCATGTTTTCGACCTGTGCAGCATCTTTTTGAAACTGCATGACCAGCACATTGTGTGCTGTTCCTTCCCACATTGCGCTCAGGCTTTCAATCTCTTCAAATGTTCTTTTATACTGTGATTCAAGACTGGCCAAAGCTTCATCTAACTGGCGGATGTCATTACGCATTGCGTCCATATTGTTTTTAATCTTTTGCTCTGCCATAAGTTCTTCCTCCTTGCACTAATAGAATAGATGAATCAAGTCTGTTTCTGTCTCTAACCCGATAAACAGCATGCCGGACGGGACAAATGACATCATTCCCTGTGAAACGGCATCAGGTTAATCTGCTTGTTCAGCTCATCAAACCGGCTTGTCGCAAATACCGTTTCGGGATATAAGACGATTTCCTGATCAATGACATCCGCAATGTCATGATCTGTCTTTTCATACTGCATCAATGCTTCACCGATAAATTTCTGCAGGGCACCAATCATGTATAAACGGCTTTCTATCTGTTTTAAGAGTTTCACAGTTCCGGTTTTTTTATATGCCTGCACCTTTTCATAAATGGAATGCAAGACAAGCTCAATGTCCCTGCACTCACCTTGCAACTCCATCAGATATTCTGTCTGAATTTCTGCCATGACAACTCCTTACTGCACCTTGAAACGGATTCTCAGCTTGGTATAACCGACAGTTAAGACATCGCCATCATTCAGCTGGGCAGGTGCAGTCAGCTGATTTCCGTTCAGGTATGTATGATTGTGTGAATGCATATCCGATATCCATACCTGGTTTCCCTGTAAATAAATCAGGCAATGTTCCTTTGAGACAAGCTTGTCATTTTCCAAGACAAGTTTCGGTGCCTTCAGATTTGTTTCTTCTGTTCTGCCGATCTTCATCTTATTGGAAAAACTGAAGTTTTCCTGTGTACCCGTACCCTGGTTGATAAAGGACATATGACAGATCAGCCTTCGTTGGCCATTGACAAGAACCGTTCCCGCCTTTAAATCATCCGTACCGAATTTTCTGCCTTTTTCGACGCCATAACTGATATCCTTCAGGTTGACCCCATTCTTTACAATGACATGGGTAATATTGGGATCAGCCTTCAGCGGATTGACATAGGAAGGAAGCAGAGCTTTGATGATTGCTGCGATACCCAATACGGCTACTATACCGATGATGATAAAACCGATCATGTTATTCCTCCCCTGTTCTTTCCAAATCCTTCAGCAAGTCCTGCAGGGACTCTTTTTCTTTCTCCAAGATAATATGCATTTGATTGCCCACCGGATCTTTCCAACCTGCCCCTATCAGCTCACAGGCACGATCGAATTTTTGTTCCAGGGATTTCACCTGCTCCTGTATTTCTTCAAATTCCTTTTCCATTGAATCCCCTTATAAAATGAAATCCTGCAGTTTCTTAACAGAAGGCGCATGCAGACTTTCCGCTTCTTTCAACCGGTTGGCAAAAGAGAGCGCTGCCTCACCTTCCCAGAAGGAAAGAACATTTATGGCCTGTGCATGCATTTCATCAATGGTTTCATTCAGCTGTAAGCGGATTTCGTCCATCATTCCCCTCCTTTTGAAAGCAGGTTAACCTCTTTCAACAGTACTTCCTGCTGCAATGCATATTGTGAAGAAGCATAGGCAAGACTCTCAGCAAGTTTCCTGTATATACTGATGACTTCCTCATAGTGCATGATTTCTTCTTCGCCTGCTTCTGTCAGCTGTGTGCATAGATATGCTGCTTTATCTGACAGTGTCTTCAGTTGTTTTTCTGCCTGCCTGATTTTATCAATGTCAAAAACAATCCTGTTTTCCATAGTTCACCTAGACAAGATACAGAACACTGCCGGTTGCCAACCCGTTTTCATACGCAGACAATTCCCTTGTAATCATGCGATGGTTCTTCTGATTGTAAAATAACAGTCTTTTCTTATCACCGATCAATTCACATTGATTGGCCTGACAGATCATTTCCACAATTTCATTTTGTACCTCTTGCATAGGCTGATCTTCATCGATCTGAAAATCATATTGCCTTTGCAGTATCGGCACTTCAACCTTGATCATTATCATTGGATATCCTCCTCCCATAGATGAAATGCTTCCTGATCCATCAATGTCAGTTTCAACATTCCCTTTCTCTCATAGTACGGCTGGCTGATCACAATACTATCTTCATCAAAATACAGAAAGTATTCTCTTCCCTGCAGTCCTTTACGGATCTGTGTATATGCAGGACTGCCCGCCGTTCTGATTGCTTTCTTTAAATCCTTTTCAATTTCAAAGGCATCCTCTTCGATATAAATCCACTGATGAAGGGCCATGCGGTTCAATGACTGTATCACTTCGACATCACTGAATTCTTTTTCTTCCATGTAGATGCCTTCACATTCCGTATACCCGCAATTGAACAGTAGGATGCGGAAGTCGTCATAAGATAGAATCCAGCTCTTTTGCAGCATTCTGACTTCCTCCTTCCAGAAACTGTTTTATTGCAGGCTTGTATGAACGTGATAGCGGAACTTCCACATTTTCACTTAGTACAACCCTGTTCTGTGAAATATATACCTGACGAATCTTGCTCTTATTGACAAGGAAACTGCGGTGACACCGGATAAACGAATCTCCCAGTTCCTCATTCAAACGATCAAGCGTATCACCAAAGCCGTATTCCGTTTCTTCCGTTACCAGAAATACCTTTTTCTCTCTTGATTCAAAATAGAGAATACGGTCATAGCTGATCAGATCTCTTGAACCTCTGACATCCACCACAAACACCTTTTCTTCATCCGGATCCGCAAAACGTTGTGCATATGTGCTGACTGCCTCCCGCAGAATCGGAACTACCTGTGTTTTTTGTAAAGGCTTCAACAGCAAGGACTCCGCATGAATATTCGGACGCATGTAGGAAAGAGGAGATATGGAAAGATCTGCGACTAGAATCAGGTATGCATCCTTTTCATATCCCCGTAAGGCAATCACCGAAGGGATGACATCATCCATCGTGATATCCACACAGAATAAATCCGCATGGATCTTCTGATCGATAAACCTTTTTAATTCCTCTTTGGAACTGCATTGCATCCAGTTCCATTTTTCCTCTGTAAACCTGGCAGCACTGTCTCTTGCCACCTGCATCAAAAATTGTCTTTCCTCTACAGAGCCATCGGAAATCAACATGCTGATCATGTTATTTCACCAATGGTATGACAATCTCAATACCATTTCCTTCCTCAATATCATCGGTAACAATGCCAAGGCCTTTCTTCAGTGTCTTGTTTTGTTCGGAGAAAGGAATACCTTGGAAATTAAACAGCTTCTGAGAAGAGATCTGGCCACCGATGAAAATACCTTTCTTATAGGAAACGAAGTTATTGTAAACACGATAGGACATCAGGGAATTGACATCATCCTGCTGGATACAGCCTACAAAATAGATGTTGTGCATGATTCCTTTTTCCGTAATGTTCTCTAAGAATCCCGACATGACGCCGACTTCACTGTCCTTGTGATATACCATTTCCATGAAATCCTTCATCTGGTCGATGAAGATGAAGATCGGTTTTTCCTGTTCCATCCTGGCGATGATTTCCTCATCTTCCGCACCCTGTTCCATCATGCCGCGTTTGATTTTGTTTCTTCTGGCAAATTCAGGAAGAAGTTTTTCAAAGTACGCATATAATTCCGCACTTGTCGTCAGGTATGCACATCCGTTTTCTTCCGCTGTCTTCTGGAATCTCTGGTATCCGGAAGTATCCCTTTCCACAATGGCAATGTCCGCCTGTTTCCTTAAGGCATCTTCAAGTATGATCTTTAAAAGGTTTGTCTTTCCGGATCTGGATTTGCCCAAGATGGAAATACAGTAGTTATTGCCAAGATGCATGGAATAAATGGATGCATCCTCATGGTTATAGCCAATCGGCAGAAGATCTTTTTCCTGCACTGCCTGCAGATATCTTTCATCCTCTTTCAACAGTTCCAGAGTCGGATTCTGCGGAATCTCCGGAATTCTTCTGGCCATCTTGCCATTCCAGTTTTCACGCATGTTTATGGACAGGGTTTCCAGATCTCTTCCTCTTGAAAAGTCATCTTCCGCCTTGATTGCCAATGCGGTCTGGAATTCCAGAATTCTTTCATCCACTATCGCAAGACCTCTTCCTTTCACATTGGTCTCCGGCAACAGTTCCAGATGCGATACATGCATGACATCCATGTATTTGAATTTATCCTGCTGTTCCAGTGTCATGACGGTGCGGATATTATCCGCAATGCGGTTTGGAATGGCAGACATGCCGAAGCCTGCTGCAGATACGAGGAAATAGATACCGTAGCTGACACCCTCTCTTGATAAACGCAAGATAATGTCACTGTATTTATCATTGGTCTTTTCACGGAAAGATTCATAATTGTCCAAGAAGACGAAGACAGCCGGTATGACGTAACCATTTAGCTTGACATACTGGCGGAAGTCACCGCGCTTCAGCTGTTCTTTTCTTTCCTGCATCATCATATTCAGCAAAGTAAAGAACTTGTCGAGCCTATCTTCCATGTCATCCGTGACAATACCGCCGACATGCGGCGCATTCTCAAAGGAAACCAGCCTGTGTCCGCTGAAGTCTATCAGGTACAGGTTTACAATTTCCGGTGAATACTTCATCATCAATTCAAACGCAACGGTCTGCATGAAGGTACTCTTTCCGGAACCTGCATTACCCACAATTGCAAGATGCCCGTTTTCAGAGAAATTCATTTCCAAAGGCTTCTGGATCTGATTATGCGGATCATCATACAAACCGATGGTTACTTTCAAATCTGCATCTTTCGGCGTATCGACCCATACACCTCTGCGATAGAATTCTCTTCCATCCACTAACGAGTTCAGGAAAATCTCTTCCGACAATACCGGCATCCATAACTGTGAGCTGTTCTGATATCCGTTTTCTTTTGCGATCTTTGCCAGATATTCGATGACTGCTTCCAGCTGTGTTTTCTGCTTGACCTTGTCAGATGTATTCTTCTGGGAAACATTTTTCGTGCCGATTAAATCAGCTTTGCCGGTTCTGCCGATTAAAGCAGAATAGGATTGGGCACTGTCATTATCTTCGGAATAAATCGCACCGCTGTATCCGCTCTGGAACAATTCAAAAATCTCATCATTGCCAACCTGCAGATAACATCTTCCTGCCTGTGTCAAAAAAGCAGCATCCGGCTTATGCAGCATGTCGTTTGAATCCTGACGGTCCTGAACACGCAGACACAAACGGAATTTGGAGTTGGACCAAATATTGTCATCTACGGTACCGCTTGGCTTCTGTGTAGAAAGAATCAGATGCACGCCCAAGCTTCGGCCTACCTGTGCAACTGAAATCAGCTTCGCCATGAATTCAGGCTGTTCACGCTTCAATTCCGCAAACTCGTCAATGATGATGAACAAATGCGGCAAAGGAATGGTGGCTTCATGATTCTTGTACAGCTTTGTATATAAATTAATATTATTCACACCGTTTTCCGCAAAGATTCTCTGTCTTCTCTTATTCTCGGATTCAATGGAAATCATGGCACGGGTGACCTGGTTGCCGGATAAGTTGGAAATAGTACCTGCAAGATGCGGCAGACCATTGAAAAGGTTTGCCATACCTCCACCCTTAAAGTCGATAATGAAGAAGCTGACATCATCAGGGCTGAAGTTCACCGCAAGAGAAAGGATATATGTCTGCAAGGTTTCACTTTTACCGGAACCTGTTGTACCGGCAATCAAACCGTGAGGTCCATGGAATTTTTCATGAATGTCAAGATAACAGTCCGCATTTCCGGCCTTTCTGCCGATCAACGCCTTCATACTCGTGAAGGTACGATTCTTACGCCATCTTTCAATGACATTCAGCTGGCTTAATGATTTTGCATTATACATGTCAAGGAATGTCAGACTGTCCGGAACTTCACTATTCGTCTCAATCTCTCTGACCTTGATGTTTGATAAAGCCATACCGAATGTTTCCAGGCTGTTGTTGGCGACGGAGTCGGCCACAAAAGCCTGCTTCTTTGCATTCTCAACATCCAGCAGATTGTATACACAACAAACTCTCTGGTCATTTTGGATAATGAATTCACAACTGTTTGGCAGCTGGCTGATGGATTCTACTAACAGAATTGCAGTCATGCCATACTCTTCATGCGGTTCCACAATATATCTTTCCAGCAGTTCTCCATCCAGCAATGACGGATCTGAAATAAAGACGATATAATGCGGTTTGACAAAGCCGGTATTTCTGTTTGCGGTTTCAGCAGCCATGTCCACTCTTGTATGAATCACATTGGACAAAGCGAAGAAAATATCTCTTCTTTCGGTTTCATTACCCGCCATATAACGCATGGATTTGTCCTGTGACCATACATGCGGAAACCATCTCATGCATTCCCAGTCATTCAGATGGGATTTATCATTCTCATCAAAAAGATAAACAAGTTTGACATCTGTATAGCTGTTGGCAGCTGCAATCTGCGCTGTCATTACATGCATCATGTCAATCGCCCCGAGCTTCTGCGCACCACCGACCAATCCTATCAAGCGATGTTCCATCAGATTGACACAGATCGGCACATTGTGCAGCATCTCAAATTCCTTCTTGATCATTTTGGGCTTTTCCATCAGGGTATCATTATTCAAGGAAAACTTTTCCTTCGGTGTATTGATATTGACCTGGAAAGGCATATCACCGCTGCCGATACGCACATTCAGAAAATCTTCATGGGACGAATTACGATTCCACAATTCACCGGATGAGGTATTATATCCAAGCACTACCGATACAGGAGGATAAATCTGGTTCATAGACAAGGCGTTATGACGATACTGGTCACGAACGGTATTGGAAATTTCAAAAAGATAATTGGAATATGCATTAAAGCGGGTTGTCTCTTCTTCGACAGCTTCCTTTTTACTGTAATTCAGGTTCAGGATTGCCCAAATGGTTCCGATAATAGCCGAACCAAAAGCTGTAATTAAACCGGTATACATAAACGTTCCGCCGCTTCTTCCGCTCATGGAAGAGGCAATGGCTGACATCATAAAACCAAGTGTCATCGGAATAGCCATGGTAAAAGCAGGACCGATGGTCATATAAGCCGGCTTCTGTTTCTGCTTTTTCTGCTGTGGCGGATCTTCAATTGTAATTTCTTCTGTATATAATGTCGGAAGATTTCTCGGTGCACGGTTAAAGAACCTGTCTTCATGCGTTTTTCTTTGCAAAGAGGAAGTATCAATTTCTTCGATTGTGATCGGATTTAATGTGTCTGCGATTTTTAATTCACCGCAATTGGCTTCCATCGCTAACACGTTATCCAGATATACCATATGCAAGCCAAAGATCTGAATATGGTCGCCAAACTGCAGTTCTTTCTGCTTGTTCACCCGGTAATTATTCACAAAGACGCCATTCGAACTGCCATCAATAATGTACCAGCTGCTTCTGGCAAACCGCAGCTCGGCATGAAAGGAGGATATCAGTCCCATGAAATCAAAACAGACCATGTTCTCCGGATTCTTGCCGATCGAAATCTTGGAATACTGATTCAGGTCATATTTCTCCATGGTACGGAATGCGAGATCCGCATCCGACACCAAAAGCATCAGACTCTCTCCGCCTGTTGTTTCAATATTGACAATATCCTGGTTTTCCAGATGATGCTCATTGACAGACTGTCTCTTAAAGACAACCCTGTATTTGTTTGTGGCATGAATTGTCCACCCATCCGGCTTGTTTTCCAAAAACAGATGCAGATCATTCTGCAAAGAGTATTCATCCCTGGATAATTCCACTTCATAATCCGCATTATATAAATTCGGAAGCATGATTTCTTTGCAAACCTGCTGATTATAGATGATCAGTAACATGGTATCCCCTTTTCTATATCTTGGACATATTTAAGAAATAAGTATGAACTGTGAAGCGTATTCCACCGATGATAATGCAGTCACCATCGCGGATTTCCGCTGTCGGTCTGGCCCGGACCTGTTTATTTCTCTGCATGACAAATGTTCCGTTGCCTGAAGACAGATCCTGCACATACAGCCTGCTGTTTTGCAGAAAAAGAACACAATGATTGGCGGATATGGTCGGCCAGTCAACAATGACATCATTGGTCATTGAACTTCTGCCGAACTTGATACCTTTTGCCGGATCTACCATATATCTCTGTTTTTCACTGTCTTCCCAGGACAATTCCACAAGCAATCTGCGGTTATACATATCCGGTGTCAAAGAAGGCGGTGCTATCATTTCGTTGAGCATCTCTTCTTTGATCAGCCTTGCCGCAGCTTCAAAGCGGTATTTTTCGTCCCTTTTTTTATTATTGTCAGAGACAATGAAGTAGATCAGTAATCCGATACAGGTAATTAAAACCATAATAATCGCAATCATTGTGTTCCCCTTTTATTTAACTCATTAATTTTGTTTTCTGAATTTCCGTTACCACATACTGATAGTTGCCCATGCCCAAAGTATCTCCTCTGACAAGATAATCCGGTCTGTCCAGGCTTCTGCCGTTGTGATACGTCATATTGGTTCTTGAAAGGTTGGATACAATAATCCCCTTTGGCGTAATGGACAGCTCACATTGTTTTCTGCTCATTGCCATATCTGTATCAACCCCGAACATGCTGCCGGTTTCGGTATATCCCGTATACCTTCCGAGCACTACCTGGCGTTTGAAGATTTTCTGCATAATCCTGCCTGTAGCAGTATTGCGCAAACGGATCACCCAATATTCACCGGATGTATCCAGTAAATCCACCGTATATTTTTTCGGTGCCAATTGACGATACCGTTTGAGATTGTTATCCCTGTTGAAGTAAAACAGTACGCCGATAATTCCGCATGGCACTGCTACCAGAACAAATCCTAGCAATGCCTCCAATATTGTCATCATCAGCTCTTTCCACCATGGCTCCATCCTCTGGAGAACTCATAACCGTTATTTACGACACGCAAAGTGCCATGATCGATTTCCAATACACTCCACTGGTCGTCCGGGATATCCCCGCCGATGGTGATGGATTGCGGAGCCTGGCCTGGCAGATAGACTGTAACGGTAGCACCGCAATTGCCCATGGAAAGTGTTCTGTTGAAATCTGCCACAAGGAACTGGAATGTTCCGTTCAGGTTGTAAATGGTGGTTGTTTCCGGCCCATAGCCGTCTGTGTCATCGAGATCCAGTTCAGCGATTTTTGTATCTCCGGAATAGGAAGATCTGTTGTAGAAACTGATAAATACATCAGAGCCATCATCCATCTGTCCATACAGATAGGAGTCAAGATCCGCAGGACTTCCACCCCATTCAAGAACGATACGTGCTGTTCCTTCTGTAAGGTCACCGCTCAATGTGAAGTCTTTTATAACCGCACCGTCATATGTGCTGACAAACAGCTCTTTATAAACCGTTGTATATCCGTCTGCAACCAATTCGACTGTATACTGTCCCGGCTCCAGATCAAATTCATAGTCACCATAGTTTCCGCTGGTTGCAGTGAGGACAGGCTCTCCTGTCTGATAGGCATTCTCTCTGACATTCATTGTGACGGAAGCAACACCCAAACCTGTCTGGGCATCAATGACCTTTCCGGAAACATTGATCACATTTGCTGCCTCAATACGATTCAATGATTTCAAAGGAATGATTTCATTCCAGCTGTCAGCGGTAATCATTCTGTTGTTCAAAGCAACCGTTACACGAACCTGATCATATGTAAATGTAACTACTTCGCCATGTTCTCCATCGGTTGTTTCTGAATAGTTTTCTAAATTCAATGTCTGCAGCGTATCCAGAGAAACACTTTGTACATTGCCAAACAAAGAAGTTGCATTATCCAGTGTCAGGCTTGCAGGAATCGTGTTTGCTTCAACGACTGTTGCACTGACAGCATTTGGCTGGAACTCTGTATTTCTGTAATTGAAGTCACCGTCAATTGTGTTGACCCTGACGGTAACAGATCCGTCACGGTTACTGTTACGGGAAGCAATACCGAACTTGGAGCTGTAATCCGCATAGCTGTATCCTCCGACAACGGTCAGAAGATTTGTGTTTAAGGCAATTGTCTGTGTCGTACTGACAGTCACTTCGGAAGATCCTTCACTGCTTCCGCTTGAAGCGAGCAGATTTGCCAGCATCAGGTCAATTCTGGAGCTTGCAGGACCTGTGTATCTGCGCAATGTCGCAATAGCCATATCTGTCTGGTTCTGGTCTACATAAACATTTGCCAGCCCGATATATGCATTGACATTGTTCGGATCCTGGGCAATGGCATCTTCATATGCCAATATGGAATTCTGGTAGTCACCTTCCTGATAATACTTTTCAGCAGAAGTAACGGTCCTGGTGTATTTGTTGGCGGGATTCAGTGTATAGGCAATAAAAATCGCCAATGCAATCAATGCAATACCGACAGCACTTGCCACCCCGATTAAAAGCGTTTTGTTCTTTTTCATTTTTCTATCCTCCGATCATGAATAAACGTATGACAACCAATACATTCAGCAGGAAGATTCCTGCCAGTAAAATCACAATAACAAGCAGCCACTTCTCAATATTTGCGGTTGACCTGCTCTGTTCATTCACAGGCCTTTCAACAATGGGAATTGTCGGTCCTGCCGCAATGACAGGTACAGGCTGATCACAATAAGGGCAAATTGGATGGTTTCCAATTTCATTGCCACAGTTCGGACATTTCATGCATCACCTCGTAAATACTTCTTCATCTTAATTGATGTAATCATTTGTGAAACGATCAGCAGCAATACACCGCTGACAATCAATACAATTCCTGTAATCATCCACTCGTTCATCATTACTCCTTACGGGATCATTCCCTGCAATTTTGCCAGTGCATTCGGTTCAGCACTGTTCTTGACTTCGGTAGAGCTGTTATTATATAAATCCATCGCTTTCATCGCATACGTCAGCTTGTCTGCATCATTGCGCAATGTATCGTACGCAAATGCCATGTACATATAGATGCGATAGTCATCAGGATATGTTTTGCTTAAGTTATACAGAACATCGATGCTTTCCTGTGCATGGCCCAGGTACTGCAATAAGATGACATAATTCAGATGATCTACTACTGTTGCTTCCATGCTTTTGGTAAGAGACTGATATTGTGTCATCGCTTTATCGGCATAGTATTGTTTCTGGCTGTTGGACAAACGAACATCCGAAGCACACTGCATATACATTGCCGCAAGTCTTCGCTGGTTATCGATTGTTCCGGAGAAAGTCACTGCACTTTCAAGCCATTTCACAGCTTCCGATAATCTTCCGTTGGCTTCTTCAATTTCAGCCCCAAGGACATATGCCTTATCTTTTGTATCTTTCCCTGCATCGGAGTTGATCAATGTATTGACATCATTCATCGCTGTGGAAAGATCATTGTTTTTGAATGAAATATACGCTGACATCAGTGTCAAATCCGAAAAATCAACATTTCTGCTTTTGGCTTCTTCCAGAACTGTCGCAGCGCTTGTCAGGTCATTGTTCAATACCAGGGAAATGACATAGTCTCTGTAAATGCCGCTGAGTTCTGCAGAAGTGCTTCCCATGAGATCCATTGTTTCCTTGTAGTATTGTGATGCCTGATAATAGTTTTCCTCTTCGTAGCTGATATCTCCAAGGGAATGCAGAATGGTTTTTCTTTCGGTAGTATCTTCACTCAGGAAAGAAGAATATTCTTCATTATTTAACAGATCAATTGCTTCCTGCTCCGCTTCGTCATACTGGTGGGAAGCCATCCGATCCACAAAGCGGTTATATTCTTCATTAAAGGCTTTGAGTTTTGCCTCTTTGTTGCCTCTGATTACACAATAGCTTCCTGCAGCGATTAATCCTGCACTCGCCACAATACATGCCACTCGAATCCCCAGCATCAGACGGTATTGGAACGTCTGTTTCTTCAGATTATCCACTGCTTTTAACAGATCCCCGCCATCCTTGTATCTATGGTTCCTGTTCCAGGCCATGCATTTATCAACGACTCTGCAGAATTCTTCCGAGTATGGAGAATTCTTGAATGCCGTTAACGGATAAATCCCTTTAGAAGCCTTTGGCTGAATACCGGTCATCAGGAAATAGAACAATGCTCCTGTGGAATAGATATCGGTTCTGACATCAATCTGCATCGGCGGCTGATTGCCGGTCATCAATGCCTGTGCAATGGCTACCTGTTCAGGAGAGGCAAATTCAATACTGTATCCCTGTACTTTTTCATACTTATGGGAAATCGATATGTTAAAGTCAATCAGGCATATATTCCCTTCAGGTGTCAATATGACATTTCCCGGCTTGATATCGCTGTGGATAATCGGTACTTTCTGGTTATGAAGATACTGCAGTACTTCCCCCATCTGTCTGAGCCATCTGCGAAGATACTTCTCAGGCACTCTTGTACCGACTTTCTCCAGATCTTTTCCCTCAATGTAATCCATTGCGGTAAAGATGCTGCCGTCATATTCGAAGATGTCATAGATCTGAGGAAGATTTGGATGATGCAGATTCTTCAGTATATCCGCTTCTTTTCTCAAAATCTGAGGATTGGATATCTTCACCACAATTCTTTTTAAAACAACCTTTTTCTGCAGGTTTAAATGCCATGCAAGATAGACAACGCCTGTTCCTCCATGACCGATTTCATCCATGATTTGATATGTGCGGTTTATCACCATATTTTTTACTAACATTACTTCCTGCACTTTCTTTCAATTGTTTTAATGATTTGTTATTTCCCCGGAAATGATTCAGCCATTCCTTTTATCAAAATAAGACTGTAGTAAGAAAGGCACGCTATTCAGAATTACCCCAAATAGCGTGCCTGCTTAATTAAGTGCAATATTCATCACTAATTATGGGTCTTAACGATCCCGTTTTTTATGCCTTGTTTTCTTCTTCGTCATCGTCCTTCTTGCGCTTTAACAGGAAGAGGATGAACAGAATCAATGCAAGCAATCCTGCTAATGATCCATAGAAGACAGGCTTGTTATTGTAGAAACGAACCAGCGCATTTGCAGATACGAGGACATCGTATTCTACTACTTCACTTTCGTTTCCTGCAGCATCGTAGGAAGTAATGACAATGTGCTGATAGTTATCCTTTGCACCGACATTGAATACGATCTCACCATTGTTAGCTTCCAGATGATCTCTGAGTTCATCGCCACTCAGATCCAGAACCTTCACACCATCTACTTCAACGATAATATGTGCACGGGCAATGTTATCTGTGAAGCTGATATGAATATCTTTACTTGCAGCGTTGAAGATGTTCTTGGAAGGTCTTACTCCTGACAACAGTTCATTGATGAGGTTGGATGGAGCTGTCTTATCCACAACGAATGTGATCGGATAGTCATCAATTCCGCCATCTCTTCTGACTGTACTGTTGGAGTTGACATTTCCTGTCTCATCAACAGACTGGATAGTAACTGTATATACACCTTCACGTTCGAATACGGATTCGAAGATCTCATAGATGTATTCCTTACCACCGTCAACTGTATTTACTGTGACTCTGAAGTCTGTACCTTCCTTAAGTGTCTCGTTAGTACCGTCTCTGTTGATTGTGACTGTGTACTCTGTCAGATCATTGACATTCAACTCTCTAATGAAGACGCTCTTTGAAGTATTTGTGTAGTACTGCTGCAACAGATCTTCTGTACCGTTGATCGCTTCGAATGTGGAACCGAATCTGTTGACACTGAATCTGACAGTAGCTGTACCTGTGTTGCCTGCAAGGTCAGTAATTGTAGCTGTTAATGTATAAATATCATCGTTTTCTTTTGTGACTTCGAAGTTGGAATATGTAACTGTTCCGCCAAACTCACCAAGAGCCCTGGATACTGCGAAACTGTTACGATCAGTAATCTTTGCACCATTTAATACAAAGTTGATTAAGGATGCAGAGAAGTTTGTATCATCAAATATAATTGTCGGCATGATATCACCGTTGGTGATCATGTTGTCTCTGACTGTTGTTTCATCAAACTGAACAATCGGCGGAGTCTGGTCAACCACGAATTCATCCACAACAACTGTTTCAGCTTCGTTACCGGCAAGGTCCGTATAATTCAGCGTGAAGGAGTAGTTACCATCCTGGCTGAAGTTATATGTATTTGTTCGGTTATCACCATTGGAGCTGAATCCGCTCTGTCCTGGGAATCCTGTAGTTCCTCTTTGGATGGAAGCATTCTTCGCTGCTTCAACATAACCTGCATCGGAGAAGTTGTGTTCAACGATGGATACGGTTGCAACTCTGCCTTCTCTATAGTACTTGCCATTCTGTACATCATTGTTGTTGAAGGTAACTGTCATAATCGGCTTTGTCTTATCTAATACGAAGTCTCTCGGAGCTGTTCCTTCATAGTTGACTGTAGCAGGATGATTGACTGCATCAGTACCTGTAATCTCTAATGTATAATCACCATCGGTTGTGTATGGAATTGTGAATGTACGTGTATCATCATTTCCTACACCGGAGCCGTTTGCACTTGCTGCAGAGAGTCCGCTGTAACCAACCTGTGTTGTTACTTTGATCTTGCTGAAGTCAATGTTACGATCCTGGATTGTGACTGTAGCTGTACGATTTTCTTTGAAGTACTTTTCATTCTGTGCACTGTTGTTGTCATATGTGACAGTAATGATCGGAGCAGTCTTATCGATACCGAACTTGTAAGTAGCATGGTTAGATTCATTATCTGCATTGTCAAATGCCCAAAGTTCAACTTCAATGTTGTTGGTGTCGTTTGAAATGGTTAATGACTTATTCCATGTGTACTTGCTTGGATCATTCAGTTCTTCCGGATCAGCTGTATTTTCAGCAACAACTGTTCCATCAGCCTTAACAACATAATGTACTTTCTTCAAACCGGAACTGATCAGTCTGTTCTCCTGGTTTCTGCTTGGATCTTCGATTGACAGGTTAATGGTTACATTATCACCATACAAGTCTCTTCCATCAGCTGTTCTTGCAGTGATATCAGATGTTGCCTTTGCCTGAATAGAAGCTCTTGGATAGTCAACATCATATGCTTTAGGATTTGTCTTATCCAAATAGATCTTGCTCAGATCATTAATCGTATATGTGTTACCTGCACGGTCCATGATTGTAGCTTCTGTGATATTGAAGATCTGCTCACCATTTCTGTCATTGGATCTTGCACTGTAGTTGTATGTTGTATCACCAAGATTCAGGATATTGTCTTCCAAAGAAGTGGATACCTTGAATGTAATGTAATACGGAGATTTTTCATTTGTAGCATTCAGATAAATATTTGCTTTATCTTCAGAACGATAAATATTTGTTCCGGATGCATTATTCTGTGCGAATGTATTTGTATAATATTTTTCACCGCTTGCATTGGAGATTTCAACAATACCATCTACAGAGAAATCAAGAGCTTTTGTATATGTCCAGAAACCCTTATTGTATTCAGATGTTGCCTGGTAGTCTGTTTCCGCTGCTTCAGCTGCAGACTTGACAAGCTTATTACCGGCTTTATCTTCACCTTCAAAGTAGAAGCGGTATGTTCCTTCAGATGATGCCTCAGCTTTATATGTCTGACCATCAGAAGCGTTCATTCCATAAACCTTTTCATCTGCACTGACAGAGAACTGATCTGCAGTCGCATCTGCATATCTTTCCGGTGATGCAGTAAGAATGATCATTCCGGCTTTATCACCATCGAAGTTCAATTCATCGATTGTCAAAGTCGGTGCCAATGTCTTTGTAACACTGCCATAATAAGCCATGTTGTTTTCATCAACAGACTCATTACCGCTGACAGCTGTCAGATCGAATGTGAATTCAGGATTGATATCATCAAATACAACTGTGTATTTTGTTGTATATGGATTTCCTGCATCATGATCTTTATCCTCTGTGACATCTTTTGCTTCACCAGGAATCGTTTCAGATACAACCAGTCCGTTACCGGCACGGTCTGTGCCATATGCAACGTACTGATATCTTCCGCCTGTTCCCTCATGATCATTGTCATCAGCAGTATATGTTACAACTGCAGATGTACTGTTAGTGGAAAGAGCAGTAGCATCTTCTGCAACAGAATCCTTCGTGAACATCTTGTTGCCGTCTAATTTTTCAACATCATTGAAAGTCAATGTGATCGTTACCGGCTTATTGTAGTAACCAATGAGACCTGCATCACTGAGAGATTCACTGTCTCCATCTGCATTATACAGATGACCTGTAACATTTGCACTGCTGGAATAGCCAATGTTTAATGTTGGACCTACTGTATCCTTAATGATTGCATATTTAGGCGCATATGTATCTGCAGATACGCCTGAAGTATTCTGCTTATTATCTTCCATGCCCTCAACATATTCATTGATCTCTAAAGCGTTACCAGCTTTATCGATACCATATGCCTTGAACTGATAATGACCATCTGCATCCTTTTCACCGATTTCAAAATTGTCAGTAGAACCGGAAGCATTACCTTTAACCTGTGTATCAGATGTTGTTAAGCCATAGGAATAGAACAATTTTTTGAAGTCAAGAGTATTTGTATTACCGGTAATATCTTCATCGGAATACTCATACTTCACAGTAAATGGATCTTTATAATAAACTTCTTTATCCTCTTCATAAACGAATGGATCAATATCTGTTCTTGTCGGATAGATGATATTCAATACCGGTGCTTTGGTATCTTTAACAGCTGTCTGAACAGGTGTGTATTTTTCATCATGTTCTGCTGCATCTTCTGTTACCAGTTCACCGATCTTCTCCGTAACCATCAACTTGTTACCGGCATTATCTGTACCATATACCCATACCTGATAATGACCATCTGTTGTTAAGGTAACATTGATTGTATCTTCACTTTCAGGATTGGATTCTGTTTCACTCTTATCTGTATTTGATCCAGAGAGACTGTTACCATATGTCATATTCTCAAGATAATATGTCATATAGTGATCTTCACCAAATGTATCGTTGATATCGATCTGAACATTAATGTTGCTGTTATAATAGATTTCTTTATCATACAGTTTGGATGCAACCGGATCCAGATATGTAACTGTAGCTGTAGGAGCAACGGTATCCAGAATCTTTACATCCGGTGTCCAGAACGCACCTGTACCATTTGGAACCAGTGTATTAGATGTATCTTCATCTGCCAATACAATCGGGTTACCTGCTTTATCCGTACCACGAACGATAAATTTATAAGCACCATCCGTATCAACTGTTACAGTAGCTGTGTATTCCTCTTCACCTTCAAAATTGTTCTCTTCAATCGGATCTGTCCATGTAAATGGAACACTTGTTTCTTCGCTGACAAAGTCATCATTCTTAATGTATCCGGAGAAGATCATATCGGAACCAAAGTTATTATCAACCAATGTGAATGTAGCTTCGATCTTGCCTTTTTCAGCATTGTAATAATCTACATCAGAATCATTCAATGTTTTTCCATCAACTGAAGGTTCATTAAATGACACTGAAATAACAGGATTTGTGCTGTCATATGCAAATTTGACTTCTTTTTCTGTTATTTCATTACCGGCACTGTTCTTTGCATTGATTGTAATAGTCACAATACCATCTTCAAAACCGGCTGCATCAAGATCCGTCTGCTTAACCGTAAAGGTTTCTTCAGCTGTTGTTCCTGTCCCAACAAGTTTTAATGCTTCGTCTGTAACCTTATTGCCTTTTTCATCTTCAATTGTGATTTCATAATCCGCAACTGTTACTCCACCCGGATCCTTAACTGTTTCACTCAAAACTGTCTGATCGATTGCATTTAATGTAATCTGGATATCTGCAGGTTTATTATCACTTCCATAGAACGCTGTTTCACTTGCATCACCGTCAACAACTTCATTATTCAGCTTTACTTCAGCACCAGGAGCAAGATTACAGAATGTCAATGTAACAGAAGCTGCATCAGAAACATTTAGTGCCTGGTCTTTAACAGTGACTGTCAATGTGTAAGTACCGTTAAGATCTTTTATTGTGAGTTCTTCAGTATCTGATCCCCAGCCTTTCAAAGTTTCTAAAGTTGTGGAATCATCCATTTCATTAATGTTAACAGTTTCGTTGTACTCAGAAACGACTTCATCATTTTCATCTGTCAATGTATAAGTGTATTCTTTTAAGCCGGATCCTTCATAATTCTCACCGTCTTTAGGGCTGTCTTCAAATGTTAACGTTACTGTATGGCTCTCCAAAGTCTGAGCACTTGTCGGTGCATCGATTTTTACTGTTGGCTTATTATCTTCAATAACCAATGAACGATACTCATATGTTCCTATATTTCCGAATTCATCTTCTGCCCAGATATAGAATTGTCCATACGCAGGGACAGTGATCGATACGGTCTGATCCTGAGAACCAGCAACGATCGGATGATCTGTCAAGCTATCCTTATTTGTTTCATAATAAGAAACAAGATCTTCCCCTAACGCTTCATCAGTAATCAGATATTTTATTGCTGAAATGATAGAATCATCGTTGACAGTGAATTCATATGTGATCTCTGTATTGGAAATATCTACATCACCAACATATTCTTTGGCTGTTTCTTTATTGCTTGGATTAATACTCGGTCCTTCTGCATCGATAAACAAGTCACCAGTGCCTTGTGCTTCAGGATCAACTGCATTTCCATTTAAATCTTTGCCATTGATCTTATATTTGTCTTTATTGCCTCTGTTAATGCCTGACTCAGCAGAGAAGCGTAAAGAAAATTTTGTATTTGTTTCATCTACGGCTGTTATGGAATCGTATTCAACTTGATTTCCTTTATTATCTTTGATAACAATAGAATCTATGTCCATAGGTTCACTGAATGTAAGAGTTAATAAACGATAATATCCTTCATGTCTATTTCCAAGCTGTTTCGATACTTCAGACTGCGTCACTTCTGGTCTTGTGAAATCAATAGAATATGTGTCAGTGAATGTTTCTGCAACATTACCATACGCATCTTTAGCATTAATCTTTAAAACGACTTCGCCATCTGTAAGACCTGAAGCTTTCATATTTTCAGCAGTTGCATTTAATGTGTATTCCTTGCCTGTGCCGTTTTCAGAAACCTTTTGTTCACCATTTTGAGAACAGCTTAAACTATATGTGACATCACTATCTGTGTCATCTTTGATAGTAACCTTAATAATGGTTCCTCCATTATCCAGATTGAATGATTTCTTATTACCTGCTGTTTCAACAGAAATTGTTGGTGCAGTAAAATCAATGACAACCTCTGCAAAACCTAATTCAGGTTTTGTTGTTGTATTTCCATTAGCATCTGTAGCAGTTGCCTTGAAATTCTTATAAGTTGTTGTAGTACCTTCTGCCGTAGGAATTGTGAATGTGACAGTATTACCATCTGTTGTCTTTGTCACTTCACCACCTGCTGTACCTTCAAACGTCAATGCAGCATCCGCAAATGCCTTGTCAAAAGGAACTACTACTGTAATTGTTTTCCGATCATCACTTACTTTGATAGATGGTTTATTATCTTCAGTATTAATAATTTCCGGAGGAGTATTGTTAATGACAATATCCTCATGAGTAATATTTTCCGTTCCTTCATTTGTAAATGCATCAACTGATGTTACTTTGAAATTGGAATATGTAGAAATAACATTTTGTGCAGGTGTAATGGTGAATGTAACTGTTGAAGCAGCAGGGTCAAGATTTTTGGTTTCTGAAACTTCTTCTCCGTTAACAAGATATTTAAATACAGCTTCAGTCACAGGTTCATCAAAAGTGATTGCTACTGTAATTTCCGTATTCGTTACAGTAAATGCAGGATCTCCGCTAATTTTTGCAGGTTTATTATCAGAAGGGAATGTAGCAGTATAGATCGGTTTGTTATTCTTGTTGAAAATTGTGATGGAATGTTCACCGTTATATTCAGTGATATCTACTGCATAATCAACAAGCTCTTTTACTTCTTCTTCATCGATCTGATATGTGTAGGAAGGATCTGCCATTTCATGAGTGATTTCATAAACAAGCTTCTTTGCTGTAGTTGCACTTGATTTGGAAACAGCCTCTGTTACTGTAATATCTTCAGAAGCAACTACCTCATCTCCACTCTTCACATTAAATGTATAATCTCCTGCAGGAAGATCAGTATCTAAAGTAACCGTATTTCCGGATACAGAATACTTATCTGTTCCTTCCAATTCAAAAGTTGCTTCCTCTTTCGGTGTTTCACTGTAGCTGACAGTAATTGTGTCTTTTCCGTCGTAATCAATAGTGACGGCAATAGCATCAACTGTGTAAGTCTCTTCAAGCTTTGTGCTGACAGACCCATCATCTAATGATGTTACAGTGATATTTTCTACTGTCTGAGAAACCAGTTTTTTGTCAACGGAGATTTTGGAAGTATACGCACCAGTCTCTTCCTCTTTCACCATTGGCTGCTGGAAATTTTCTTCACCGACTGAATAGCTCAACTGTAATCCGGAGATTTCACCTAATTCTTCGGAAACAGTAGCAGTAACAGTATCACCGGATAATGCTGCAGTGATACCTGATTCATCTGCCGGTTCAGCCATTACCGTCCAAAGACCGATATTACCAGATATCGGTTGTAAGACTAAGCCTGTCGCAAGAATCGCAGACAATAATTTCGTTAAACCATTCTTACTCATACTTTTCTTTCTTTTCCTTCCTATGTCAGTCAATTTCTTCATCCGTATGAATCACCATGACATTTTCAATAATTTTGAATCCTGCTACTACAGGGGCATTGTAACTTTGTGTTGGCTGAGGCTTTGCAGCCTTCTCCAATACCGTTGTTTCAGGAGCAGCTTGAGGCTGTTGTGCCTTTGGCTGAAGTGGTGTAGTCTCTTGCGTTGAAGCAGTCGGTAACGGAGCAGACATCGTTGTGTTCTGCGTCTGTCCCTTTCCTCTCTTTCTACGCTGTGGTTTTGTTATGGCCGCAGTTTCATAATCGAAACTGTAGTCTTTCCTTGGTTCTCCGGTAGGTGCGGGATTATTCGTGGATTCATCCACGGATTTCTTCATTGCCCTGCCGGTTCTTACCGCAAAGTTTGTCGGAATATCATACATGAAGAATGTTGCTATACTGACAAGCAATCCGATTGCGGTAATCACTGTGCTGATCCAGAAGCCAGTGTTATATAAGCTTATTGCACTTTCACCCATATCTTTTCCTCCCGGCTATCTGTTATATGACTGCAAAGCCCTGTTTGCAGTATCAATCGCACTTAATGTGCTCTTATACAGTGATTCTTCGTTTGCGTTAACTTGAATACCATTGAGATAAGCAATACCTTCATCCAGAGCAATCTGCATCTGCTCGATGCTGACACCGCTGTCTCTGAATCTTGCAATATTGGAAGTAATCTGGTTTGCTACCTCTCTGTACATCGCTATTGCATATGTCTGACCTCCGGTATTGGCGGCAACGGAGTTTCTGTCATTTACCAGTTCATACAGTTTTGTCCAAAGATCGGAATACTGAATTCCCTGTTTGACCCATCCCATATCACCGCCTGCATTTTCTCCGGTATTGGAACTGAGCTGTACATAGTAATCAGCCAATGTACAGAATGTATTGGCAATTCTTTGTTCTGTGGTGGTTAATGTGGAATTATCCTTGATGGAATTCAACACATTGTATGCATCCTGTTTTCCACCGGGCAAGCCTGCGTAATATGACATGCCGAGGTTATATTCAAACTGAGCATAGTCTGCTTCGCTTTCATCCTTCAGGCACTGGATATTGGCTTTGTTTCTGCCGTTCTTTGAACTGTTGATGCATTGTTCCAAAGCCTGCTTCTCTGTCGCTGTAATCTCATAGTCATTGGCGATCAGTTCATACATGCCTTCATAGGCATCGTATTTACCAGGATCAAGATCCATTGCTTCACGATATAGCTGTGTTGCCTGCTCGAAGCTGCTGTTTCTTGCCTGTGTAATATAGTTATCATAGTTGCCGCTGATGGCATTGTTCTTCATGATGTTACAGGTTACCATTCCGACTGCACCGATAATTGTGGCAAATACACCGGCAAGGAATGTCTTCCATTGCCTGTCCCTTGTTTTAACCACCGCCACGTCTTGATCATGCACATGTTCAAGTGCATACTTTAATTCTGCACAGCTTTGGTAACGGTCTGCAGGTTCCGCCTGACAACATTTTGCGACAATGGCTTCAATACCGGTTCCGGCAAGATCCGGGCGGAATTTACCGATCTTGTGGATGACAAACTGTGTATCCGCAGGGCTGTATCCTGTTAACAGGTGATACATTGTTGCCCCAAGACAGAAGATATCTGTTCGGGCATCTGTCTGTCCTCTGCCGCCAAACTGTTCCGGAGCAGCATATCCTCTTGTACCGAGGTATGTCGTATCCTGCAAGCTTGTGGATTTGTATTCACGAGCTGTACCGAAGTCAATTAACGAAACATTTCCATCCGGTTTCAACATGACGTTGGATGGCTTCATGTCTCTGTAAATAATCGGTGGCTTTCTTGTGTGAAGGTAGCCAAGTACATCTGTCAGCTGTTTTGCCCAGCGGATGACATCCTCTGCATTCTGTGCACCTTCATGCTTCAATTTTCTCTCGAGGTTTCCACCTTCGATATAGTCCATGACAATGATGAAACTGTCGTCAGTGTCAATGACGTCAATAATGCTCGGCAGACCGGGATGGTTTAGTCTTTTCAACATCTCCGTTTCTGCAACAAGTCCCTGACTGACAACACTTGCATCATTCCCACCGTCTTTACGGACTTCTTTAACTGCCCATGTCTTATTTGCACGTTCATTCAAGGCAAGATAAACAACACTCATGCCACCATGACCGATTTCCTGTAATATTTTGTATTTTCCGTCTAATACTGAACCAACCTGAAGCATAAGTATCCCCTCATCTATCCCTAACTTTAAATATGCGAAAATGGTAACGAACAAACAGAACCTATTTGTTGGCTACCATCTGCAAAGAATTCATTTTTTACAAAGTTTTAACCAGTATGCAGCTGATATTATCATCTTCATTTCTAGAGATATTCAGCTTTGTAATCTTTGCCATGTTTTCAACCATTACGTCTTTGTTGACAAGTACATTCGGTGCAAATGCCTGATAGAACTCCTCCGGGCTGACAACATGTCTGAATCCATCGCAGCATAACATAAATACCTGACCTGTTTGTGCTGTACCATAAGAGAAATCAGGTACAACCGTTCTGCTTGCACCGATACACTGCAGAAGCACATTTCTCTGTGGGTCCAAAAGAGCTTGCTGAGGTGTCATTCTCCCTTCATCCATTTCTCTTTGCACATATGTCTGATCTTTTGTCAGCTGATAACATCTGTCTGTCAACAAATAAATTCTGGAGTCTCCGACATTCATAATGTAGTAGTCCTGATCGATTACCAGCAACACAACACATGTTGTGCCAAGATTGACGCCGTTTACCGCACCGTAATCAGCGATACGGTCGCTGGTATCTTCGATCAGTTCAACCCATTGAGACCAGAGTTCCTGTTTCGTAAAGCCTTTGTTCAACAGTTCCGGCAAATCCGTACAGAACCATTCCGCCAAGGCTTTTACCATGGTGGCGCTGGCGACTTCGCCTTTTGCCAAGCCGCCCATGCCATCACAAACAGAGGCAAGAAGAACCTTTCCCTGGGATGTCTCTGCCTGCATAACAAGCATTGAATCCTGATTTGTTTTTTTCTTAATCCCTACATCTGTATACGTAGCTGTCAAAAAGTTCATTTTTCCTGCCTCTGACCTTTCTCTTAATAATTACTGATGATAAGTGAATTCCTCATCAGCGAATGCGATCTTGTCGCCGTCCTTGATTTCAACCTGCTGTCCGGATGTAATACGTACATCGTTGACAAATGTTGAGTTAGTGCTGTGCTTATCAAGAACATATGTATTTGGACCATTGCTGATAATTTCTGCATGGAGACGTCCGACATTGGAGTTGTCAGCGATGCAGTAATCAACATTGTTTCTTTCACGACCGATTCTGAAACGATCTTTATTGATAGAAACTCTTTCACCGTTCTTCTTGCGTACCAGTGTTCCGTATGTCTTTGCATTCAGAACTGTTGTCTCGCCTGCGGAACCGCCCAATACAGTTGTTTCACCTGCAGAGCTGCCCAATACAGTTGTTCCTGCACCACCCTGATAGGTTGGTGTCTGCGGAGCTGCCGGTGCTTCGTTATACTGCGGAGCTGCCGGAGCAACAGGCTGCTGATACGGAACATCATCATAGGATGTCTGTTTATTGTTCTTGCCTTTGTTGATGAGAACAATGATCAATGCGACAACTGCGATCAAAGCAGCTGCAATACCACCGATCATGATCGGGCTGATACCGGATTTCTTTTCCAGTGCGTTTTTAGCTTCATTCAATGCAGAGACAGCTGAATTGATCTGATCCTGTGTTGCATTTGCATTGTTCAATACATTCTTGGCATCGCTCAAAGTCTGATTATATGCACTTACACTTGCATCTGTGTATCCGGAAAGATCCAGAGCTTCAGCTGCAGAAACAGCAGACTGTAATGCGGATGTATCAACAGAAATAACTTCTGGAGTTGCAACAGGTTCAACTTCTGTTTCTTCAGTCGGTGCCGGAGCAACAGCACCACCTGCAGATGTATAATCAATACCCCAGGATTCCAGGATGTTGATGATTTCATCTGTAGCTACAGAATAGTAGTAATCCTGATCAAAGTAGTTTTCGGATGTAGCACCTTTGGATACGCCGATAACGTTACCGTTAGCATCTACAAGAGGTCCGCCGGAGAAGCCGGAAGTGATCTTTGCGTTGGTAACGACATAATTCGCTGTACCTGTATTTGTGGTAATTGTGCTGAGTTTGGCAACCTGACCATTGGAAATTGTTACGTCATCACTTGTAAATGTCTGAACAGTTTCGAGTGGAGCAAACTCTGCCGGGAAACCCAATGCATAGCATGTTTCTGTCTGCTGAACTTCAGAGCTCTTTCTGATCGGCAGATATGTACGGTTATTGATAGCCTGCTGCAGACTGAGAACAGCCATATCCAGCTGTGCACTGTCTGTCTTGACTGTAGCTGTCATTGTATTATCTCTTAACACGTTAATAACAATCTTTAACTTAGCACGGCACTGATCCGGTGTTTTACCATTTCCCCAAGTGTCAGCAATTGCCTGCATTGTTTCATCATCAACATATACAACATGGTTTGCGGTGATCGCTGTTGTATCATTGATCAGGAATGCTGTACCGGACTGAACGTCATACTGGTTTCCGCTGTCATCTACATAGACAACCTTAACCTGTAACACGCCTTTCTTATCCTCTGTTACAGCTGCATTTTCACCTTCTGCCAATACAGTTGTTCTGACAACCGGAGCCTTTACAAGCAGTCCGGCCATCAATGTGAACACTGCCAAGAATGACAATGCTCTACGTAGTACATTCTTCTTCATAAGTTCTAACCCCTCCTTGAATTTTGGTTTTCCTTATTTTTCCCACAATGCTTATCATTGTGTTCTTTCCTGAACCACCCATATCATATATGTTCATAATGAATGAAACTCTCTTTTGCGATAAACAGCATATTTCAATGGATCAACAGCATGGTTTTTATTTTTGTCAAGCATTCGCAAATGCCTATTTTCTGTTTTGTTGTATGAAAAAGTGT
>CACXCB010000227.1 GCA_902766005.1 uncultured Erysipelotrichaceae bacterium | reverse complement strand
TTCAATTCCTTTTCTGGAACTGTTCAACTCGAAAGGAGCATCAATAGCGAATGGTAAATCAAAAGTGTTGTCAATCATTGGAAATGTCCTGAAAAGCGAACCAGTGGTCCATTTATGGTCTTCAACACTTCTCATGATTGGACACATAATGGAAACATTCCTGTATCTAGAATCTATATTCACCATCCAAGTTTCACGAACACAGGGGATAACTTTTGATTCACCAGATGATGGAGTAATAGAAATCTGTAATTGAGAAAATGATTTCTGATAGTATTTTCCCTGGTTACGAATACCGGCCAGAATAGTTCCTTCGGGTATGAATTCACTTTCAAACTTTTGCGTATTTGTGTCATACTCCACAGAAATGCCAAACGAATCCCTGTCTCCATTCTTAGATATATGTTCTACCTTAATATCCCTTAACCGATGCATGAACAAAACCGGGCTCTTTTTGAACAGAGCAGTATAATCATCAGCACAGAAAATAGCTATAAAATTGGGGAAGATAGACTCAAATTCAAAAGATGGTTTTTGTATTTCTACAGTTACATGTGTATTCCCGTCATCAATATGTCCATCTTCCCAGATGGGGATAATCCTGCCAATTGCATTATCTAGTCTGAAGGAATACCCATTACTCTTTATGTGTATGCACACGTTTTCTGCTTCCAATGAGAAAACAGATTTGAATCCAATGCCTTTTCGCCCTGTTCTTTCCTTGTAAAATACGCCATCCTCCTCTAACTCAAGGAGACTGTCAATTTCATTACTCTTTGTACTCTGTTCAAAGGCAGTAAGAGCCCAGATATCGTCCCGTGTGAATCCTTCTTCATTATAAATGAATTCTATTGTGCCTTTCTGATCATCAACTATAATTTTGATCTCAGGTGTTTTATCATATTTACAGTCGTCCGCATTCTGAAGGAATTCCTCCACGAATTTCCAAGGAGTATTCCCGTACATTCGATCTGTCTGATTCTCTGCGCTAACATTTCCGTTTCCGGCAGATTTGCTATAGCCTTCACGCCTTCTTAGTGCAATTACTTCAATAAATTCCTGCGGAGAGAGGCTATAGTCCCCCATAACTTTCGCTATATTATCATCTGATCGGCCAAGGAGATCACACGCTTCCCTGATCTTTTGATTGGCTTCTTTTCTGTCAAATAGGTAATTTGCGTATTCTTCCAAAGTTGAAAAATGCATATAAGATCTCCTAACAAAACGAATTGTAAATTATGTCAGATTCATCCAGACAGTCTCTCACAACTCAAAGATGTCCCTGATAAGTGCGTCAATCTTATCGGATGCTAGTCCTTCGCCAGCATACTCTTCTGTTACTATCAGGTTTTTCCCTCGAACAATTCCATGTTTCGCGTAGAAGTGTTCTTTATCTGCCCACCGTTTAGCATATCTTTTATCAGACATCATTCCGCAATGTTCCCAGTACCATATATCGCCTGTATCTGCATCGATAATCTTGAAATCCGGTCGCTTAACCCTTCCGCCCAGGTTCAATTCAGGCTCATATTCGTAGGTGAGACCGTTGTAGAAGAGTGCATTGGCAATGATTACCTCTGACTTTGACCGGACAAGTTCTCCTCTGGCAGTCTTGTGAATCAGTTTCTCGTCAAAGAAAGTGTCTCCGATTTTGGTGATTTCCGGCCTGTGGGCCCCATTATCATCCGGGAACACATCTGCAAACAGATCTGTAAAACGCTTTGCTATATCCGAATACATTTCTGATGAATACTTCATCAGATGATAAGGCTCTTTGTTATAGAGGATAATGATCTTATTTTTCTGCCTGGTAAGTGCGGTGTACATTAGCTCTCTGGAGATGATGCGGCAAGGCTCTGCGAGAATAAGGATCACTGTATCAAACTGACTACCTTGTGATTTGTGAACAGTTAATGCGTATGCAAGTTCCAGGCTTTCTGCACCGCTCTCATCGTTAAAATCCTTTTTTTCATAAGAATAAGTGACATCTTTCTGGGTGGAAAAACACACGTTCAAATAATTATTTGCCTTTTTTCCTTTAGAGGCATAATTCCCACATGCGATGCCTATTTCTCCGTTAGCAACATAATTCTTTGCGGATTCACTTTTGGGAAATGCTTCCCGTTTGGCATTTATGATATTTATTACTTTGTCGCCATAAACAATCTCTTCCGACCCATAGGCAACAGGGATTTTTTTCTTATAACCGGTCCTACGTGACAACTCGATTTGGCGGCTGCGATATTTTTGATGGAATAATCTGTTCAAGTTAATAACACCTTGTGGCATATTTCGAACAGGTGCCAGAAGCTGCCACTTATCTACATATTTGGCACACTCTTTATTGAAAAAGGTTTCAAACTCCTTAATATCAGCACCGACCGCGCGATCAAATCCCTTTTGATCTTCCGGGTTATCCATATTAAGCTCAGTTGCTACAATATGCAGCAACTTTTCTTCGAGCTCTTCGCTGGATTCCCATTGGATGATCTGTATCTCCTGACTGTGTCCTTTGACAATTTCGGAGACAACGTCTTCTTCATCCTCTAATTCTTCAGTCCTCGTAAAACATTTAGAGAGATTGACATCCAGCCGTTCCTCTTCTAACTGTTGTTTCTGCTGTTGGCGTCGATTGATACGTAATTCTCCGTAGCATGGTGCCACCCTCGGCCGATCAAGGGGTTGCCGTTCAGGAAGATCTTCTTTCAGAAGGTTTACAAGGTCGACAAATGGTTTGCCTGCACCAATTGGAGGAAGCTGGTTGGGGTCACCTACGAAAATGATGCGTTTTACTGTCCCTATAGCCTGGATCAATGCACCAAACATTTCTTCCGTAAGCATGGAAGCTTCATCTACAATTATTGTCTGAGGAAGATCCTTATCTATCTTGTTGGAAAGTGTATATTGAAAGTTTTTCCCATCGAATCTTCCGCTCCTGATTAAGAATTGAGCTATATTCAAGGCAGTGAAGTTTTGTCCCTCCTCACCTACGCTCTCCATTAGACGCACTGTAGCCTTACCTGTTGGAGCCAGAAGTAATACATTTTCAGCAGCTATATCTGGATGACTGCAAAGGACAGAAAGAACCGTTGTTTTCCCGGTTCCAGCGTCACCAACAAGCACTGACAAACGTGATTCTGCCAGGACTTCCAGAACAGCGGCCTTCTCTTTTCTAGCCAGATCCTCCATCTCAGAAACAGGTTTTCCATTATTAAATTTATTATCAAGCATTTTTCGCCAATCCGCCTGAATTGCAATCTTTTGTGCTTTCAGGCGTTTCTTAACACGCCGCTCGATTTCATGATCAAACAGATTCAAACGGACAAGTTTGTAATAATCGGCACCACTTTTCATTTCCCGTTTAAGAATTTCTGGAGCCATATATGATTCGATTGCGGAAATCATATCAGAGGTTACAGGGCAGGCGGGATCCAATGTCAAGCCCTGCACCTCATCTATTGCAATATTACAAGGCAGGAATGTATGACCCGCATTAGCTGCTGCTTCAAGAACAGATATGACTACTGCACGTATACGACGTTCATCATTATCTGATTTCAGCTTTGTCGGTTCCTCAATTGGATATTTCTCGGCAATTGAAGGCACAGGAAATACTGCTCTGTCCACCTTCTGAACAGAGAGATAAAGCGTATCCTGCTTCAGCCTAGTTTGTTCATATAGGATATAAGGGTTCTCTATTATCTCACGATCGGTACAGGTTATATGTTCCTTTTCCCGTTTGTTTTCATAGTACAGAGTCTGCGCCTGGTCAATATTCAGAGAAAAACGGCACAGTAATTTAAAAAGATCTTTTCGCTCTTCTGGAAGAGTTTTCCAGGTGGTCTGAACAATTGGAGTAATAGAGGATGCAATGTTCGCTGACAAGTAGCTGTTAGGATCCTTGATCACATCATCAAGGTACTGCCAATAATCATCCCGGCCCTGCATTGCTTCTTTTATTTCCCTTGCCATGGGGATCCCCAGCGTAATACCGAAAGCTGTCAGCATAGGACCCAATCCGGGAAATGCACCCCGGTCTTCCCAAATAAGAGCAAGCTGATTGTTCAGCCATGAGAGAACATTTGTATAATCCTCATCC
>CACXCB010000226.1 GCA_902766005.1 uncultured Erysipelotrichaceae bacterium | reverse complement strand
TCTGTGAATACGATTCGATATGGAATGCCACCTGGCCGTGTAGTAGGATACTGCTGTGCTACAACTTTCGAAACATCATAATTCGTATAACCAATTCTGAGCATTCCCCTGTAATCGATCCCATTATCCTCATAAGCATATATCTTTGGCTGAATGCTGGGATAAGTGATAAAGAAGTCGGTTGTCTGCATCTCCCTTGCCCCTCCCTTCACATAGGACGAATCATCGCTTCGATAAAATTGATTTCTGTTTCTGAAAGATTATACTTTTTATATAACTTTTGATCTGTCCATTCTTTTGAGAAGTCTTGATTCGGCACAAAGGCAAAGCAACCTTTCGTGATATGCTGTGATACGGCTATCTGTGCAACCAAGAATCTGACAAATTTAGTGCTGAAATACTGTTGAAGATTTTTAGCTTCATTCTCTGAATCAAAAGTTCCTGCGATAAGGTATGTTTCAGTACATACCGAATTTGGGGGGAGCACTTCAATTACCGACATCACCTTACGCATTCCGTCTTTATCTAACTGCCCTGCATGATCATAAGAAGCATAAGAAATGATAGTTTTCCATTTTGGAATTAATGGTTTTCCTGTAGTAATAAGAGTGCTAGGATAGTGTCCTAAACCTTTACTGTAACGTAATACTAAATCTCCCCCATCGATAGAGGAAATAGTTGTATCTAGACCAAAAGGTTTACGGCTTGATACCTGTCTATCCATCATTGGCTCTCCAAGGGCCATTACTTTCTTTACAATATCGACGGCTTCCGAGTAGCGAATGAAAGTATCAAATTCATTCAAAGGCCGCGATGAATAATGCTCCTTTCCTTTCACGATATTTTTAATGTTACAATCACCTGAATATTCACGATCCCATAAGAAATAACATATTCCACCAGCAATATCGACACCTGGGAAACATTCACTGGAATCTGTATAGTCGATCAATTCCCTAATATGCCGATCATTTAGCATTGTTTCTCGGAATTCATCTAATCCTTTACCTCCCGAAAACCATCTCGAAGGAATAATCATACAAAGATATTTAGGATTATATAGACGAGCTTGATTCACAAACTCTTGATATATCGGCTTCGCGCTTGATTTTGCTCCACCATCACTCATCTGAAATGGCGGATTAGAAATAATAACATCGAACTCTTTATTCCAAATGGAACGGGGATCTCTATGATGAATCCATTCGTAAGCATGGCTCTCTAAGCTAAGATCTCTATCATACTGACTTTTTGCAGCTCCGCAAAAAATGCATTTCCCATTCTTCCAAGTATGAGCGGTTCTTTGGTACCTAATGTTTCCCTCATGTGTCTCGAAATGAGAGATGGAATACTTGCTATCTGCATCTTTTGAGCAGTAAACACTTCGCCTTGAGAGCAAACCAGTCATCTCAGTAATAGCAATACCAAAGATCTGTTGTCTAAAGATATGGTCAATTGTTTTCTGGAGTTTCACTAAATACTCCTCTTCGTCTCCGGTCAACGATTCATTCTTTTTTAGCTTACAATTTATTAAGGGACAAAGAAAAATAGAATCAGGCAATTGCGCCTTTAATAGCCGCTTTGCTATCTCTCGTAAGAAAACACCACTTTTACAAGCTGGATCTAAAAATGTCGTGTTTGGATCTGAAAACAGTTCTTGGGGAAGCAAATCTAAAATAGCATTAGCTATCTCTGGTGGTGTAAAAACCTCATCGTTTGACAGGTTGGCAAGACAAGATAAAATATCTGGATTATATCCACTGATTGAACTCATTTTGATTCATCCCCCTTATGACTAATAACAAAAGAATGTGGCTTTCTGCATTCTCTTGGGAGTAAAAAAACGTTCAAATGGGTCTTTATATACGCATAAAGATGGCGACTGTCCAGACACTAGATTCTCCATATAATCGAGTTTGGCAAGATAATAACGATTTCGAAGTTTTTGCATATTCATCATCTCGCAAGACGTCATGGCAAAAATAGGTGAGCGTCTCTTGCTGGATTTAACTTCGATAAGATATTCGGAATCGGTTGTTTTAATTAGAATGTCGCCCCCCATACCAATACTGCGATCAACCCAGTCTTTGTTCGCTGTATAGCCTTGATTGAACCAAACTATGTCCTTAACATTTCTTACATCTATAGTAAATGGTGCAAACGCAACTTCCGTTCCACTTGCTAAATGCCTGTAAAGGTATTCCTCACCAGCCCATCCTAAATACATTAACTGCTCATCAGAAAACAGTGTATTTG
>CACXCB010000225.1 GCA_902766005.1 uncultured Erysipelotrichaceae bacterium | reverse complement strand
TCCATTTACATATATGAATCCCTTTTAAGGTTCATTTTAATTCCGAGTAAAACACTCTGAATTATCTAATCAAATCAAAATGAAAATTACATGAAAATCCCATTTATCGGTTTTCTACATCCGGTATCAAAATTCCTTTATTTTCCACAATTTAAAAAGGCCGACTCCTTGAGACGGCCTAAACATCACATATATCCGATTTTTCAATAGTGACCAAATCAAAATTGCCAATTTACGTGCTAACTTCAATGAACTGCATTTAATCTGCTAATTTCCTCATATATTTTTCTCACCATATCATCCTTTAAAACATTCGGCTTATGGGAAATACAGGCAGAGACATTTTCGGCTTTCATGACCTCCGCATATTCCGACTGCCCCATTATAATGGCATCTTTATTGGCAATCGCAACAATTGAATAGAACGGTATATCTTTATAGCCTCTGTAGCTCAACAATTCCCGCAGTAAGCTCTTATGACGTTCATTTTGCCCCGCTGGATCAGACAAAGCCTCCCGTTCCCCATTATTTTTTTCTCTATACCATCCAGCGGACGAAGCATGGATAGTTCCCGAATAATTTTTGGTCTCTATAACAAAGACACCAGCTTTTCCAATAACTACATGGTCAATCTCAGCCTTGCGGTTGGTGTTGCTATCAGAAATCCTGACATTATTCAAAATGCAGTATTCATTAACGGGAAGATAGCTGAGATGAAACTGGGTTTCCGCTTCTCCCTGCTTACCAGCTTCAATTATCGCTGCCTTTCGTTCCTCTTTTGTCTGTGGATATTGTTTATCTCCACGCCTGTTATCCTTGTTGGAGTGCCCTTTAAACAATCCCGGCCAAATGAAAAACTTAATAATATTGAGCAATAGAATCAAGCATATAAACTGTTTCATAAAGAGAGGCATCTCTCTTATCATGTCCAATAAATTCATTAATATCCCCTTATTCCAAGACATACTTTGTTGTGGCAGCACCAAGCTCATGTGGGCGGAAATTTATTGCCCCTATATCAATGTTATCTGGCATGTCAATAATCAGGGAGCCCGTCACTGACTCTCCCCCCTGCAAATTAACCACCCAAATGGATTCCCCAGGACTTTGCATAGTTGCATTCTTATTTACCGGATATGTTTTGCCATCCTTACCCTCCACAGAAAAGCCATCAACATTAAAACGGATAACATTATTGGAAGTATTGGTAATGGTCAAAAAAATCTTTTTCCCACTGCTGGTCATCCTTGCACTATCCAGGCTAATCTGCAAACTGTTATTTGTGCTCCGTGGCTTTTTCTCAGTATTCTTTTGAACTGACGGTTTATCTGCATCAGCTTGTACCGCGCTATTTACAACCGGAACAGTCTGCTTGGCTGTGGTTGGGCTTGTGTTTTCCCCAAAAGCCCCAATGCTATATGAAAAAACGCCCCATACAGCCAGTAATGCTATGCCTGTGTATAGTCTTGGTTTATCCATGCCAAATCCTCCAAAGGATAATTTCTTATATTTTATACAGCCATATTATAACACGTACCGAAGAGCACTTTTTAGTAATACTAAAAATATGTCAAAATAGCTGTTTTATTCGTTCGAACATGATAGTACCAGTAATTACCTCATAATATAACCAGCCTGCTATGGGGTAAAATATACTTCCACCGGCACAATAGCCTATTAGACTTGCCCAGTTTTTGGCTTTCACTATATCCATAAGAAAGCCAAAAGTCCAATACAGCAATGAAATTGGAGGAATAATAATCACACATAATTCACCTGCACCTATAATAAACCAACCTAAACCATGATATATATTCTCTGCAAGTTGTTCTTTGCCTATTAAGTAAAAAATGCCATATACAATACCACCACATAATGACAATCCAAACAGGCCACTTAATACAGCTAGCATTGTTGTTATCAAAGCCGTTATACAACAAATTATGAGCTGGAGACCATATCCAAATGAGTTCGGTTCATCATCATCTTTAACCACTACTTTATATGCAGCTTTTTTCCTTTTAAATATAATTTTAAATGTGTCAGAAAAACTATAAATTTTACTTATCTCACTCAGTTCTTTAATTATTTCATCCAGCCTATTATTATATTCTTTTAACCTTTCATCGCATTTTTTCGTTATTTCATGGATACTTTCCAG
>CACXCB010000224.1 GCA_902766005.1 uncultured Erysipelotrichaceae bacterium | reverse complement strand
TTGTGGACATCGTGTAAGACTTGGAAATATCCAAGCAGTGGTGGTTGAAGCAAGAATCCCCTGCCTTTAGGCATGGGGAGTGTCAAGGAATCACTTGAATCAAGAAAGTAAACCACAGGTTTCGTGACAATTGTATATATTACAGCTATTCTATAAATAGCCAGAGGAACTACCCATGAAAAACCACATCCCTTTCAGAGATGTGGTCATTCATTTTACAAGGTTAACGGTTAACCAGCTTTGATCCGTTTCATCCGGGAATTGTTCCCAGGTGTCCTTACGAGGTGGTTCCGGAACCGGTTTTCTGAGTTCATCCTTTTGATAGGCATATTTTCCTAACATTGCACGGTCTTGCTCAGGAGTTAAAGGAGGTCTTGTATTCGTCGGTATCATATTGTTTATCCACCCTGCATGGTAATCATTCTTGGTTGTCCTCTGCCATGCTCCCCAAAGAATTCTCCATTCATTATCTTCAACAATATGTGCACCGGGAACCATTCCGATGGAAACAATCGGCACAGGAATCTCCTGAAACTTGGATAAGCCCTCTATGCCTATTGACCACCATACGCCTCTGGCTTTATTGTTTTCTTTGTTCACCTCAATCACCGGTGTAGTGATAGGGTGAGCAAGCATATTCCCTGACAGATTATCTACGACAGGTTTATTACGGAATGCATACAATGCTTCAACATCAACAGAAGGATGCTTCACAGAATTTAACTCTCTTCTTTTTTCACCAATATGCTGATCATCATGGAAGATAACGGCATTTCCTCTGAGATTCTGTATTTTCCATACAGAAATCAATCTGTTAACTTCTGCTTCCAATTGATCGAATTCTTCTTCTGTTAAAAGATCTAAATCACACTCTCTGATATCAAACATACTCTTATTCCTTATTCCTGTTTAATTCCCAGAATCTGTCTTCTTCTGTATAAGTCTCATAAGGAAGGGGCATGGAAGGGAGACCTTCGCGTACACTGTTAGGAGAATATGGATTATGGTATGTGGTTGGTTTTGATAAAGGATGCAAAGCAGTATTCGGACGATGAATCATTGTGGTATCATCAACCCATCCTTTGTGATAATCACACTTGATAAAACGGAAATAATGCAAATGCCATACTTTCCAGGAATCATTAATATGAATAAAATCAACTGCTACCTGTCCCCAGGCCCATATAGCCTGGGGATCTTTTCCTTCTTGGACAAGAGATCCTGCTCCCGGACACCACCAAAGACACTTAGCAGTTTGTAAATCATCAGCCACTTCAATCATCGGTGTAGTTAACTGCATATCTAACATTTCACCTTCTTTTAAAGGTTCACCCAAGAGAATATCAATGCAAGCTTCTACGGCTTCTCTTCCTTCAAATAAACCTTCATCTGCATATTCAATTGCGACATCGGAAAGATCCAATGCAAAGAATGAAAGTACCTTATCTTTCTGATGAAAGTTAAATGCTGCAGTCAATCTTCCCATTTCATTTTGTAATTCATGATAAGCCTGCAGCTTTTGAATGTTTAAAAATAAATTCTTTTTTCTGTTTTCGTCAATCATATGAATTGTCTCCTGAAACTATTATAACATGATGACATTTATAAAAATTTTGAATCAAAAAAAGGTTGCATTTTCAAGTGAAAATCATTCTGTTTTTAAATGATATACGTTTTTTGAAATGGGATAAATTTAATGCATCTAAATAGAATATTATCCTTGAAATTCACACTTAAGCGTGGTAATTTTAAAGTGGATGTTTATATATATGAATATAATACATCCTTACAATATAAGTGCCAACACCTATCTTGGATTAATATTGACGGATTTGTTGATTGGCTTGGGTGTATACTTAAAGCAGAAAAGGGAGTTTCAGCTTATTTTTGTGTGACTGAAGGTGTATAATTATAAGCACTTATACCATCAAGGTGGAAGACAATCAAATAGCCAAATACCTTTAGAATCATAAGGACAGGGGTTCATGAATGAAGATAAGATAGAAAAAAAACTAAAGAAGAAAAAAAATGACAGAATGGTCAACATGGTTCTTGTGGGTATCCTGCTATTAGGAATAGCGATACTTGGTTATCCTTCGTTTGCTGACTGGTGGAACAGTTTCCACCAAACCAGAGCTGTTGCATCTTACATGAGCGCAGTTGCGAATCTGGATCAGGAAGAATATGACAGAATCATCGGTGAAGCTGAAGCATATAATCAGGAATTGTCTGAAACAGGTGTTATATGGACAATGACAGAGGAAGAGGAAGAAAGATATTTCAATCTGCTGAGTATTGCAGATAACAGTATCATGGGATATATCGATATTCCTAAGATCTCTATTACATTGCCTATCTATCACGGAACAGATGAATCTGTATTACAGATTGCCATAGGACATATTGCAGGAACATCTTTGCCTGTAGGCGGAGAAGGGTCTCATTGTGTTGTTTCAGGGCACAGAGGACTTCCCAGTGCCAAACTGTTTACGGATATAGATAAACTGGTGGAAGGGGATACCTTCACCTTATCTGTCATGAACAGAACATTAACATATGAAGTAGATCAGATCCGTGTTGTCGAACCGACGGATTTATCAAACTTGCAGATCGAAGACGGCCAGGATTACTGTACATTGGTTACATGTACTCCTTATGGCATTAATACACACAGGCTTCTTGTCAGAGGCCATAGAACAGAGAATGCACTTGGCAATGCAAATGTTACTGCAGATGCCATGCAGATACAGACTGTTTACGTTGCACCGTTAGTTGCAACACCGATGCTGTTTATCGCGTTGCTCTGGTTATTATTCACAACCAGAAAGAAAAAGACGAAAAAAGATGAGGCATAATGCCAAGGAGGATAAAGTTATGAGATTGAAGTGGAAGCATGCAAAAGCTTTGGGGATAGCCGCTGCATGCATTGTTGCCGCCGGTTCTGCATATGGGCATGCAAAAGCGGTTGACTTAGAAGAAGATAATAAGTCACTGACCATTGTGTCCGCATCGGATGAAGAATACCAAAAGGATATTGATTCCATGACAGGAGATAAGGCAATTATCTACGATGTATATCAGATTGCCGGAACAATCGCTGATGAAAAGTACGACACTTTTAGCTATAAGCTTGCTGAGGGAGTCACATTCACCAACAGTGAGGATGGGACAGAATATGATATCTCCACATATGAAGGCTTGACAAAGCTGAAAGCCGCCTCATACGACGATATTGCCCAGCAGGCTGCAGCCAAAGTTATCGAAGAACTCGGCGCAGAAAAGCAGACATTCACAAAGCAGGAAAAACTGACAGAAATGCCTGCAGGATTATATCTGGTCATTGCTCATGGTGATATGGATCCATACTATGAAGAAGTTAACGGCAAGCTTGTTACTTACTATGAATCCAATGATTACAAATATTCCTTCACACCGGTATTGGTATCCCTGCCAAGTACAGGTGATGTAGATGGTACAGCACTCTCCACAGCCGGAACATGGAAGAATGATGTCACAATCAAGCTGAAGCCGGAAAGAGTTGATAGACTTGAGGGTATCACAATTACCAAGCATATTGATAAATGGGAAAACAGTTCTCCAGTAACATTCATCTTCGAAGTCAAAGCAACAAAGAACGGAGAGGTAAAATACTCCAACGTTGTCAGCTTAACCTTCGATGAGAATTCTTCTGATACAATGTCTGTTTCTTTGAAGAACTGCATTCCGGTAGGATCCAGAGTGGAAGTCACAGAAGTCTACAGCGGAGCAGGATATGCAATGACTGAAGGTGAAACCGGTGAGCGTGTCATTGAGGTGCTTACAGCACAGCCAAACCATGATCCATATGTAATTCCGGATCCTTTCAACAACAAATATGACAAAAACGGAACAAACGGCTTCGGAATTGAAAACCATTTCACTGCAGACTTTAAAGAAAATGGCTCAAGCGATTGGTTGGTTGATAATGAATTAAAATGGCGTGAGGAGGAATAACGTATGAAAAAGAAAAATATTATACTGACCATCCTCGCCATTGTGATGGTATTAGGCCTGACACTGCAAGGCGCAATGGCTTACTTTACAACGTATGTATCTGCAGCAGGCGGAATGCCCATCCACCTGGGACACAGAACAACAATTGAAGAAAAAGTAGAAAATTTGAAGAAAATAGTAAACATTAGCATTAAAGACGGACCTGATAATGTCTATGTACGTGCCAAAGCTTTCTATCCGACAAATCTTCCGGGTATGGAAGTTGTATATGATAATGGCCCTGAAGAATATGAGGGGACAGTCTATGACGGAACATGGTATGATGGCCAGGATGGTTGGTGGTACTATGATACTCCTTTAAGTAAAAAAACACTCTCGACTGCTAGACCGTTTATTGTTGACATTCAATATAAGATTCCTGAGGGAGTAAAAATCGAAAAGGGCGACAACTTCAATGTCATTGTCGTTTATGAAGCAACTGCTGCAGTGGATGAAAAAGGAAATCCTGATTTCTCCAAACCATTGCAAGTTGAGGAGGCAGAATAATGGCAAAGAAAAAGATGAAGATGCCTAAGAGCACACTGGCATTACTTGTTGTGGCTATTGGATTACTGTTATTTACTACAGTAGGCGGTGCAAGAGCTGCATTAACCTATTTCTCGGATACATATACTTCTCAGTTTAACATGAGACATATTGGTATCACATTATTGGAAAACGGTAAACCGGTCAGTGCAAGAAACTACAATGTCAATCAGAAGAGTGATAACCTTGAAGGCAAATGGCAGTATTCCGGTGATGGAATCCTGTTAACCAATATGTTAGCTGAAGGAGAAGATCTCGTATTAGGTCATACATACGATGAAAAACTTTCTGTCAAGAACACCAGCAGTGACGGGAATGAAAACGGTATTGATGAATATGTAAGAGTAACTGTCAGAAAGTACTGGCTGGATGCAGATGGCAAGAAAGCTACAGACTTGTCTCCTGAATTGATTGAAATCCATTTTACAGATACGGACTGGATCTTGGATGAAGCAAGCCATACAGAAGAAAGAGATGTGCTCTATTACAGACATATCCTGCCTGTTGATGAAGAAACATTAACACCGTTTGCGGATACTCTGACAATTTCCGATAAAGTTCCATATACTGTAAAACAGACAGAATCCAAGGATGAAAACGGAAAAACAGTCATCACTACTACATACAAATATGACGGATATCAGTTTGTCTTAGAAGCTGAAGCTGATGGCGTACAGACACATAACGCTAAAGATGCAATCAGAAGTGCATGGGGTGTAGAAGCTTCATTCAGCGGTGATGAGATCACCGGCGTAACACATTAAGGAGGAAGGCCATGAAAAAGTTAGTATATATGATACCGGCTGTTGCCTTGGCATTCTCCATGATGACAACGGTAAACGCTGAGCACTATCCGGTTAACGGAAAAGAATGGAATGTCACATTTAACGGTAATGGTGACCCGGTAGATGACTTCACAAATGCCTCATTTACAGATGTCATTCAGGATATGCAGCCCGGTGATGATGCAACATTTGTCATCAACTTAAATAACACATACAAAGATTCAACAAAATGGTGGATGACCAACACGGTATTGGACTCCTTTGAAGATAACTCCATCGCTAACGGCGGTGCATATACTTACAGACTTGTATATTACGGCCCGGGCGACAGTACAGGAACAACATTATATGATTCCATGACCGTCGGTGGTGAAGATTCCACAGGTACCGGTCTTCATGAAGCTACAAACGCTTTAGGTGATGAAAGCCAGAATGGAAGGGATAACAGCAAGAGAGAAGACTATATTGAATTAGGTGATATCGGCAGCGGCCAGAGCGGCAGAGTTGTTCTCGACATCGAACTCGATGGTGAAACACAGGGTAACGCTTATCAGGATACATTGGCGGATTTAAGAATGAATTTCGCTCTTGAACTGGAAAGCCAGAATACTCCTCCGGGAACTCCTCCAAGAAGGCCTCCGAACACATCTGATCCATTGAGCATGGTTCCATGGCTGATCGCTACTGGTGTATCCGGATTGGTACTCTTGCTTATCGCAATCATCCGTATCCGTGATGCAAAGGAGGAAGAGGCATGAAACAGATGAAGAAAATGCTTCTGTTCCTTGTTGCGGTAATCACTTTTGTCAGCATGACAATGACAGCAAGAGCAGGATATAAATATCGTGTGCAGATGATTGTCAGAAATGTTGATGCCAGCGGAAATGAAGTATCGTCTACGCTCTATGACAATGCAGAAGTAGAGTATGGCACAGACTTCAATACTTCCGCTTATGTAGCTGAAGATTACGGCAAATACCAGTTCAAAGGCTGGCATATCAGTGGCAAGGATCGTGATGAACTTGTAGGCACAGTAAAGATTGAAGAAGATACAGTTTTCGTAGCTACATACAGAATGCCCGGCACAATCGTAACGTATACTGCAACATATACAGATGCGGATACCGGCGAGCAAATCGCTGAACCTGATGTATTCTACGGAAGTGTAGGCGATAAGCCTGTTATCGGTTATAAGTATATTGAAGGATGGGAACCAACCAATGCCAGAAATATTACCACAACCGAAGGCTTAAAAGCTGATTCTACCCAAAATATCTTCCCGTTTACTTACAGGAGAATTACGCAACAACAGCAACAACAGCAGCAACAACAACAGCAGCAACAACAGCAGCAACAGCAGAATGCCAACCAGAACCAGGGTGGCAATGCTACACCGGCAAATCCGGCAAATCCGACAGTAAATCCGGATAATCAGGGTGGAAACAATGAAAATCCGGCAGTCAATCCTGACAACAACCAGAATGAAAATCCGGCAGTCAATCCGGATGATAACCAGGGTGAAAATATTGATGATAACCAGACACCTCAGAGCGGTCCTGAAGAAATCATTGATATCGATGACAACAAGACACCTCAGGGAACACCTGATCCAAATCAGAATCCAAACCCCAACAAGCCTAAGACAGGCTTCTCAGGTCTGATTGAAATGCTGAGGAAAAACGGATTTGCATTCGGCAGCGGATTCTTCCTTGTATTGTTATTCTTGATCTTCTTATTGAGAAGAAGAAAGAATAAAAATAATGGCTGAAAAAGATAAATCCATCGCAACCTTCACATTAAATATCAAGCAGAACCAAAATGCTACAATGCAAGGCCAGATCGAATGGCTTGAAGGCGGTAAAAGAACAAACTTTCGCTCGGAGTGGGAGTTCCTGCAATTGATGGGTGAAGTCATTGGCGATGAACCAGCAGAATGGAATTAAGGGAATATGCAAAGTATTCCCTTTTTTGGGCGCCCCAAAATTAGTCGGGGTGGCTGAAAAAAATAGATAAGATAACTCGGGGATGATTCTGACCCCATGAGTGTTTACAGAAAATGTGATTTGCA
>CACXCB010000223.1 GCA_902766005.1 uncultured Erysipelotrichaceae bacterium | reverse complement strand
TAAATAAGAATTTAGCTGCTTAGATATCAAGCTGAGACACATCAAGCTTGCCAGACATTAATTGAGGTAATAAAGTGTCTCTTATATTTGCTAAAGTTTCATTTTCATTATTATTGTGTTGAACTATATCTAAAATGGCTTTAGCTTGCAAAGAAAAGACCTCAAAAACATCTGGGATAAGTTTAAACTCGAACTTGGCAATATCATTCATAACAATATAAGGAATAGAAGAACCATGAGTTCCTCCAGAAATTTTTTTATGCAAAGCAATTTTTAATATAGCATATAATCCAAAAATGTAATTCTGGGGGATATTCTCTTTTAAGGTGCATGCATAGGTTCTCTGGTATAAATCAAATTTTCCGTTATAGAATAATGTTCTTCCAGTATATGAACCGTTACCCGATATGATGATCGCTGGTCCATCATATATATAGCTATTAATACGAAGTACTTTTTCACCACAGGTAAAAAACATATACAAGCCATTTTCATCAAATTGATTTGCATTTTTTTTACCTGTGAATATATTACAGAATTTATCCACGGTAGAAGCTTTTTCAGTAGTATTTGTAGATTGAATCATTTTATTATAAAGTGCTTCTAGCTGTTCTTCTAAATTCTTATTTATGTCATTATTTAGTTTTATCTTATCATCAAGATTTTTTAGCATTCCTCCAATTAATTTTTGTTCTTCGAGCGGCGGAACATTAATATCAATATTCTGAACTACATCTGTTTGCACACGTTGTCTTCCAGATGAACCAACCATTGACTTAATTGCTGGTTCTCTAACTACAGAACTACATACTAAATAATATAACCAATCTTCATCTATTCCTTCTTTAGCTCTAAAAACAATATATTCTGTAGATCCAAAACCAACTTCATCGGCATCTAAAATATCAACTTTAGCAGTTTTTCCATTTTCAAGACATGGTGTGATACGCGCCATGATTGTATCGCCATTTCGAAATTTAGTTCCACCCTTAAATTCTTCATATTCGAAAGATGGAATATCTCTACAGAAAGGTTGCAACTTGTCCATCGCAACTTTCTTTGCAATAGAACCTTTTGAAATGGACTCTCTTGGATTAAAATCTGCAATTTCAAAAAGTTTTTTTGTCCTCCATTCAGATCTCATACCCAATTGCTCCTAACTTATTTCTTATTTCGTTCTCTAATTCATGACTTTTTTCAAACATTTCGGATAATTCTGATGTTAGACGGTCCATCTTTTCTTCGAAAGGTTCTCCATCATCTTCCTGTTCCTCAATGCCTACATAACGACCTGGTGTAAGTATATAATCCTGCTTCTCGATTTCGGAAGTCTCAACAGCAGCACAATAACCTTTTTCATCATCTAAGCTTCCTTCCACAAACGATGTATAAGTGTCTGCTAGTTTCTGTATATCCTCATCAGTAAGTTCACGTAATTTACGGCTTACCATTGTGCCCATCTTACGTGCATCAATAAACAAAGTCTTTCCCGCCTGTTTCTTCTGTTTATTAATAAACCATAGTGATACTGGAATCTGAGTCGTATAGAATAACTGAGTAGGCATAGCAATAATACATTCAACCAAATCAGCATCCACAATATTTTTACGAATATCACCTTCTCCACCAGTTTGTGATGAAAGAGATCCATTTGCAAGGACCATACCAATACGTCCTGCTGGCGCAAGGTGATAGATCATATGCTGTAACCATGCAAAGTTTGCATTTCCTGCTGGTGGCATACCATACTGCCAACGAACATCATCTTTTAATTTATCCGCTCCCCAATCTGAAAGATTAAAAGGTGGATTTGCCATAATATAATCTGCACGTAATGTCGGATGGCGATCATCCATAAATGTATCTGCTGAAAACTCTCCAAGATCCGGTTCAATGCCTCTTATTGCCAGGTTCATCTGTGCCATTTTCCATGTTGTAGGATTTGAGTCCTGACCATAAATAGAAATATTGCTGATATTTCCACTATGGTTTTCTACAAATCTTGCAGACTGAACAAACATACCACCTGAACCGCAACAAGGATCGTAAACTCGTCCCTTGAATGGTTTTAATATCTCTACCAATGTACGAACGACACAGGAAGGTGTAAAGAACTCTCCACCTCTTTTTCCCTCTTGTTCAGCAAACATTGATAAACAATATTCATAAGTACGACCAAGAATATCTTTTTCACTACCATGTTCAATCATTTGAATATTAGTAAAAAGATCTACAACATCACCAAGTCTTCTTTTATCAAGTTCTGGACGAGCAAAGTTCTTTGGTAAAATATCTTTTAATCTTTTATTTTCTTTTTCAATAGCACGCATTGCGTCATCAATGACTGTTCCAATTTCAGGCGTATGTGCCTTTGCTGCTATTTCACTCCAGCGTGCACCGGCTGGTACAAAGAAAATTCCTTCTGATGTATATTCATCAATATCTTCTTCAAAGCCATCTCCTTCTTCAACGAGTGCTTTATACTTCTCATCAAATCTATCAGAAATGTATTTAAGGAAAATCAAACCCAAAACAACACTCTTATACTCGGATGCATCTAAATTTCCTCTCAGAACACACGCAGCATCCCATATTTGCTTTTCAAATCCAATTTCGGCTGTATTATTATCTGCCATGATTACTATTTCCTTTCTGTTAGTAGTATTTTTACTACTCGTTATTTATTTTTGCTTCTGTCTATACTTATTAT
>CACXCB010000222.1 GCA_902766005.1 uncultured Erysipelotrichaceae bacterium | reverse complement strand
GCGTATCGTGTAGAGAATCTCACGACCACATCAAAAGGCCTGCGCTGGTTTGAACTTGCACCGGAAAGAATCCCTGTTGGAACCACACGTGCAGATAAGAACTATCAGATGCACAGGAAGCAGATCTACCATTTCCTTCTCGGTGATCCCGGCATGTGCAGCTATTCCGATAAGGTGATCAAGTCACTTGAGCCGGACAACATCAAGTCCATGAACGCCTGGAACAAGAAGTTTAATGCACCCTATGACGTAAATGATATAGGCACATTGCTGCGTCTTTCAAGTGTGGTTGATGAGCTTTGGGAAGCACAGGTTAATCTGAGAAAAGAAGTCGAACAGAAAACGAAGGATTGTCTATCCATCTTCGGGCATCAGGACGATGCGGAAGATTCCCATACCACGATTCGTCAGAAAGATAAGATTCTTAGCGAATTATATAAATCAGAGCATATGAGAAACGCTGGTCCGTACGCAAGATTAAAATTTGCGATGGACTATTGGTGTGCTCTCTGGTTCTGGCCTATTGATAAAGCGGATTTGCTGCCTTCCCGTAGTGAGTTCTTCTTTGACATGTCCTTGATTCTGGAAGGAACTATAGCGTCTGTTAATGTTGATCAACATGCAAGAGTAGGTCAGATGTCTCTTTTCCCGACAGAATTAGAGCAGATGGCAGTCGATATTGTCGCAAGCTATGGGTTGAACTACCAAAGAAGCGTCGTTGATATTCCTGCGCTGAGAAAGAATAATCCTAGGCTGGATCTTGCTTATAGGATCGCTGAGCAGAATAAGTTTATGCATTGGGAGTTGGAGTTTGCAGATCTGTTTGCTGAAAAGGGCGGGTTTGATCTGGTAATTGGAAATCCGCCATGGGTGAAAATATCTTGGAATGAACAAGGTGTCTTATCTGATAAAAATCCAATGTTTGCTGTTAAAAATCTCACTGCAAACCAAGTTTTACATCATAGAGATGCTGCACTGTCAGATTCGGTGCTGCGAATTAATTATTTTGCAGAATATGAGTCCATTTCTGGGGAACAAGCATTCCTAAATGCATCTCAAAACTACATTGATCTTAGAGGACAGCAAGCAAATCTTTATAAATGTTTCCTTCCTCAAGCGTGGTTGTTTGCTAACGACAATGCATTAATAGCATTCCTTCATCCAGAAGGGGTATATGACGATCCAAAGGGAGGATGTTTAAGAAGAAGCCTATACAAAAAGCTTCGATATCATTTTCAGTTCCAAAATGAATTAATGCTATTTCATGATGTAGCTCATCGTGCAACGTTCAGTATTAATATATACAGCAATGTTGGGACGAAAGAATTTGACTCAGTTTCAAATTTATTCTCTGCCTCAACGTTGGAAGATTGCTATTCAGAGAAGAAACAAAATACAACTCTTCCGGGATTTAAGGATGAAAATGGCAATTGGAATTTAACTGGGCATCCGGATCGTATTATACATATCGGAAGGAGTGAACTGAAACTGTTTTCGTCACTATTTGATGGCTCTGATGATTGGGAGGCCGCCCGTCTCCCTGTCTTGCACGTACGGCAACTGGTAGATGTATTAAAAAGATTTGATGAGCAACCATTCAAGCTCGGAGATCTTCAAGATTCAGTCTTTGCTTCAGATATGTGGCATGAAACTAATGCTCAAAAAGATGGGACAATAAGGAGGAATGTTCACATTCCAAAAGCTCAAATTGATTATATTCGATCTGGACCACACATTGGAGTTGCAAATCCTTTCTTCAAAGTATCTAGGACTGTTTGCGTACTTAAAAGTGATTTTGATGTAATAGACTTGCAAACCATGCCGGAGGAATTTGTTCAGCGTTGTAACTACAGCCCCGCATGTGATTTATATGAATATATGAATAGAGTACCAATTACACCTTGGGGGACTAAATATACAGATGAGTACCGCATAATAACAAGACGTATGCTCAATCAATCTGGTGAAAGAACCATGATACCTGCAATATGTGCTCCAAAATCAGGCTTTATAAACACGCTATTTGGTATTGCTATGGCTAAATGGCTTGTTCTATTTGCGGGATATGAATCATCAATACCCTATGATTATTATATAAAAGCAACTGGAAAAAGTGATGGAAGATTTGATACTCTAGCACAGTATCCTCTAATGACGAACGTACCTCAGATTGGTAGCATAGTTATTCGAAGCCTTTTGCTTAACTGTCTAACTCGAGATTATGCCGAACTATGGAATAAAAATTGGAATGACGATTTCAAAAATGAGATGTGGTCGAAACAAGATCACAGACTTACGTCAAACTATTTTGGTAAATTAAATAAATCTTGGGTTTATGACTATCCATTAAGATCAGATTATGCAAGAAGACAAGCACTTGTAGAAATTGATGTTCTTACATCGATGGCGCTTGGAATGAGCTTGGAGCAACTGCTTACTATCTACAATATTCAATTCCCAGTTCTCCAGTCTTATGAAGCTGACACTTGGTATGATGCAAAAGGTCGTATAGTCTTCACTAATAATCGAGGGCTGACCGGAGTCGGTTTTTCTCGTCCTGAATGGGAAAACAAAAATGCTTTACGACCGATAAAGCAAGCTGACGAACCCTGGGATGGTATTATGAAAAATGCTCCCGAAGGGTATGTTTTTGAAAGAACAATTAAAGATGATACTATGCCGGGTGGTCCTATTGAAAGAAGAATACAGTATTTTGCTCCATTTGATCGCTGCGATCGTGAACAGGATTACGAGACCGCATGGAAGTTCTTTGAAGAGAAATATGGGAAGCAGGACTAAAGAGGAGTTTTTATGATTAGTGAAGGAACGCTTAAATATATTTCTCAAATATTTTGCGGGGATATTACTGGTTTTTATACATATAAATCTGGGCCGAACTTGGTGTCTTTTTTCAATGATTGGTTTAGTTATAAGGATGTATATGGCCAGGGGTTCCCGTCAAGATGGGCTTATGTCTACGATAAACTTGTTGATCTGTTCAACGGTAGAAGATTGGACGATTTCTTCAACATTGTACTAAGGAAAACATATATCATGGGAGATCTTGGTGTTACTGAGGTGGAGGCTGCTGAAAAATCAGAAGAAATATTGTCAGAGTTTAATCGATTTCTTGGTGCAGACCAATATGTTATTGTCCATAACGGAAATGACTATCATCTGATAGAAAGAAGCGAAGATCTTGTACTTATTGGAAGCGGTGGTTTTGCAAATGTTTACAGGCAAAAAACCACGGGGCTTATCATTAAAAAGCTAAAAGATGATTTTCTAGCAAATGAGGGAATACGTAGCAGATTTAAACGTGAATTTTATATAACTAAATCACTTCAAGATTTGTATGGAATAATTAAGGTTTTTTCTTATGATGAAGGTTCCTGTTCATACACTATGGAGCAGGCTGAAAAAACATTAGAAGATTATGTAATAAATAATCAGTTGACAGATGAGATAAAACTTAATTGTATCAGGCAAATGTTGTTTATAATGACTGAAGTACATAAAAGAAATGTAATTCACAGAGATCTTAGTCCAAATAATATTTTCATTATTTCAGGAATGCTAAAAATTGCGGATTTTGGACTTGGAAAAGATTTGAATGTACTTACATCTCATAATACTTTTTTAACTAAAGGTGTAGGTCAATATAACTACTGTGCACCCGAGCAATTTATGATGCTTCGTGACGCAGACAAACGTAGTGATGTTTATTCTTTAGGAAGAATCATTAATTTTATCATGAATAGTGATCCAAGAAATTCAAATCATATTTATAGAAGCGTTGCAGATAAAGCGACAAATTCTGATGCTGCGTATCGTTATGCCGATGCTGGACAGTTAATGATATTTTTCGAAAAATCAGTTGCATATCATAATCAGGAGAACCGTATTGAACAAATTAATAGAAAAATACAGAATCATGTTTATGATGAATATGTTGAAAGTTATATTTATGATATGAATGCAGATCAGCTAAGCAAATTTTTACTTTCTGAAAAGCCAGGCTATTCTGAAGTATTAATTTCATTTATGAAAACAAATGAAGATAATGCGCAACATATAATTCAATCGATAGAAAGCTCTTTTAGAGGGATATGTAAATCATTTGATTCATATGATGCATTCGCAAGGTTTTCAGAAAAAATTATAAAAGAGAATTTTTCATTTGTTGTAAAAGAGGTAGCGGCAACAATATTAAGGTACGTGGCATGGGATGTTAATAGATTCTATGCACAACACATTGTAGAGAATCTTTTAGACGAAGGTATTGAGCCAATGTTAGAAGATATTATTAAACAATAAAGTCATCCAGAGATGCCGCAGGAGAACAAAGCACTTATCTACGTATCCTGTTCAACAGTATTATACGCAATGGACTCAACACCCTGGCAGACGGGTGTAAAACAGTCTGCCTAGAAAGAGAAGATCAGGCAGGAACCCCGTCCGGTGGGCGGAAAAGCCGATTTTCATTCCATCCCCTGCAGGGGATGGAATGAAATCGTCTTCTATATTCCAAATATCCTGATCTACAAGTAATAT
>CACXCB010000221.1 GCA_902766005.1 uncultured Erysipelotrichaceae bacterium | reverse complement strand
GTCATGGATGGTGTTCCGCATCCATAACCGAGAATCATTCCCATATCTTCAAAATTGATATAACGGACAAGTGTCTTATAATGTGCGGTCAGAGCTTCAAATGTCCAGTCATCTGCGTTCCATGCAACGGTTAATAATGCAGATTTGAGATGTCTGCCGTTAAGACTGCTGTTAAGTGCACAGAATCTGTCCACTACTGTTTTTAACTGTGCACTCATGCCGTAATAATAGAGCGGTGTCGCAAAGACAACCATATCCGACTGTAATAATGTTTTACGAATATATTCCATGTCATCCTTTTGTGCACAAGGTCCTTCATATCCGCAATAAATACAACCTGTACATGGATGAACATTCGCATGGCATACATCAATCATTTCACATGTATGTCCTGCCTCTTCTGCACCTCTTTTGAATTCTTCTGCAAGAATAGCTGTAGAGCCTTTCTTATTCGGACTTCCCATCAGAATTGTAATTTTCATTTTCTCTCCTTGAATTACTGTAATCCATCAATCCATGATTGAATCTCTTCTTCTGTTGCACCGGAACCAAACCGATGTCCATCAAGCCAGTTTCCGCTCCCTGCATTTTTCTCCAGGTTTTTACCGCTGTTTCCTATTCCGCTGCTTCCCGATGTACAAAACGGAATCATCGTAATACCGTCAAAGTTGTAACTCTCTACAAAGGTATCCATAATTCTTGGTTCTTCACCCCACCAGATCGGATGACCGATATAGATTGTAGAATACCCTTCCAAAGATACAGGATCACTGCCGATTTCAGGACGTATTGTAGGATCATTCTGTTCATGTGTAGTACGGCTGTTATCATCATGCCAGTTGAGATCTTCACTTGTATATTCCTGCGCAGCCTTGATCTCATAGATATCTGCATTAGTGATTTTTGCGATCTTTTCAGCAATATCTTTTGTCGTTCCTGTTGCCGAGAAGTAAACAACCAGCGTTTTTTCTTCTGTTATATTTTCCTCTGTCGTTTCTTCCATATCTTCTTCAGAGGAATTGTTTTCAACTGAGATCTCCTCTTCATCTGTTATTTCAGAAGATGTACTGTTATTTCCGCATGCGGTCATTCCGAAAAACATTGTACCCGCAATAAACATCGTCAAAATTTTTTTCATCATCTTCCCGTTTCTCTTTAAAGCACCTTATCTAAAAACTTTTTGATTTCCGATTCATTCGCACGGTTGATCTGTACGCCTTTTTCCCATTTTACAGACCCATTTACATATTTGTGAAGTTCTGTATCACTCCGGCCTACACCGCTTCCTCCGGAAGTGCAGAAAGGAATAATGGTTTTACCTGAGAAATCATAACTTTCCAGGAATGTATCAATGATACGTGGTGCAATGCCCCACCAGATCGGGAAACCGATGATCACTGTTTCATAATCCTCAATGTTTTCAACTTTGTTCAGGATTGCAGGTCTTGCAGCAGGATCATTCATTTCCACACTGCTTCTGCTTTTACTGTCATTCCAGTCCAGATCTTTGGATGTATAAATTTCTTCCGGAACAATCTCAAAGAAATCTCCACCACTGATTTCAGCGATTTGCTGTCCTTCCCGTTTTGTCACACCGCTTGCCGAAAATACTGCTACTAATACTTTTCCACTCATTTCACAAATCTCCTTTTTTATTTTTCCAATAATCTCATCAGACAGTTATATGAGATTTCATAAATTGTCTGATATACATAATCCACCTGTGCATCATCCATTGCCTTTTTTTGCTTGTCTGTTACGGCAGTGTATGGATATATTCCAAACATAAACGGGAAGAACACATAGATGAAGCTCTGTTTTTCTGTGTCATTCATATCCGGACAGAACTTATCCAGAATATGCTTTACATTTTTCATGGATTTTCCATAAGCAGTTTTGAAATCTGCAAGCAGTTCCTTCCTGCTGTTTTCTTCCATGTCATAGTTGTTCATTGCCAACAGTTTTAACAACTGTGCCCTTTTCTGTAATGATTGAGCGATCTGTTCTGCGATCTGTTGTCGGGTAAGTTTTTCATTTTCAGAAATAATCTTTTCCAGATCTTCATTCCAGCGATCATATTCCAATGTGTACAGAGCAAGAAATATTTCTTCCTTTGTCTGATAGTAGTTATAGATCGTCGGCCTGGAAAAAGATGTGACATCTCCGATTTCTTTTAATGTGATTTCTTTAAAGCTCATTGTCTGATACAGCTTTTCACAGGCTTTCACAATTTCATCTTTTCTTGCAGCGGTACGCTCCGGTGATCCTTTAGGCATATGTAACTCCTTCTGTTGTACGTTCTGACATCGTGTCAGTATACATAGTATAGTTCTATTCTGACACCGTGTCAATATCATTCAAAACATAATTCTTCTTTTCCCATCCGTAATACAAAGCAGAAGTGATATACTATTAGTTAGTTTATGCTAATAAGGAGAAGAATATGCGTACATATAACAATATCGGTATAGGCACTGATCTTGACTGGGGACGTATCCGCAAACTGTTTCTGATCGGCTTATTCGCCGGGATCATGGTTCTGATCGGTGATCTTCTTTTAGGATGGGGTGTCATGGATGAGAATCTTTCCGGCATGGAATACACACTTTCCAGCTATTTGACACTGTCAGACACCAGGATCTTTATATCAGCCATTTTGGGATTCATCGGCATTCCTTTAGAAGGACTTTGTTATTTCGGGGTGTACAGGCTGATTGCCCCGTACTCACAAAAATATGCCCATATGTTTAGATCCGGGGTGTTAGGCTATATTGCTTTCGGTGGTTGTGGGGTACATGTACCATGTCTTGCAGCCGTATTCGTATACAAGTATTTACATGAGCTGGCTCCGGAAAGGGCACTGGATCTTTGTGTAAAGTACGGTTTGTATTTCCTGTTGCCCGGAATCATTGCATTGCTTATCTTTTTTATCATTCAAAGCATTGCACAAATCTCAGCATTTGCGAAAGGATTTACACCATATCCAAAATGGTGCTGGATTTTCTCTTTGCCGGTAGGCATGGGCTTTACATTCTTGCTTAACTTTGCGGGCAATTCTGCATTTGTAAACGGGATCACTGCAGGCTGGATCAGCATCGGTAATATCTGGATGTTCGGCGGTCTTTTGGCCATGATGAAAAAAGCACAGATACATCAGGATTAATACCTGTTCCATATATTGCGAGGATTTCCTCGCAATGTATTTAAAAACGTATTTGTAAAGAACTTTACAAACAAGTTTGATATCAGAACATAAAAGCTCTGCATTATGCAGAGTTTTTATTCCATTCCATCAGAATGCAAAATGTATATTCATTGCCTTCTCTAATTATTCCGGTTCACGGATCAGATCATACATATGAAACTTTTCTGAGCATGTACGAATCCTGTCAATTTTCATGCCGAGATGTACATATCTGTCACATTTATCCTTATCATCCGTATCCAGAATCACAGGAACTTTCTTTTCATCAGCCATAGCATATACATATTCAAGCATCTTCTTCATAAATCCCTGTTTCTGGTATTCCTTATTTACCACAAACACTTCAATACGGATGAATTTTCTTTTTGCCTTACGCATTCTGGTTTCAATGGTATTTCCTTCCGAAAAACATGCTTGAATAAATTTCTTCATATTCTTATATCCGCCAAGTGCTTTCTTCTCCGCAAAGATCGTCTTCATGCCATCCGCAAAGCCAATCGATCCGCATCCTTCCCCACTCAGGATCAGATAACCCTCCTGTCTTTCTGAAGTACTATACAACATGCCGCTTTTATAAGAGGCAAGAACAATTGCATGAATATAAGTAAACATATCCTCTCTTGTACGAATAAATTTGATTAATCCTTCATCCTCCGGATTATATGAATAATCATAGAAGGCATCCGCAATCTTTTTCGATATTGTTTTTATTTCTTCTTCATTTAGGTTTGCCATTTTGATCATGTCTTTGTTCTCCTTATTTAACAGCGTATAGAACTGATGATGCAGGCTCCGCATTTCATCCGGTGCTTTTATGGCATGTTGATACATAAATGTATTTCCAAAATCACTCTCATATGTTCCGTTCCCTCAAGACGAAACATCGGCAGATTGGCAAACAATACCCAATCCATGCCATTAATCCAAAAGCCAGAAAGAAACCTTCCCTGAATGTTCTGGCACCGGCTATTATGGAACAGACAAACAGAATCACAGTAAAAAGCAGTATACCGAATCCTTTTGTCAGAATTACATTTTTGGATGCATAGGAAACATCCATTCTTTCGTGTGTTTTGAAATATTCCTCCTGTATTTCGGGAGGATAGTTATGAATGCTTGCAGCACTGTATTTGCGATCTCCCCGATAGTACACAAAAATCTCTATCGTAAAGATGCCCGCAAACGCTGCCATTTCAATCAATATAATCCACCATTTCATATCATTTTCCTGTATTTGCAGTTAGTTTTAACTAACACAATTATATCATCACTCTGGTTTTCTCTCAACAAGAGCATGTAATTGAAGAAATACTGTACTTTGGCACTATCTCAAAAAGTATATGCTCAGGGCATACTTCCGCTTCGATTATTTTCACTCTCCTCCATTTGCATAATTCCCTTAGCATCTCCAGTCTTTTTCCGTAAAATTCCTTTCTTCTGTATTTCGGTAAGAAAACAACATGGTAATTACAATTCCATATTGTGTAATAATGTAAGTGTCTCTGTCATTCTTCTTCTATTTTATATTTGCAGTTGGCAGAGACTCACCGGATTATCCGAGGTTTTCGTTACAAAAAGGAGGAAGACTATCCTTCCTCCTTTTCAATTACAACCGCAGTTCCGCTCACCATGACACAAATCAGATCTCTTGTAAATGCCTCCAGGTCAAGCTTTGCCCCGACTATCGCATTTCCACCTTTTCGTTCAGTTTCTTTCATCGCTCTTCTTGCGGCTTCATTTTGTGCAGCATCCACCTTCATTCCATACCCCGATGCCTCTGCACCAAGTGTATCCGCAATACCTGCTTCAAACCCGGAAAACATACCTGTTCCCAACACGACTTCGCCTGAAACAATTCCTTTGTATTCCTTGATTCTGTATCCTGAAAATTCCGGTGTTGTGGTGATCATGATTGGTTCAAAATCCTGAATAGCCTGTGGATTTTTGAGATATGCATAATGCATCTGATAATCATGGATGACATCTTCCGGGAAATGATTCTCATTTAATTCTTCCATGACTTTCTTTTCATTCTCTTCCAATTCTTCTATTGAAGAAAAAGTTCTCTTCAAAGAAAAATCTTTGATTTTCTCATAACACTTCCAACAGATGACAGATCCACCGACAACATTACCTGTCTGAATCATTGTATCTGCTTTTTTACCGCATACTGAACACATTCTTGCCATAGTATATCTCCGTTTTATATTTATAATAAACCTCAAAATCAATATATCACCCGCCTATAATAAATTCAATGTATTAAGTCTTAGGTCTCTTTAAAGACAGCAATAAATATCCACCGGCTGAGCCGGTGGTTTTTCTTATGCGGGCAAAGCCCTGCTCTCAGAGCGGCGCTTTACAGCGCAAATGTGGTCTGCGCGAGCATACTATTTCTTCTTACCCGTAAACGGGTCTTCCAACTCGAGTTCCAGCTGCTCTGCTTACTTGTCTTCTTTCAGCTGGTTCTGTATGTATTCCTGTATCTTCTTTGTGTTCTTTTCCACGGTGTCAACATAATATCCTCGGCACCAGAAGCTCCTGTTGCGGTATTTGAACCGCGCGTTTGTCCGCTTCTCAAATATCATCTGGCTGCTTTTGCCTTTCAGGTATCCCACGAAGCCTGACACGCTCATTTTCGGCGGTATCTCGACAAGCATGTGCACATGGTCCTGGCATACCTCAGCCTCTATTATATTAACACCCTTCCAGTCGCACAGCTGCCTGAGCATCTGTCCGACATCCAGCCTCCTGGCTTCATAAAATTCTTTCCTGCGGAATTTCGGCGCAAATACGATATGGTACTTACAATTCCATTTCGTGTGTGATAGACTATGCAAGTCATCGGTGTATGCCATGATAAAAACCTCCTCTTATTCTTTCGTTGTAGTTTCGCAGACCACACACGAAATTATAAGCCAG